>DATBDN010000119.1:0-21902 GCA_036269895.1 Thermoleophilaceae bacterium
TAACGACGAAGCGGACGCAGCGGCCCTGGTTCTTGAACTGCGGGTAGTTTCGCCAGCCGCCCTTCTTGCACTGAGCCTTCGTCGTCGGGGCTAGCAAAACCGGCGCGCTCAGCGACGAGGGGTTCTAATCCTCTCGGCCAAACTCCGCGGGTAAACGTAAACGAAGCCGCCCGGGCCCGGCCTCTTGCGGGGTGGGCCTCTCGCTCGAGCGTCCTGCGCGAGCCGGGACGCTTGCCGGTCATCGTCCGGAGCGGCCGCGTCGATCCGAGAGCGCAACGGTGTCCAGACCTGCGGCTGAGGCGTCGTATCGTGCTCGTGGTGGCTTCCTCCCCGCTGTCACTCATTGAGTTTCCCGCCGACGATCCCGAGCGCGCGCGACGCTTCTGGACCGGTTTTCTCGGCACCCAGCTAGAGGCTCGACAGGAGGGAGAGGGCGAGGGTTGGCAAACGCATTCGGACGCCCCGACGATCGGTATCCACGCGCGTGGACCCGGGCCCGGCGATTCCTTCTCCTTGCCGTACTTCGCGGTGGGCGATATCGCGGACGCGCTCGACCGTGTGGCGAAGCTTGGCGGGAGCGTGGTGCACCCCGGCGCGCAATGGGCGATCTGCAAGGACTCCGAGGGGAGCCCGTTCGGGCTCGCGCAGGAACCGCTCGGCAGCTAGGTCCAGGCGCGCCGGCACTGCCGGTCGTCGTCGTAAGCGGGAGACGGTCACGCGGCACTCGATCCACCCCGACGGCAACTATTGCCGTCAACGTGGAGAGAGTGGCCGTCGGGATGCGGCTGCTTCAGCCCGAGGCTGTTGCACAAACACCGCTGGGCCAGAAATATCGCTCAAGGAGTCCGAGCGCGTCCGCCGGACGCTCGCCACCTGCGCCGAATGGGCCACGAGGTCGTCATCCGCGGTGCGGGCCCTAAGGCCGGAGGCATGATGCGCTTCGGCGTCCCCAAGTACCGCCTGCCACGCGACGTGCTCGACGCCGAGATTCAGCGGATCCTCGACATGGGCGCGCAGCTGGAGCTGGACCACAAGGTCGAAAACGTTCTCGACGACAAGAACGACGGCAACTTCGACGCCGTCTTCAGGACCTTGACGGCAACCAACGCGTGATCGGCGCGAGGCGCGACATCGGTGCCTACGAAGCGCCGGCGCCGGTGCCGGTCAGCGACCCAGCGGCGGGGCCCAGCGGTTCCACCAGCAATGGTTCGGCCAGCGTGGTCAGCGACACACTGGCGCCTGCCATCACGGGCCTGCGGATCGCCCCAGCGCGCTTTACGGCGCGACACGGTGCGCGGCTCCGCTTCAAGCTTTCCGAGCCGGCCACCCTCACCTTGACCGTCAAGCGACGCGTCGCGCACGGCTCGCGTCTGACCAAGGTGGCGACCCTCCGTCGCGCCGAAGCCGTGGGCTCGGGAGGCATCGCCATCCGGCGCAAGCTGGCGGGCGTCAAACTCCGCCCCGGCAGCTACGCAGCCATCGTCACCGCGGTGGACGCCGCCGGCAACCGCTCGCGCAGCTACACGGTGAAGTTCCGGGTCGTCGGGCGCTAGTCGGCGTCGCGGGTGTAAACGGCGACATAGCGAACCGTCATCGTTCCGCCGGAGGTGGTGTCGTCCGTGGGAGTACTGCACCCGCAGACCCCGTCGGGATAGCCACCGCCCATGGCCAGGTCGAAGATGATCGAGTAGCCGTGGTCGACCGCCGCCGACCAGGCGGCCTCTCCGACCTGATCTTCGTTGACCTGGAAGAACTGCCGGCCGTCCAGATACCAGCGGATCTGCTCGTCGGCTGCGTTCCTACGGTCGACCACCGCGGTGTAGGTGTGGAAGCGCGTCTGGCAACCCGGGCAGGGCAAGAGCCCGCTCGACAGCCCGGTGAACTCGTGGCATGGACCACGCGTGCCATCCGGGTTGAAGTCGTCCAGGTTGCCGCAGTGAAGCGTCGCCGAATGCTCGCTCAGGGCGTTTACATCCTCGAGGATGTCGATTTCGCCCGTCATCGGCCAGTCACCCGGGCCAAGCATCCAGAACGCCGGCCAATAGCCAAGCCCGCTCGCTGGGTTGGGCTGCCTGATCGAGCTCGTGACCGCCATCTCTCCGCCCGCGGGAGCGCCAAAGTCGCTGCTGATGGTCTGAATCCGCCCCGACGTCCAAGACTGGCCATGGCCCAGCGCGGTGATGTCGAGCGCGCCGTGACCGTCGAGGTGCACGTTGCTGGTCGAGCTCGTCATCGTCTCGATCTCACCGGTCCCGAAGGTTTCCCCCGGTCCGGTGTTGTACTTCCAGACCGACGGATTGACTCCGGTCCCGGCAGGACCGTTGAAGTTGTCCCACCAGACGCGCGACCATCCGCCGCCTCTGTGCACCGACGGCGATCCTGCGGCCGCGGTCGCCGGCAACAGGGCGACAGCGATGGCCACGGAGGACAGGATGATCAGGACCGACAGCGACCGCCTCATGGCAACTCCTCCCACGCGGATTCAGGCACATAGACCTATGCCCGGACCTCGCTGCGGGAATCATCCCCCGCTCAGTTGGTGATCTTGATCGATGCCGGTGCGGATGATCCGGCCGGAGTCGTTACGGAGACGGTTGCTGTGTCGCCGGGTGTGACGTGCCAGATGCCTCCAGGTCCGCTCGGTGTCGGGATCGTGAAGGTGATCTTGGTGTCGCTCCAGCTCTGGATGTGGAACTCGGCGCCGTCGAAGGGCGCGCCCCAGCTGGTGCCGCCGTCCACGAAGAAGACATAGCTGTTGCCCTGCGTGTCGCCGAAGTTGCGGCCGTTGATCGTCTCGAGCTGTCCTGCGGCGGCGCTCGTGGGATCGACCGACGTGATCACGGGCGGCAGGGTCGCACGCGGTCCCTGGTACACGGTCACGCTTCCCGGCGAGCCGTTCGCGTCGCTCGTGTAGGTGGCGATCGCCTTGAGCGAGGCCGTGCCACCGCTGTCCGCGGGCGCCGTGACGTTCCAGTCGACCGTCCTTGAATCCCCTTCCGCGATCGTGCCGACGGCGGCCGGTGCGGCCGGCGTGACGGTCCAGCCGTCCGGTGCGCTCAGGCTGACCGCGGTGTCCGAGATCGCGCCCGGCCCCGCGTTGGTGACCGTGGTGCTGACGGTGGTCGTCGCGCCCGCGGCGAGCGTTGTCGGCGTGGGCGGGTCGATGGCCAGCGAGACCGCGGCCGGTTGCGCCCGGTCGACTGCCCGGCCGCCGATCTCGTCGATCGTGACGGCACCGCTCGTAGGCAGGGTCGCGGTCCGGATGTGGACCGTCGCTGTTGCGGCGTCGTAGGACCAGCCGGGACCGGTGTCACCGGCGCCAACCTGCGGCAGCTGCCGGTGGTTGACCATGACGCCGTCCGGTTGGCTGCTGTCGACGAGGGCGATGTCGTATGCGCGTCCGGCGAGCTGGCCGGGGTAGTGGCCGTGGTCGGCGCCGATCGTCAGGTGCACGCCAGCCCCGCGTTCGCGGTAGCTGATCGGCGTCTCGGCGAACCCGCCGTGCTGGTAGCCGAGTCCTTCGCCGGCGTCGCTGTAGAGGGTGAAGCTTCCGCTGGCGCCGGAGTAGACCTTGAGGGTCAGGGGACTCGCCGGCTGCGCACCGACGTGGGACATCTGCGGCTGCTCGGGCACGATGCCACCGGCCCTGACGAAGGCCGGGATCCGGCCGAGCGGCACCTTCATGGTCGCGGTCGTCGGGCCGTCGAACGTGGCGCCGGTGAAGTAGTCGATCCAGCGGCCGGGTGGGAACCAGACGTCTTGCGTGGCGACCTGCCCCGGAGTTGTGACCGGGGCGACGAGCATGTCGCGGCCGTAGAGGTATTCGCCAGGGTGGACGTAGGCGGCGTCCTGGTCGGGATAGTCGAGGTAAAGCGGACGGACCATCGGAATCCCGGTCGTCACGGACTGCCGCGCCAGCGTGTATGTGTACGGCACGAGTGCCTCGCGAAGCCGCAGCGCGTCAGCCGCCGGCGCCTGGCCGGCGCCGTATTCCCAGGGCAACCGGTCGCCGTGGTCGGAGTGCAGCCGGAGGATCGGCTGGAAGGCGCCGAACTGCACCCAGCGGGCGTACAGGTCGTCCGGAAGGTGCTTGCCCTTGAAGCTGCCGATGTCGTGACTGACGTAGGGCTCGCCAATCGCACCTTCGGCCGCGGTCAGCTTTATCTCGAAGGCCAGGCTGTCCCAGGTTGGCTCGGTGTCGCCGGTGAAGTGCACGGTCGTGCGGTGCTCGCCCCAGGCACCGGATGGTGGGGCGCCGCGGTAGTCCTCGAAGGAGGAACCGAGCCGGGCGAGGTCGAAGCCGCGCAACCCCTCGGCGTCGATGTCCTTGGCGTAGAGCTCGTTGATCCAGCTGTCGGGGGTGAGTCCCGCCATGCCGACGAAGCTGTCGGTGCAGCACCAGTCGAGCCACCACTGGCGGACGCCTTGCTGCTCGAAGGGATGGTGCAGCGAGAACCATGCTTTCGCCTGATCCTGGTCGCTCCAGTCGAAGCGGTAACAGGTCGGCGAGAAGCACTGCGCCGCACGTTGCAGCTTGCCGCCGGCGATCTGCTGAGCCTGTGGGAACTTCGGATCGCTGGCGTCGATCCCGGCGTGGACGTTGAGCGCGACGTTGAGGCCTTGTTGCTTGGCCCAGTCGAGGAAGGCCTGCGGATCTGGGAAGAGATTGCTGTTCCAGTTCCAGCCGTCCCACTGTTGCGGCGACTTCCAGTCGGTATCGACGACGAGCGCGTCGAGCGGCACGTTGTTGGCGCGGAAGGCGGGCACGAGCTTGTTCTCGTAGTCGTCCGTCGTGTAAGGGAAGAACTCGGAGAACCAGACCCCCGAGGCCCACTCCGGCAGCATGTCGGCGGGTCCGGTGAGCGAGCGCAGGTCGGTGAGCGCCTGCTTGTAGTTGTTGCCGTAGCCGAAGAAGTAGCCGTCCTGGTACGCGCCCTGGTGGTCGGGCCGCGGCTTCGCCCAGCCGTCGGCGGTGCGCAGGGCGGTGTAGCTGTCGTCAAGCAGCGACCAGCCCCGCCGGTTGAGTATGCCGGGGTGTAGCTGCACGTCGTTGACGTCGGCGCCGCCCTGGTTGGTGTAGGCATCGAGGCCGCGGGTCCAGCCGCCCAGCTGGCCCGGCTCGTCAACCGGAGGCGCGGGTGTCGTGCTCCTGCTCGGGTATGGGGCGCTCGGCGTGGTCAGCGCGACGCTGTCGACGTTGACGTTGCAGCCGTCCCCGGCGGCGCACGTTGTGCCGATCCTGTCGGAGCCGGCCTTCAGGTGCAGGGAGAGCGTGGTGACGCCCCAGGTGTCCCAGTCGCCGGTCGGCGGCAGGTCGATCGTGCCGGCCGCTGCCCCGTCGACCGTGGCGGTGAGCGTCCGGTTCACCGTCCCGCCGTTGGCGTAGCGCACCTGCAAGGCGTAGTCGCCGTCCGCGGGCACGCCGGTTACGGTCCAACCGTTGGAGGCGCTGACCTGCCCGTAGTCGGCGGCGAATCCTCGCCCCGTGAAGCTTGCGTGGTCGTAGTTGACCGATTCGCCGCCGTTCAGCCGGCCGTCCTCGGCCTGGCAGGCGGTGCCGAATTGGCACTGTGCCAGCGGCGCGGGCCATGAGGGGTGCGCGGTCGTTCGAGCGTGCCGCCGGCCGAGCGTGATCGACGTGTTGTCGGCCGTGAAGGGGCCCGAGCCCTCGCGGTAGCGCAGCGTCAGCTTGTCTGTCGCGATGACGCGGTAGCCGTGCTGCACGCTCGTGTGGAAGCGCGGCACCGGCAGGCCGCGGTCGACGACGTTGAACGTTGGACCGTCCTCGAAGCGGCCGTCCGCCGCGTATTCGAGCCGGATCAGCGTCGGGCTCAGGACCTCGAAGCGCGCCGCCCCATCGCGAACGATCCGCGATGGCGAGCGGCCGCCGTGATTGGCGGCCGCCGAGCCCGCGGCGGCAAGAACCAATGCGACTGCCGATGCAGCAAAGATCCTCATGCTTCCCCCTCACCGAGACACGAGGCCTACTCCTCAGACAGGACTATGCCACCCCCTGGGAAAAGATGCGCTGCAGCGGCGCGAACCCAGCCCGCTGATGGTTGCGGGGCCGGTTCGCGGAGCGACGGGGCTCGTCACCGAAGTCTGCGTCTACAGCACCCGGCAGGAAGCCATCGAGGCCGCTGGCATGCACGAGTAGCGAGGCCGTACCAAAGGACCTCAGTCGAGTCCCAACGCGGGTTTCCGGATCCCGCGCGAGTGGAACGAGTCTGTTGGTCCTCATGAGCAGCTCGGTACACACCCACCACGAGGTGCACGCCCACTCGCACGGGCTGATCGACGACGCGATCAAGCGCTCGCGCGACGGGGTGCGTGCGGTCTTGATCTCGCTCGGCGTCCTCGGGGCGACGGCCGTCGCGCAGACACTGATCTTCGCCCTGTCCGGCAGCGTCGCGCTGCTGGCCGACCTGATCCACAACTTCGGCGACGCGCTGACCGCGGTTCCACTCGGGATCGCGTTCATGCTGCATTCGCCACGCGCCGAGCGCGGAGCCGGGTTGTTCGTCGTCGCGGCGATCTTCATCACCGCCTGTGTCGCCGGCGTCGAGGCGGTCGCCCGTCTGATCAACCAGACGCCGCCGACACACCTGTGGGCGCTGGCGGCGGCAGGCGCGATCGGATACCTCGGCAACGAGATCGCCGCCCGCGTGCGTACCCGCGCCGGGCGCCGGCTCGACAGCCCCGCGCTGATCGCGGACGGCAACCACGCGCGCGCCGATGGCTATGTCTCGCTGGGGGTCGTCGCCTCGGCGGCGGTCGTTGCGGCGGGCGTGCCGGCGGCCGACCCGATCATCGGCTTGCTGATCACGCTCGTAATCCTGCGCGTCACATGGCAGTCGTGGCGGACAGTGCGCGGCCATGACCACGTCCACTGATCCGGGACTCGTCGTCGAGGTGGTCGGGCTAGAGGCTGGGGTCGTCCGACGCGGCGACCAGGCGCTTCGCGAGCGCGCGCATCACCTTTCGCTCGACCCCGGGGTACTCATCGAGGACGTGGAGAAACCGGCCACGCGTCAAGACGAAGCAGCGGACCGGGGTCGCCGCCGTGACGGTCGCGTTTCGCGGCACGTCTTCGACGAGGGAGATCTCGCCGAAGAACGAACCGCTGCCCTGCGTGGCGACGTTCCGGCCATGTCGCGTGACTTCGGCTTCACCCTCCATGATCACGTAGAACTCGGAGCCGAGCTCACCTTCCCGGCACAGGACCTTGCCGGCAGGGAAATCCATGTCCTCGGACCGCTTCGCCACCTCGGCGAGCTCCTTGTCGGTCAGCCCCTCGAATAGAGGAGCCCGGCTCAGAGCGTCGACCTTCGTGTCGTGAGAGAAGAGCCGCATAGGCGTACCCTAACCCGCCGCAATCAGCGCTGTGAAGCCCGATGAAGATGGGGTGAATCCCTCAGGCGCCGCCGCAACGGGGCGCGTAGCTTCACCCCATGCAATCGGTCAGGGCCACTGCGGTCGCACATCAGGGTTGGGATCTGCGCGAGTCGGGCCCCGTCGTTGCCGAACTCACGGTGCTGCTTCTACCGGGCGGCATGTGCACCACCATCGCGATGGAGCAGGTAATCGCCGCGCTCGCTCCGTCCGCGATCCACGTGGTGGCGGCGACCCTGCCGGGGTTCGGGCGCACGGCGCACCCGACGGATCTCTCGGTCGAGAACTACGCGAAGCTTGCGGGGGAGCTCGCCGTTGCGGTCGATGCCGACGTCGTTGCCGGGCACAGCATGGGAGCCAACGTCGCGCTCGAGATGGTGGCGGCGGGCGCCTTCGATGGGCCGGTCGCGCTGCTCTCGCCAAGCTTCTCGCGCGAAGACGAGGCCGAAGAGCTCGGGGCGATGAACAGCATCGGGCGCGTGCCGGGCATCGGGTTGCTGGCGTGGATGGCGATGTTGAAGATCATGCCGCGCGCGATGAAGTCGAAGCTCCCCGCGGAGAGCGCGGACGTGCTCGCGGCCGACCTCGGCAACAACGATGCGCGGTTCTGCCGCGCTCTCGTGCGCAACTACTACGACTACCTCGACCGACACGGCTCGCTGGTGACGCGCCTGTGCGAGTCGGGCGCGAAGGCCGTGGTCGCGTTCGGCGACGACGACGAGATCGGGCTCACCGACGAGGAGCGGCGCGGATTGGCGGCATCCCCGAACGTCAGCCTCGTCACGATCACCGACGCGACGCACTTCATGATCGTCGAGCAGCCCGCGCAGATCGCACAGCTCATCTGCGACCTCGCCGGTGTGGCGTAGCGGCCCGGCGAGCGCGCGCAAGCCGGCTTGGGCGACGCGGCCGGCAACGGCGGTAGTCGTCGATTGTCAGGCCGGCGGGAATGCTCGTCTCCAGGTACATGAACGACTGGTCGATCTGGGGAGACGCGCTGAGGACGAATGACTGCATGGGGGCATCGTCTGCCGGAGCGGCCTCATGGACATCGGGCAGGCACCCTGAAACGCCACCCTGAATGAGCCGAGCCGCCGCAGCACCGGTTGCCTTGCGGTCCTCCGATCGGGGAGGATCAGCAGATCAGTGGGGTCGACCGTTTACTACTGCGCCGCCTCGCTGGACGGCTACATCGCCGAGAGCGACGACACGATCGAGTGGCTGACCGGCTACGACGGGACCGTCGATGCACCGGAGGGGCTCGAGCGGGGGCCGCTGGCGCCCGGTGGGCCGTACGAGCGCTTCTACGAAGGCGTCGGGGCGATGATCAGCGGCTCGGTCACCTACGAGTTCATCCTCGGCCACACACCGTCGGGGACCGACTGGCCGTATCGCGGCAAGCCGTACTGGGTCCTGAGCGCGCGCGACCTGCCGGTACCGGACGACGCTGCCGACGACGTGCGCGTCCTCTCCGCGTCCGTTCGCGATCTGATCGACGACATGAGAAGCGCCGCCGATGGGCGCGACATCTGGATCATCGGAGGCGGCAACGTCGCATCGCAGTTCGCGGACGAGGGCCTGCTGGACGAGGTTCACGTGACGGTCGTCCCGGTCGTGCTCGGCAGCGGCAAGCCGCTCTTCGACCGCAGGCTGCAGGACGGCCCGCTCAAGTTGCTCGGCACCAACGTCTTCGCGAACGGCATGGTGGAGCTGCGCTACGCGCACCAGCATTTCACCAAGCCGATCCGCAGTGGTCGAATGCCGCCGTGATCGACGCGGTCGAAGGCCTGTCGACGCCATGGCTGATCGTCGTGGTGCTCGGAGGCACGTGTGTGATGACCGCGGCGATCTACTTCGGCGTCATGCGCGTCGCGGCGGGCCCGCACGGCGCTGCGCTCAAGGGCTTGTCGCCGGGCATGCTGCCCCCGATGGGGTTGGTGTTCGGGCTGATCGTCGGCTTCTTGGTCGCCGGGCTCTGGGGCGACCTCGGCGACGCGCGCGACGCCGTGAACCGCGAGGCGAGCGCGCTCCGGTCTGCGGAGCTTGTGGTCGCCGCGACGTTCCCCGGCGCCCCGACGTCGCGCATCGATGCGCTGGTCCAGCGACACATCCGCGATGCCGCAACGAAGGAGTGGCCGGCCATGGCGGACCAGCGCGCGACGTTGACGGTGGTGCCGGCGCCGCTTGCGCAGGCGTTAGCGCTTGCACTGTCGCTTCATCCCGCCGGCCCTGCGCAGGCGACCGGCCAGCGCGAGCTCGTCTCGTCGCTCGAGAACGCACTCGACGCGCGTCGCCAGCGGATCATCGTCAGCCGCTCGAGCGTCAACTGGGTGAAGTGGCTGGCGGTGGTGACGCTCGCCGTCCTGACGTTGGCCGCGATCGCATGCGTGCACAGCGACAACCGTGGCAGCGCCGCACTTGCGATGAGCCTCTTCGCGGGCGCCGTCGCGATCACGCTCGTGCTGATCGCCTCGCAGGCGCGTCCGTTCAGCGGCGAGTTCGGCATCACGCCCGACGTGCTCTTACAGGTGCAGTCCGCGCGCAGCTGACATCGACACGCGCGCCGATGTTTTTCGTGGCTCTTCACGCTGTAGGGCGTGTGGAATCGCGCTGGAACACCCGCCCGACAGGATCGGCCGATGCGGTCCGTCGCCGTCGCGCCACTATTGACGGTCCTCGCGTGTCTATGTCTCGGGGCAACCGCCGGCGCGGCCGCGGCCGGCTCGGATCCGACACCGGATCCTGCGCCTACCGGCGGCACCTCGCCCGACCCCGCCCCGAACGGCGGCGCAACCGCGCCCGTCGTCAAGCGGGTCGCCGCCACGCCGCGGGTGGCGCCGCGCCATGTCACGACAGTGGTCGCTGCCGTGACCATGCACGCAACTCCTGTTCCGATCGCGCGGCCAACGGCAGCCGCAGCGGCGCCGCCGTCGGTGGGCCATCGCCGGGCGCGCCGGCGACACGTGCACAGGGCCCATCCGGATCGCCCGCGGACAGTTGACCTCCCGCGCCCCGAGACGGCTGTGCGATTTCTGGGCGATCTCCCCCGCGTCTACCTGCGCGCCGGGCGGAGCGCGCATGCGGGTTCAAGCGATCCGCTCCTGCCCGTCGCGGTCGCGCTCTTCCTGGTCGTCGTCGGCGAAGGCTCGCTGCTCCGGATCACCGCCCGGCTCCCGGGACGACCCGACTGGCGCTGAGTTCCTGGAGAATCGTCGCGTGCGACCGCGGACGCGCATCCTCGCCTTCGGCTCGGCGGCCCTGCTGGCGGTTGCCGGCGTGCTCTGCTTCGCGCTGCTCCACGATGTTTTCGGATTGGTTCTAGGCGTGGTCCTGCTCTCGTTCGGACTCGGGGCGGCCGTGCTACTCGTCTTCCTCGAAGTCGGCCTGAGCGAAGACCACGCACGGGCGCGCGACGAGCAGGGCCGCCCTACGCGGACAGAGAGCCACGTCGAGATCCGGCAGCCACCGTGGTCACGGCGGCCGCCCCGCAGGCCCAGCTGATCACGCGCGAGCTGCCGCAAGCGCGTCGTCGGCGTTCGGGTAATGCACTATCTCGACGACCTTGCCGTCCCGAAACGTCGTTAGGTTCGCCACGACCGGCGACGGCGCCGCCTGGTCGGACGACCGCCGCATCATGACGACCACCTTGTCGTCTACGCCGACGACGTCGACGAGCTCGAAGCGACCGCCGCGTATGACGTCCGACTGGCGCATGAACGTGAGCGCTTGCGCGCGGTTCTGGCATGAGCCCGCCGCCGAGGGATCGCCACCGTGCCATTTGACGTCGGGATCGAGCAGCTCCGCGATCGCGTCCAAGTCGCCGCGCAGCGCGGCCTCGAATCCCAGCCGCGCCGCCTCTACGTTGCGGTTAGCCACATTGCGAGTATTACGGCAGGAGGACGAGCCGTGGGTGAGAACGAGCGGATGCAGATCGCACGTGAGAGCTATTTGGCCTTTGCGGCCGGTGACCGGAGCTTCTTCGACGAGCATCTCGGCGAAGACTTCGCGTTTTCGAGCCCGCCGGACCCGCAACTCGACCGCGAAGGCTGGTTCGAACGCTGCTGGCCCGGCGCCGGGCGCGGTCAGCAGTTCGAGTTCGTCCGGGTCATCGGGGCGGGGGACGAGGTCCTCGTCACATACGAGCTGCGCCGGCCGGACGGGAGCCGTGGCCGGAACACGGAAGTCCTGACGTTCGGCGGCCACGACAGGATCGTCAGGACGGAGGTGTATTTCGGCTGGGACCTCTAGCCAGCACCGAGCTCGTCATGCGAGGGGCCGGCGGCGAGCCAGTCGACTTCCGGCGCACGCTGGCGTCGCATGGCGTCGCCTCGCTGCCGCCGTCGCGCGTCGACGAGGAGGCGTGGACACTCGAGGTGACGCTTCCGGTCGCTCGGTCCGCGCGCACGGTCCGCGTCGTGCAGACGGGCGACGACCGAGCGACGGTCGAAATCCTCGGCCGTGGCGTCGCCGCACGGTCGCGCGACTCGCTACTCGCGCAGCTGCGTCACATGTTCCGGCTCGACGAGGACCTCTCACGCTTCTACGCAGCGGCTGCGGCCGACCCCGACCTCGCCTGGGTCGTGGACGGCGCCGGGCGCATGCTCCGCAGCCCCACCGTCTACGAGGACGTCGTCAAGACGATTTGCACAACGAACTGCGCATGGAGCGGAACGGTGCGAATGGTCACGGCAATAGTCGACACGCTCGGCACGCCGGCGACCGGTGGCCGTCGCACGTTTCCGCCACCGGCCGCGATGGCTGCCGCGGGCGAGGACTTTTATCGCGACACCGCACGGACCGGTTACCGCGGCGCATACCTGCGCGCGCTCGCTGCCGATGTCGCCTCGGGCGCGCTCGACCTCGAGGTGCTGAACGACCCCGCGCTTCCCGACGCCGAGGTCGAGGAGCGCCTGCTCGCGCTGCCCGGCGTCGGCCCGTACGCGGCGGCGCACGTGATGCTCACCTCGCTCGGACGCTACTCGCGGCTGGTGCTCGACTCGTGGACGCGGCCGACATACGCGAAGCTCCGCGGGCGCAAGGCGAGTGACAAGACGATTGCCCGTCACTTCCGCCGCTACGGGCAGTTCGCCGGGCTCGCGTTCTGGCTGACGCTGACGCGCGGGTGGGTCGATGAGGGCAGTCCGGCCGCGGGTGGGTGATCGGATACTCGATCGAAGCCTGGTCGCCTTCGTCACGGCAGCGCTTCCGGGACCGCCCGCACGGTTACTGGAGATCGGCGCCGGCCGGGGTGAGCTCGCCGAGCACCTGACGCAAGCCGGCTACGACGTCGTCGCAATCGATCCCGCCGGCCATGTGCCACACGTCCAGGCGGTCGCACTCGACCGGCTCGAAGCGCCGAACGCCAGTTTCGACGCCGCATTGGCGGTGCTGTCCCTGCACCACGTCGAGCCGCTCCGCCGATCGGGTGAGCGTTTGGCCGAGATGCTGCCGCCCGGTGCGCCGTTCGTGATCGATGAGTTCGACATCGGCGCGTTCGGCGCTGCGGAGGCACGCTGGTGGTTGTCGCAGGGGCCCGCTCATGGCGACCATGCGGGGGAGCCGGAGGCGATCGCCGGCGACATGCGCGCTCACCTTCACGAACTCACTGACGTCGTCACCGCGCTCGAGCCATGGTTCGAGTTCGGCCGCGTCGAACGCTTGCCGTATCTCTACCGCTGGGGGCTGGATGCGGACGTGCGCACGCTCGAGGAGCAGGCGATCGCGCGCGGGCAGATAGCCGCGACCGGCGCGCGCGTGGTGGCTCGGCGGCGCGACTACATTGGACGGCCATGAGCAAGCCGCGCGTGGTGGTCACGTTCTCGGCGTCGCCTGACATGCGCGAGGCAGTCCGCGAGACGTTGGAGCCGATCGCTGAGATCACGTACCTGAGCGAGGTCGACGCCGATGCGCGTCCGGACGTGCTGGCGTCGGCGCAGGCCGTGATCACGTGGTTCATCAGTGGCGAGCTGGGCGGCCCCGGCGAGCTCGACCGGCTCCGCTCCGCCGGCTTCGTGCAGCTGCTCTCGGCGGGCGTCGATCGCGTGCCGTTCGACGAGCTGCCCCCGGACGTGCTCATCGCGTCGAACGCCGGCGCCTACTCGGCCCCGATGGCGGAGCACGTGCTTGCAATGGCGCTGGCGCTGGCCAAGCGCCTGCCGCAGAACCACGCGGCGATGGCTCGCGGTGAGTTCGACCAGGAGACGCTGAGCCGCGCGATTCGTGGCTCCATTGCTGGCGTCCTCGGATTCGGCGGTATCGGGCAGGCGAGCGCGGCGCTGTTCAAGCCGCTCGGCGCACGGATCCACGCGATCAATCGCTCAGGCGAAACGGATGCGCCCGTCGACTGGATCGGGACACTCGATGATGACCTCGACGCCGTCCTCAGCGAGGCCGACATCCTCGTGATCTCGCTTCCCCTCACGCGCGTCACGGACGCCTTGATCGGAGCACGCGAGCTCTCCCTGATGAAGCCGGACGCGATCCTCGTGAACGTCGCGCGAGCAGCGATCGTCGACGAGGACGCCCTCTACGAGCACCTCCGCGGGAATCCGGCCTTCTCGGCGGGCATCGACACCTGGTGGGAAGAGCCGGACGACGACGAGCCGTTCCGGCCGCGCCTGCCGTTCTTGGACCTCCCGAACGTGATCGGCTCGCCGCACAACTCGGCGATCACGGCGGGCTCGCTGGCCGAAGCGGCGCGACGCGCGGCGGAAAACGTCGCGCGTCACCTGCGCGGGGAAGCGGTCGAGAACCTCGTAGATCGGGCTGATTACGTCGCATTGCAGTAGCCACTCGCACCAGTCGCTAGCGTGCAGCCCATGGCGGGAAACGGGGACAGCGAGGAGATCACGCAGCGGATTGAGCCCAGCCGAAAGGCGGCGACGAGGACGCGAACGCGCGTCCCTGAGCACGAGATCGCGGAGGTTCGCGACGTCGACTTCCCGGTTGCCATGCGGGGGTACGACCGGGCGGCCGTCGACACCTACGTCAGTCGCGTCAACCGCCTGCTCGCCGAGCTTCAGATCTCGGCCGCGCCCGAGAGCGCGATCCGTCACGCTCTCGACGAGGTGGCCGACGAGACCCGAGGCATCCTCGAGCGTGCGCACGAGACGGCTGAGGAGATCACCAGGCGGTCGCGGGCGAAGGCCGATGACCGGCTGCAACAGGCTGAGCAGGAGGCGGAGGAGGTGCGGAGCTCCGCCGACACCTACGTGCACGAGATCCGCGGCGTCGCCGAGCGGCAGTTGCAGGCGCTGCAGGCGGACGCCGATCGCATCTGGCGCGAGCGCGAGAGCGTCCTCACGGACCTGCGCGAGCTCGGCAACCAGCTCGAGCGACTCGCCGACGAAGCGGCAGAGCGCTATCCGGCGCGTCCCGAAGTGGAGACGCGCGCGGCTCCGGCTCCGGCGGAGCCGGTCTCAGCCGCGCCGCCGCCCGCCCCACCGGTCGACGACGAGGACGCCGACGAGCCGCACCCGTTCGCGGACGACTAGCGCTTTTCCACGATCACTGACTCGTCTGCTCGTCGAACCTGACGTGCGTGACGCCGATCTCCGCTGCTCGTGCGAGGCACTGACGGCGGGCGTCGCGGCCGCGCGCTGCGAAGACGGCGCCACCGCGGTCATCGAGCACCGTCCAGCCTGAGGACGTGCGCCGGAGTGACAACGCTCGGGAGCGCCGCCGATGTCGAACGCCGCGCATCGTCATCGGGCCAGGCTCCCGCTGGTGCTCGGTTGGACGCGGAGGGTGACGGTCAGCTGAATCGTCTTGCCGTTGCGGTTGACCGTCAACGTCAGCATGTCGCCCGGCTTGTGCGCCGCGACCACGGCCACCAGATCGCTCGTCCCGTTCATCTTCCGGCCATCGATCGCCGTGACCACGTCGCCGGTCTTCAGGCCAGCCGCACTGGCGGGGCCGTCCGGCGTCACCTGCCCGACCAGCGCACCGCTCGCCCCGGTCCTCGCGTCAGACGTCCCGACTCCGATGTAGGCGTGCTGGACCTTCTTGCCGGCCTCCAGCGTCTGAAGCTCGGACTTGACGAGGTCGATGGGGACCGCGAAGCCGACGCCAGAGCTCTGATCGGCCGATCCGTCGGTCGCGATCTGGTCCACGATGCCGATCACGTGCCCGTTCGCGTCGAGCATCGGGCCGCCGGAGTTGCCCGGGTTGAGCGCCGTATCGGTTTGCACTGCATGAGCGACGGTGAAGCCGTTCGGCGCGGAGATCGTCCGGTCGAGCCCGGAGATGATGCCGGTGCTGAAGCTGCGGTCGTAGCCGAACGGATCGCCGATCGCGGCGACTGTGTCACCGATCTGCAGGTTCGTGGAGCTGCCGAGCGCGAGCGCGTGGAGCGTCAGCCCTGTCGCGTCGACCTTCAGCACCGCGATGTCGGTGGCGTCGTCCGTGCCAAGCACTGTCGCCTTGCGCGTGGTGCCGTCCTGGAACTTGACGGTGATCGACGACGCCCCCTGGACGACGTGCTCCGCGGTGACGATGTCCCCCCGCCGATCGATCACGAAGCCCGACCCCGAACCGCGGCCGGTCGTGATGTCCACCACGCCAGGCGACGTGCTCGTGTAGAGGGAGTGCGCGTCGATCCCGCTGCCCGAGCTGGTGCTGACGGGCTCGCCGTTGCCGACGACGGTGGTGGTATGCACGATCTTGGTGGTGCCGAGTGCACCGGTGAGCTTGAAGACGCCGGCCGTGCCGATGCTCCCGATGAGCAGCGCGGTGGCCGCAAGCACTGCTGCGAACCGGGATCTCGTCTTCGTCATGGCTTTCCCTCCGTCGAGCTGGGGTGTCGAACGAGAGCTTCGGTCCGGACCCCGTGTGGGACCTAACGACCCGCTGAGAAGTTCGTAAGAAAGCTCAGGCGTCGGCGACCAACACGGCCAGCGATCGGCCGCTCAGCTCGACCGTGCCGGTGACGCTGCGTCGCCCGGCGGGATCGGCGGTGTCGAGCTCGACCGACCAGGTGCGGCCGGCGGGCAGGTTGAACGTGAGCGGCTCCCACCAGGCGTTCACGAGGATCGCGCCATTCGTGCCGACCGCTGCGGCCGCGCGCGCCTCCGCGTTGCTCCAGTCGCCGTCATCCATCGGATGGCCGTCGGGCCGCAGCCATGCGATCTCGCCCGGCGCGAAGAAGCGGTCACGCCGCAGCACCGGGTGCTCGCGCCGGATCTGCAGGAGCCTCGTCACGAAGGCCGTCAGCTCGCTCTCGTCCGCAGCCACTTGCCAGTCCACCCAGCTGATCTCGTTGTCCTGACAGTACGCGTTGTTGTTGCCGCCCTGCGTGCGGGCGAACTCGTCGCCCGCGAGCAGCAGCGGGACGCCCTCGGACAGCAGCAGCGTGGCGAGCAGGTTGCGGCGCTGGCGCGCGCGCAGCTCGAGCACGGCGGGATCGTCCGTCGGCCCCTCGACGCCGCAGTTCCAGCTGCGGTTGTCGTCGGCGCCGTCGCGGTTGTCCTCGCCGTTCGCCTCGTTGTGCTTGTCGTCGTAGCTGACCAGGTCGGCCAGCGTGAAGCCGTCGTGGACGGTCACGATGTTCACGGACGCCGTCGGCCGGCGGTCACGGCCGTACAGATCGGACGACCCCGTCATCCGCGTCGCGAAGTCCGCCAGCATCCCCTGCGTCCCGCGCCAGAAGTCGCGCATGGTGTCGCGGTAGCGACCATTCCACTCGCTCCAGCCGGGCGGGAAGGCGCCGAGGTCGTAGCCGCCCATGCCGATGTCCCAGGGCTCTGCGATCAGCTTGACCTCGGACAGCACCGGGTCCTGCCCGATCGCGTCGAGGAAGCCGCTGAAGGGATCGAAGTCGCGCTGCCCGCGGCCGAGCGCCGCCGCCAGATCGAAGCGGAAGCCGTCGACGTGCATCTCCTGCACCCAGTACCGCAGCGAGTCCATGATCAGGCGCAGCCCGTGCGGCCGGTGCGCGTCAAGCGTGTTGCCGACGCCGGTGTCATCGACGTAGCGGCTCGGATCGTCTGCCAGCCGGTAGTAGGCCGCGTTGTCGAGCCCGCGGAAGCAAAGCGTCGGTCCGTGCTCGTTTCCCTCGGCGGTGTGGTTGAAGACGACGTCCAGAATGACCTCGAGGCCGGCGGCATGCAGGGCGCTGACCATCTGCTTGAACTCGCTGACCTGCTGCCCGCGCTGCCCGGTCGCGTACTCGTTGTGCGGCGCGAAGTAGCCGATCGGCTGGTACCCCCAGTAGTTGCGCAGCCCGCGCGCGACGAGCTGCGCGTCGTGCACGAACTGGTGCACCGGCAGCAGCTCGACCGCGGTCACGCCCAGGCGCTGGAGGTAGTCGACGACTGCCGGCTGGGCGAGGCCTGCGTACGTGCCGCGCAACTCAGGCGGCACGTCGGGGTGCAGCTTCGTCAGGCCCTTCACGTGGAGTTCGTAGAAGACCGTCTCGGGCAATGGCCTGCCCGGCGGCCGGTCGCCCTCCCAGTCGAACTCCTCGGCCTGCACGACCGAGCGCTGCACGTAGGGCGCGGAGTCGTCGGAGTTGTCACCGCTGACCGCCGGATTCCACTCGACCTGCCCTTCGATCGCGCGCGTGTACGGGTCGAGCAGCAGCTTCGCCGGGTTGCAGCGCAAGCCCGCGGCGGGACTCCACGGACCGTGCACCCGAAATCCGTAACGCGTCCCGTGACCGACGCCGGCGACATGCGCGCGCCAGACGTCGCGGGCGTCCTGCTCGAGCTGGTGACGCGTCTCGGCGCCCGCGTCGTCGAAGACCGCGACCTCGACGGCGTCGGCCACGCTGCTGAACACGGCGAAATTGACACCGTCGCCCTCCACGTGCGCACCGAGCGCCGTGCTGCTCACTCGGCCTGCCGCGCGTTCGAGAGCCGGATGACCATGTCGGCGACCAGGCCGGTCCAGCCGGTCTGGTGCGACGCGCCGAGCCCGGCGCCGTCGTCGCCGTTGAAGTACTCGTGGAACAACAGCGAGTCGTGCCAGGCGGGGTCGCTCTGGAACCGTTGCTGCCCGCCGAACGCGGGCCGGCGACCGTCGCCGTCCTCGAGGAAGATCCGCACCAGCCGCTCGGCCAGGTCGATGGTGATCTCGCGGAGGGTCAGCTGCTGCCCCGAGCCGCGCGGGAACTCCACGCGCATGGTGTCGCCGAAGCGGCGGCTGAAGCGCAGCAACGCTCCGATGATCAGGTAGTTGACGGGGAACCAGATCGGCCCGCGCCAGTTCGAGTTCCCGCCGAACAAGGCCGTCGTCGACTCCGCCGGCTCGTAGTCGACACTGCTCGCGACCTGGCCGGCGTGCCAGAACTCGAAAGGCCGGTCGCGGTAGATCGCCGACAGCGAGCGAATGCCGTGCGGCGAGAGGAATTCGCCGTCGTCCGCAAGCCGCTCCAGGATGCGCGGCAGCCGGTCGTGGTCGACCAACGCGAGCATCATCACGGGCTCGTCGGCGGTCGCCAACTGCACAGCCCCCGCATACTCCGGTCGCACTCTCAAGAAGTCCGACACGCGCTCGCGAAGCTCGCTCAGCTCACGGTTGTCCGGCGGCTCGGAGGTGGCGACCGCGCACAGCGGGATCAGGCCGGTCATCGACCGCACGCGCACCGGCCAGACCTCGCCGTCGGAGACGCGCCGTACGCGGTCGTAGTAGAAGCCGTCCGCCTCGTCCCAGAGCCCGCGGTCGTTGATGGCGCGCGCGATCAGCGTGAAATGCTCGAAGAACTTCACGGCGACGTCCTCGTAGGCGCGGTCCTCGCGCGCGAGCTCCATCGCTATCTCGAGCATGCTCAGGCAGTAGACGGCCATCCAGCCGGTGCCGTCTGCCTGCTCGAGCGTGAGGTCCGCCGGCAGCGGCGCCGAGCGGTCGAACGGCCCGACGTTGTCCATGCCCAGGAAGCCGCCGCCGAAGAGCTGGTCGCCCTCCGGGTCCTTGACGTTCGCCCACCACGTGAATCCGAGCAGCAGCTTGTGGAAGATGCGCTCGAGCCACGCGCGATCGATGCCGCCGTCGAGCCGGTAGACGGCCAGCGCCGCGACCGCGTGCACGGGCGGGTTCACGTCGCCGAAGTTCCACTCATAGGCAGGCAGCTGGCCGTTCGGGCTCATGTACCACTCGCGGGTGATCAGGCGCAGCTGCTCCTTTGCGAAGTCGGGGTCGACGTGGGCGAGGGCGACGCAGTGGAAGGCCAGGTCCCAGGCGGCGTACCAGGGGTACTCCCACTTGTCCGGCATCGAGATGACGTCGCGGTTGTAGAGGTGGTGCCAATGCGCGTTGCGGCCGCTCAGGCGCGATGGGGGCGGGGGCGGAAGGTCAGGGTCGCCTTCGAGCCAGCGGCTGACGTCGTAGTTGTAGAACTGCTTGCTCCACAGCATCCCGGCGAACGCCTGGCGCATGACGAGCGCTTCGCCGGCGGTCGCGGCGGGCGCCAGCGCCGCGTAGAACTCCTCGGCCTCGCGCTCACGTGCTCGCAGCGTCTCCGTCCACGAGCGGTCGAGGTCGCCAGGCTGCGGTGCCATGCGCAGGCGGATCTCGGCTGTGGCGCCCGGCTGGACGTCGAGCCGGTACCAGAGCGCCGCCTTCGTGCCGGTGCCTTCGGGGTTGACAGTGGGAAGCGCATGGATGACGTGGTCGCCGATCCCGTCCTTCGGGTACGCCGGGCCGGCGCTGCGCCACAGTCGCTGCGCGTTGGTCTCGTTGTCGCAGAAGAGCGGCTCCGCGCTGCCGCCGCCGATGAGCGTCATGCGCCCGAGCCCCTCGTCCTCTGCCACCAGCGAGCCGGCGTCGTCGCGGATGTGCGGCCGTTCGAGCTCGGGATTCCACGACCAACGGTTGCGGAACCACAGCGTCGGGAGCACGTGCAGCGTGGCGGCGTCCGGTCCGGCGTTGCGCACGCTCAGGCGGATGCACACGTCGTCCGGCGCGGCCTTCGCGTAGTCAGCGGTGACGTCCCAGTAGCGGTCGTCCTCGAACGCGCCCGTGTCGAGCAGCTCGTACTCCGGCTGCGTCCGACCGCGGCGCGCATTTTCCTCGACGAGCTCCGCGTAGGGGAACTCTGCCTGCGGGTAGGCGTACTTCCAGCGCATCCACGAGTGCGTGGGCGTGGAGTCCAGGTACCACCAGTACTCCTTGGCGTCCTCGCCGTGGTTGCCCTGCGGCCCCGTGAGGCCGAAGATGCGCTCCTTCAGGATCGGATCCCGACCGTTCCAGAAGGCGAACGCCAGACAGAGCAGCTGCCGGTCGTCGCAGATGCCGCCGAGGCCGTCCTCGCTCCAGCGGTAGGCGCGCGAGCGGGCGTGGTCGTGCGGGAAGTAGGACCAGGCATCGCCGTCGGCGCTGTAGTCCTCGCGAACGGTGCCCCAGGCGCGCTCGCTCACGTACGGACCCCACTGCTTCCATTCGGGGAGGTCGAGCCGGGCGCGCTCTGCGCTCACAGGCTCACCCTATACCGAAGCGCACCGACGACTTTGCCGGTCGGCCGCGGTCTAATTCCCGAACACGACGAGGAGCGCGATGAAGATCAGACCGTCTTCGTATTGGGATCGCACCGGCCGGAAGGGACTCCGGACCACGTGGTCGTCGAGACCGACGCGGCGCAGCTGCTCGAGAGCCAGACCGGCCTGCCCAACGGCGCGGTCGAGGTGACGTACGCCGTCGGCTAGACGCGGGAGATGCGGTCGTAGTTCAACCGCATCAACTCGATCACGTCGCGGATGTCGTCCTCGTCATCGATCGGTCGCGCAGCCATCTTCGTGGAGTGGGGGTTGACCGGATGCGGCCCGACGCGGCCTGCCTCGCGCAGGTCTGCGCCCACCTCGCGCGGGAAGCCGAAGTGCGCGACGCGGTCGCCGTGCAGGTGGCCGATCTCGCGGCCGTCGACCCTGAAGCCCCACTCGCCGCGCGCGCCGTAGCCTGCCTCGACGCCCGGCCAGGCGGTGACTTCCTGGGTGATCTGCTCGCTTGCGGTCTGCGTGCTCTGGCTCATGTGGTGCAAGCTACAAGTTCAAGTGAACTTGAAGTCAAGTCCCGAGTGTGATGTCGTGCTGGTCGATGGCCGAGCTGCTCACCATCACTGACGTCGCGCGCCGCAGCGGCGTCGCGGCGTCGGCACTGCGCTACTACGAGGAGCGCGGGCTCATCCGCTCCGAGCGGGCCGGTTCGGGCCACCGCCGCTACCCGCGTCCGGTGCTGCGGCGGATCGCGTTCATCGTCTTCGCGCAGCGCATCGGGCTGTCACTCGAGGAGATCGCGGCGGAGCTGGCCAAGCTGCCGCCCGACCGCGCGCCTACCCGACGCGAGTGGTCAGGCCTGTCGCAGACCTGGACCCGGCGCATCGACGAGCGCATCGGGGAGCTCGAACGGCTCCGGCTCGGGCTGACTGAGTGCATTGGTTGCGGTTGCCTCTCACTCGACAGGTGCAAGCTGGCGAACCCCGGCGACCGCGCTGGAGGAGCGGGGCCCGGTCCGCGCTACTGGGTGGGCGACGCGAGGCCCTGAGCTCAGGCCGCCTGCCGCTCGGCCGCCTTGTCAGCGCC
>DATBDN010000120.1:0-11226 GCA_036269895.1 Thermoleophilaceae bacterium
CGCGAGATCCTGCTCGACGAGAAGATCGGCGGCACGATCCACATGGCGATCGGCAAGGCATATCCCGAGTCCGGCGGCGTGAACGACTCGGCCGTCCACTGGGACATGGTTTGCGACCTGCGCCAGAGCGGCCGCATCACGGTCGACGGCGACGACTTCCAGGTCGACGGCCGCTTCGTGGTCTAGGGGCTTCGTCCGACCACGCGTCTAGCCGCCTTTCGGCAACCGCGGCACGCACGCGTGCAGCGCCAGCGCTCGCGCCTCGAGCGCAACGACGCGCGCCGTGGCCAGCGCTCGCTGCTGGAGCGCCGCGACCACCTTCGGATTGCCGTGCGAGACCGTCGCCAGCGCGGTGTATGCCTCAGCGAGCTGCCGGAACGCCTGCGCAAGGTCCAGCAGCGAACGATTCACGCGACGGGGTGCGCGAGCAATGCGATCGAGCTGCGCCGCCGTCGCCAGCGTCGGCTGCTCGAGCGTGCCGGCGACCGCGACGGTCGTAGTCACGTCCGAGGACATCGGCACCGCAGGAAGCCGCGCGATCGGCCCGCAGGCACGAGTGGCGGACCGGCCCTGGCGCGCTGAGAGGTCCCCGGGGTGGCCGGTGCGGGCACGCGCAATCGCCGGCAGCTGCTGCGCGGCCGTCTGAGCGGACGACGAAGAACCCGAACCCGAGCCGCAGGCAGACAGCACGACCGCCACCAGGACGAAGGGAAGACCCCGCCGCATCGCCGCCGCAGCGTAACGGTGCTCTCAGATCACCCATTTTTGCGACGACGGACGGGTGTTATCCGGGTTTAGCTAACGCCATGAGTCACCGCCTCTGCCGGAGCAGCCGGTCGCTGCTCGCAGCCCTCTTTGCAGTTGTCATGTCGCTTGCCGTCACAGCTGTGTCGCACGCGTCCACGGCACAGATCACCGCTGGCGGCGTCGTCGTCTCGGCGCAGTCGAACGAGGACAACGATTTCACGATCGCGTACGACAGCACCAGCGACAGCATCCAGATCTTCGACGAGGGCTGGGTCACTGGCAGCGACGGCGCCGCGTCGGTCGAGATCCAGGCCGGGTCCGGTTGCAGCCAGGCGGCGACGGACGAGGTCGACTGCCCAAAAACGAGCATCACCAGCCCCACCCAATCAGTGAATCTGGGCGACGGTGACAGCAACTCAATCTTCTACGCCCAGACGACTGCCGACGTGATGAAGGGCCTGACGGTGAATGTCGAAGGCGGCGATGGCGTGGACGTGGTCAGCGACAGTCCCGGCAACGACAACGTGAACGGCGGCGCCGGCAGCGACATCCTCGATGCCGGTGGAGGCACCGACACGTTGAACGGTGGAGACGGCGCAGACACGCTGATCGACGACGGCGGGTTCGGCGGCACGCCGGACACCCCCGCTACGCCGGACCACCTGAACGGTGACTCCGGCGACGACGACATTCAGGCCACCTCCCAAGCAGACGGGGCGGACTTCTACGACGGCGGCTCGGGGCTCGAGGTTGACGGAGACTCCATTAGTTACTCCGACCGCTTCTTCAACGCGCTCCGAATCGATCTCACCGGAGCCACGACGTCCGGAGACAGCGGCGAGAGCGACGCCCTAGCGAACTTCGAGAACGCCTCCGCGGGCGCTACGGGGACGATCATCGGGACTGACGGGCCGAATCGGATCTTCGGCAGCGGCCAGCAGGACACGATTACCGGCGGCGGCGGTGACGACGACATCAATGGCGGCAGCGGCAACGACAACATCGACGCCGGTGCTGGGAACGACTCGATCGACGGCGGCAACAACAACGACACGATCCACGGGGGCGGTGGCGACGACACGATCGACGGCGGGGATGGCGCCGACAGCGTCTTCGGCGACGCGGGCAACGACGACCTGTTCATGGAAGACACGGTCGTCGACACCGCGATCGATTGCGGGACTGACACCGATACAGCCGAGCTCGACGACTTCGATCCGGCTCCTTCCGGCTGCGAGACCGTGTTCCGGCCGTCGGGGACGACCGGTGGTGGTGGCGGCACCGGCGGTGGCGGCGACACCGGTGGCACAGGCGGCACAGGCGGCACAGTCGGCACAGTTGGCACGGGTGCAACCGGCGGCAGCACGAACCCACCGGCGAACAACACGCCCCCGCCGATCGTCTTCACCAATGGCGCATTCGTCTCGTCGCTGCAGCAGAGCCTGAAGGCGAACAAGGTTGTCGGCTCGGCGACGATCGCCAGCGACGGCTCGAAGCTCCTCGTCGAGGTCTTCAACGGCAAGCCGTCGAAGAAGACGCGCGTCGGCAAGGCCAGCAAGACCGGCCTCAAGAAGGGCAGCACGAGCTTCGCCGTGACCCTGAGCAAGAAGGCCTCCAAAGCCGCGCTCAAGAAGAAGAAGAAGGGCTTGAAGATGACCGTCCGGGTCACGATCACGCCCCCGAGCGGCAAGGCCTTCGTCAAGACGTTCAAGGTGACGGTGAAGAAGGGCAAGCCGAGCGCGTGCTTCCGCGCGGCGCGGGTGCCCGCCCACATCGCCTGCTGACCCGGAGCCCGAGAGGGAGGAGTCCAAATGGCCACGGCGCCTAGACTCAGGCGCCGTGTCAGGCCATTCCAAATGGGCTTCGATCAAGCACAAGAAGAAGGCGACTGACGCCAAGCGCGGTCAGCTCTTCACGAAGCTCGCACGCGCAATCCAGGTCGCGGCGCGCGAGGGTGGGGGCGACCCCGCGGCCAACGCTGCGCTCGCGACGGCCATCGAGAAGGCGCGGCAGGCGTCGATGCCCAAGGACAACATCGAGCGCGCAATCGCCAAGGGCACCGGCAGCGGCGCCGATGCCGACAACTTCGAGTCGATCGTCTACGAGGGCTACGGCCCTGGCGGCGTCGCCATCCTGATCGAGGCCCTCACCGACAACCGCAACCGCACGAGCTCGGACGTGCGCGCCACCTTCACCCGCCGCAACGGCAACATGGGCGAGCCGGGCTCGGTCGCCTGGATCTTCGAGAAGAAGGGCGAGATCGTTGTCGACGCCCAGCGCTACTCGGAGGACGATCTGTTCCCGGCGATCGATGCCGGCGCCGACGACATCAACCTCGACGAGGACATCTACGAGGTGATCACCGCCCCGGAGAACTTCATGGCCGTGAAGTCGGCCCTCGAGGAGGCGGGCGTCGAGTTCGAGTCGGCGGACCTCGCGATGCGGCCGACCACGCAGGTGCCGGTCGAGGAGGGCGACGTCGGCAGGCTCATGGGCCTGATCGACGCGCTCGAGGACCTCGACGACGTGCAGGCGGTCCACGCCAACTTCGACGTGGACGCCGACGTGCTCGAGCGCGCTACGGCATAGCCCGCTCCAGCGCCTGCAGGCCCACGTCGCGTTCGCGCAGCGCCTCCTCGGCGGCGGCGCCGCCGCGCAGCCCGAACAGGCGTTTCGCGAACAGCAGGTAGGCGACGATCGCGATGTTCACGATCAGCGCGATGATCTTGAACGGCGTGATCGAGTGGGTCAGCTCGTAGATCTCGAGCGGCAGAAGCACCGTGGTGGCGATGAAGGTCAGGTACTCCGCCCAGCGCCTCTGGAACCAGAGGCCGACCGCCTCGGCGCCCTCGAGCGCGGCGTAGGCGCCGATGCCCAGCGCGGCCAGCCGTAGCTTCGACGACTGCAGCGTGAACAGCTCGTCGATGAGGTGGATGATCCCGTGCTTGTTGGCATGGCTCGGGTTGCCGCCCGTCGCTATCTGCAGGTCGTTCAGCACGTGATAGAAGCGGTGGTGAAGCTCCTGCTGGTTGTTTGCGAACAGCAGGACCGCGAGTGCCAGCAGGCCGAGCACCACAAAGTGCAGGGCGCGGTCGATCGCGATCAGGCGCAGGACGACCTTGTCCCTCAGGGGCTTGCCGCGCAAAGGCAGCTCGAGCGCGTCGAGGGGCGGCAGGTGGTCGCGCATGATCTCGGCCTCTGACGGCGGCGGCAGCGCCAGCCAGCTGTCGCAGCGCAGGCAGCGGTACCAGCGCGCACCGTCGTATTCGCGGGCCACGAGCGCGTCCTCGGGCCGGATCTCGCGCACGTCGAGTCCCAGGAGCTCGTGCCCGTCGACCCCGCAGGCGAGCAGCTCCCAGTGAAACCTGGGTACAAAACGACGAGGCGTTTCGCCTACGCTGACGCCCGGAAGCTGGGAGGAGGAGTTCAAGGTGCTCGAAGGATTGATGCAGAACGACTACCCGCTCACGGTCAAGCATGTGCTCGATCGTGTCCGGCGGTTCGGTGCCGACAGCGAGGTTGTCACGCTGAAGGGGGAGGGGGACGTTCGGCGGGCGCGTTATCCCGAAGTGGCGGCGCGAGCGGACAGGCTCGCCTCGGCCCTGTCGAAGCTCGGCATCGGCGAGGGCGACCGGGTCGGCACGTTCATGTGGAACAACCAGCAGCACTTCGAGGCGTACCTGGCGGTTCCCTCGATGGGCGCCGTGCTCAACACCGTGAACATCCGGCTCTTCCCGGAGCAGGTCTCCTACATCATCAACCATGCGAACGACCGCGTCCTGCTGGTGGACGATTCGCTCGTCGAGGTGCTGGCGAAGGTCGCGCCGGAGCTCGAGTCGGTGGAGCACTTCGTGGTCGTCGGCGACGGCGACGCGGGCGACCTGCGCGACGTCGTCCGCTACGAGGACCTGCTGGCCGACGCCGACGAGTCGTTCGACTATCCCGCGCTCGACGAGCGCGCGGCGGCCGGTCTCTGTTACACCAGCGGCACCACGGGCAACCCGAAAGGTGCCCTCTACTCGCACCGTTCGACGATTCTTCACGCGCTCGCGCAGTCCGGCGCCGATGCAGTCGGCCTGCGCTTCAGCGACCGTGCACTGCCGATCGTGCCGATGTTCCACGTGAACGCCTGGGGGATCCCCTACGCCGCGGGCCTCACGGGCGCGTCGCTCGTGATGCCCGACCGCTTCCTGCAAGGCGAGCCGCTCGCGCGTCTGATCGAGAGCGAGAAGGTCACCTGCTCGGCCGGCGTCCCGACCGTGTGGATGCAGGTGCTGCAGTACCTCGACGACAACCAGGTTGACACCTCGAGCGTCCGAGTGGTTGTGTGCGGCGGCGCCGCCGTGCCGGAGGGCCTGATGCGGGACCTCGAGGAGCGCCATGGCATCAACATGGTCCAGGGCTGGGGCATGACCGAGACCTCGCCGGTCTGCGCCGTCGCCCATCCGCCCACGGGCGTCGAGGGCGACGAGCACTGGTCCTATCGCACAGCCGCCGGCCGCCTGCTGCCGTTCGTCGAGGCGCGCCTGATCGACGACGACGGCAACGAGGTCGAGTGGGACGGCAAGACCACCGGCGAGCTGGAGGTGCGCGGTCCGTGGATCGCGCGCGACTACTACGAGGACCCGAGCTCGCCGGAGAAGTTCCACGACGGCTGGCTGCGCACGGGCGACATCTGCTCGATCGACGAGCGTGGCTACGTGCGCATCTCGGACCGCTCGAAGGACGTGATCAAGTCGGGTGGCGAGTGGATCTCGTCGGTCGAGCTCGAGCAGGCGCTGATCGCACACGACGCGGTCGTGGAGGCGGCGGTGATCGCGCGCCCCGACGAGAAGTGGTCGGAGCGGCCGCTCGCCTGCGTCGTCGTCTGCGAGGGCCAGGAGGTCACCCCGGCCGGGCTGCGCGAGTTCCTCTCCGACAAGGTCGCCAAGTGGTGGATCCCGGAGACCTTCGCGTTCATCGACGAGATCCCGAAGACGAGCGTCGGCAAGTTCGACAAGAAGGTGCTGCGGCAGCGGCTGAAGGACGGCGAGCTCGAGCAGGTGGGCGAGGAGCAGGAGCCGGCAAGAACCTAGAGACGGGGTCAGGTTCCGTCGTTAGATTCGCTGCGCCTAGGCGCAGGCCGGCTCGATCCGCGGATCTGCGGCCACGCGCGCATCCTTGCCGACGCGGGCATCCCCGCCGACGCTCGGCTCCGCGTCCATACGCGGCAGCCATTCCAGCCAGCGCGGCAGGTACCAGTTCCATTCGCCCAGCATCTGCATCGTCGCCGGCAGCAGGACCGCGCGCACGATCGTCGCGTCGATCAACACCGCTGTCGCCAGCCCGACGCCCATCTGCTTGAGCTCCACGGACGTCAGCGTCGCGAAGATCCCGAACACCGCGACCATCACGATCGCCGCGCTCGTCACCACTCCCGCGGTCTGCTTGATCCCGTACGCGACGGCCTCGTCGGTCCTCATGCCGCGATCGAACGCTTCGCGGACGCGGCTCAGGATGAACACGTGGTAGTCCATCGACAGGCCGAACAGGACCACGAACAGGAACAGCGGCAGCCAGCTGGTGACCGTGCCCGTCGAATGGAAGCCCAGCAGCTTCTCACCGTGGCCGTTCTGGAACAGGAACACGAGGATGCCGTAGGCGGCGCCGACCGACAGCATGTTAAGGACGATCGCCTTGATCGGGATCACGATCGACCGGAAGGTCACGAGCAACAGCAGGAATGCCATCGACAGGACGAACGCCATCACGATCGGCACGCGGCTGGACATCAGGTCGTTGAAGTCCTTGTTCTGCGCGGCCATGCCGCTCACGGCGTAGTCAGCGCCGTCGACGCGCCCGACCGTGGCCGGCAGCACGTCGTTGCGCAGCGTCACGAGCGCCTCCTGGGAGCGCGCATTGGCACCGTCGCCGGCCAGCGGCAGCGAGATCCTCGCCAGCTTGTGGTTCGGGGCGATCGCGACCTGCACGGGCTGGCGCACATCGCCACTCACGACCGCGCGCCGCGTCAGGTCGGAGATCGCGGCCTTCACCTGGGGACTGCGCACGTCGTCTGCCTGAACCGCGACGATCGCCGGCAGCGGGCCGCCGGGGAACGCGGCCTGGATGCGGTCATAGGTGTTCATCACGGGCAGCGAGCGCGGCAGCGCCTCGGTGCCCGGCACGCCCATCTTCAGCCCGAAGGCGGGGAGGGACAGTGTCACGAGGATCGCCAGTGCGACGCCTGCCGACAGCGCCGGGCGGCGCAGCACGCGGTCGAGAATCGCCGACCACGCGCGGGAGTCGCTGCGCGAGCGCACGCGGTGCAGCAGCGGCACGCGGCCCTTCTCGACGCGGTCGCCGAGCTTCGACAGGATCGCCGGCAGCACGGTGATCGAGCCGATCATCGCCACGCCCACGACCATGATCGTGCCGACGGCGAACGACGAGAACGTGCGCAGCCCGGTCAGGAACATGCCGGACATCGCGACGATGACGGTGAAGCCGGAGATCAGGATCGCGCGCCCGGAGGTCGCGGCGGCGGCCTGCAGCGCGGCGTCGGCGTCGCGACCCGCCTCGCGCTCCTCGCGCTCGCGGCGGACGTAGAAGAGCGAGTAGTCGACGCCGACGGCGAGACCGATCAGCAGGACGATCGAAGAGATCGACTGGTCGACCGGCAGCACCTGGCTGACGATGCCGACCAGCCCGAGCGTCCCGGCGACGGCGCTGATGCCGAGCAGCAGCGGTACCCCGGCCGCAACGAGCGCGCCGAACGCCAGCAGCAGGATCGCCAGCGTGATCGGCAGCGACAGCTGCTCGGACTTCTTCATGTCGTCCTTGAACATCTGGTCGATCGCCTTGCCGGAGGAGGCGTCGCCGAACTCCTCGATCCGGAGCGCCGGGTGCGCCTTCTGGGCGGCGGCCACGGCGGCCAGCGGCGCGTCGACGTTCTTCTTCGCGCCCTCGTAGTCGCCGCCGACGTCAAAGCCGACGAGCACTGAACGGCCGTCGCGCGAGATCCGCCCCTGGTTGCCGCGGGCGTAGGGACCTTCGATGTTCGACACGTGCGCGGTCTTCGCCAAGCGCGCCTGCACGTCGGCCACCGTGGCCCTGAAGACGGGGGAATCGACTGCGCCGCGCGAGCCGCGGGCTGCTCCGACGGACCCGTCGTGAGCCTGGACGAGCACGGTCTCGGACGCATGCTTCGGGAACGCGTGGTAGATCGCCTTGTCGGCACGGCCGGACTCGCCGGGGCCGTTGTCCTGCCAGGCGAACGTCTTCGTGCCGAGCGCGGCGCCGATCGCAGAGGCAAGGATCACGAAGGCGAGCCAGCCGATGATCGCCTTCTTGCGGTGCTGAGCGGACCAGCGCCCGGCCCGGGCGGCGAAGTTCAGCTTCTGCGTCGATTCCATACCCGCAGGCTGACGTGCCGTCAGCGATCCGGCATCCGTCCTGGTGCCGATTCGGGGTCGTCAATGAGGACGACGCGTCACCGTTCGATGTGGCTGACGCCGCGGCCCTCGTGCCAGGCGTCGATCAACATCTTCGTGCGCTCCGGGTTCAGCCCGACCACGACCACCTCGCTGATGTCGCAGCGGAAGCGGTGGTATTGGCCGCCGTGCTCCTCGCTTTGCACGACTGACTCCGTGACGGTGCCCGCGATCTTCGCGTCGCCGGGCCAGTCCGGCGGGTCCTCCGACGTGCTGTGCAGCGCGAAGCGCGGGTCGCGGAGCAGGTCGAGCGCCTTGACGCCGCGCCACATCGCCCCGAACTGGAGCTGTCCGTCGACGATCTCGCACTCGGTCCCGCTGATCCGCGGCGCTCCGTCCTTCCGCAGCGTCGCGAGCGTCTTGTGCTTGTGCGCGTCGAAAAACCGGCGCGCGCGAGTCGCCAGCTCCGGTTCTTCTCGCTCGAACTCGGCCCAGGTGGCGATGTTTCCTCCCTTCCGGACTCGGAACCCTTTCTATATGGCCCGAAAGATTTCTGTAGTCGTCGCCGTTCTCGTCGCGCTGGTGGCCGCGGTGCCGGCGTTCGCATCCTCCGCCGCGCCGCGCGCCTGGATGACGACCGGCGACCAGAAGAACCTCCTGACCGAGCAGTCACAGAGCGCGTTCGGCGCTCCCGTCCAGGGCGACCCGACCATCACGGTCGACCCGTCGCAGACGTTCCAGCGGATCGAGGGCTTCGGCGCGTCGATCACCGATTCGTCGGCGCACCTTCTCGCCGCGTCGCCATACCGCGACCAGATCATGCGCGACCTGTTCGATCCCAAGAGCGGGCTCGGCCTCAGCTATCTGCGTCAGCCGATGGGCGCATCGGACTTCGTGGCCGGTCCGCACTACACCTACGACGACCTGTCACCCGGCCAGACCGACTTCGGCATGCGCCACTTCTCGATCGCGCACGATCGCGCTCAGATCCTCCCGCTGCTGCGCCAGGCGCGCGCGCTGAACCCGAACCTCAAGGTGATGGGCACGCCATGGAGCCCGCCGGCCTGGATGAAGACGAACGACTCGCTCATCGGAGGACGGTTCATCGACCAGCAGCGCTACTACGACGCGTACGCGCGCTACTTCGTGGACTTCCTCAAGGACTACAAGAGCGCCGGCGTGCCGGTCGACGCTGTGACGCCACAGAACGAGCCGCAGAACCGGTACCCGAGCGGCTACCCCGGCATGGACTTCCGCGACACCGAGGAGGCGCAGTTCGTCAAGACGCTTGGGCCGAGGCTCAAGGCTGCCGGCCTGCGGACGAAGATCCTCGGCTACGACCACAACTGGTCGCTGCATCCGAACGATGTCGGGCCGCCCGACGACCCGGCGAACCCGGACTACGCGAAGTCGCTGCTGTCGGATCCGGGCGCGAACCGCTATCTCGCGGGCACCGCGTTCCACTGCTACTCCGGCGATCCGTCGAGCCAGTCGACGCTGCATGACGAGTTCCCGTCCAAGGACATCTACTTCACGGAGTGCTCGGGCACCGTCTCCGGCAACCCGGCGACGACCTTCCCGGACACGCTCCACTGGCATACGCGCTACCTGACCGTCGGCGCCGTCCGCAACTGGGCGAAGACCGTCATCACGTGGAACCTGGCGCTCGACCCGAACGGCGGTCCCCACAACGGCGGCTGCGGCACGTGCACCGGCGTCGTGACGATCGATCCGCAGACCGGCCGCGCAACGCCGACTGGTGACTACTACGTACTCGGCCACGTGACGAAGTTCGTCAAGCCGGGCGCCGTCCGGATCGGCTCGACCGTCGACGGAAACATCTGGGACGTCGCCTTCCGCAACCCGGACGGCTCGATAGTCGTGGTGGCAGTCAACGACGACTGGGGGACGGGCTCACAGCGCTTCAACCTGCAGAGCGGCAGCCAGGATTTCTCGTACGACCTGCCGGCAGGCGCCGTAGTCACCTTCGTCCTCTAAAAGAAAACCTAAGTCACTTACTGATAGGGGTCAGACCCTTGAGTGTTAGTGACTTAGATCTGGGAGGCGTCCGGGCGTTCTCGCAGAATCTTTTCTGTGGTGATCGTGCTTGGCATCGACCCTGGGACGGCCAACCTTGGCTATGGGGTCGTTCTTGCTCGTGGTCGGAAGCTGGCCGCCCTTGATGGCGGGGTCATCACGGCGCCGTCCAGCGAACCGCTCGAGCGGCGGCTCGCTCGGATCCATGCCCGTCTTTGCGACCTGATCGCCGAGCACAAGCCTTCCGCCGTTGCCGTCGAGGATGTCTTCTTCGGGCAGAACGCCCGCTCGGCATTCGCCGTCGGCCAGGCGCGCGGCGTCGTCATGCTCAGCGCCGGGCTCGCCGGCCTCCCGTGTTACTCGTACACGCCGCAGGCCGTCAAGTCGGCCGTCTGCGGCAGCGGCTCGGCCGGCAAGGAGCAGGTGCAGCGGATGGTCGGCGCGCTGCTGTCGCTGCCCGCGCCCCCGGAGCCGGACCACGCGGCCGATGCGCTCGCCGTCGCCATCTGCCATGCCCACGGCGCGGCCTTGCGCGAGGCGATCGGATGATCGCGTCGCTGCGAGGCACCGTCGTCGCCCGGCGACCGGATGGCGTCGTGGTCGAATGCGCCGGCGTCGGCTACCGGCTGGCCGTTTCGGCCCACACCCTCCAGAAGGTCGGTGCCGTCGGCGATCAGGCGTTCCTGCACTCGCACCTGATCCTGCGCGACGACGGCATGCACCTCTATGGCTTCGCCACCGAGGACGAGCGCGACCTGTTCCTGCTCCTCCTCGGCGTGCAGGGGGTCGGGCCGAAGGTCGCGCTCGCGGTCCTGTCCGGAGGAACCACCGGCGAGCTCCTCAACGCGATCGCCGCCGGCGACTCCAAGCGCTTCCAGGCCGTTCCGGGGATCGGCAAGCGGACGGCCGAGCGCATCATCGTCGAGCTCCGCGAGAAGGTCGGCGACGGCGACAACATCGTCATCACGCGGGCCGATGATCCACGCACGCTGGCACGCGACGGCCTCGTCGGGCTCGGCTTCTCGCTCCAGGA
>DATBDN010000121.1:0-1576 GCA_036269895.1 Thermoleophilaceae bacterium
ACCAGTCCTGCAAGTCCACGGGCGCAGTATCCCGGGTGGCGAGAGCTACCGCTCCTCGTAGTGGAACGCGTCGAAGACGACAATGGGCCGGCCGTCGTGACGCGTGCACTCCATCGTTCGCCGCGGCCGTCTGGGAGATCGCCCGGATTTCACGGCTCCGCCCGGATCGAGAAAGCGAGGTCTGCCTGCCTTCCTTCCTTCGACCACGGCGCGTCTCAGGGGCGTCGGGCTGCGATGATTCGCCGGTGTCCGTGACTGCCCTCACGTCTGCGGAGATTTCGCTGCCGGCCGAGGCCGATGGCCAGCGGGTGAGTGATCGCATCGCTGTTCTGGCTGACACCGTCGATGTCGTCGGGTTGACCGACAACCACGCCGGCCAGCCGCGAATGTCGCCGTTGGCGGCTGTGGCTCTCGCCCGCGAGCAGGGCGTCGGGACGATCGTGCACGTTTCCTGCCGCGACCGCAACCGGCTTGCGTTGCAGTCGCAGGTCGTGGGCGCCGCCGCGCTCGGCGCCGAGGGAGTGCTGTGCATGCAGGGCGATCCGGTGGCTGGCGTCGACCATGTGGCGGACATGACCGCGACCGAGCTGATCGCGAGGGCGCCGGGGTGGAGCGTCCCGCATTCGCTGGCTGTCGGGGCGGTCGTCAATCCGTTCGCCGAAGACCTGGATCGGGAGCTGCGGCTGCTGCAGCGAAAGGTCGCCGCGGGAGCAACCTTCGTGCAGTCGCAGATGGTCTTCGATCTCCCGAGGCTCGAAGCGTTCCTCGCGCGCGGCGAGGACATGCTCGCGGGCGTGCGCGTCTACGCGAGTGTGGCGTTGCTGCGCAGCGAGCGCATGGCAGAACGCGCCTGCGCGCTGCCGGGCGTGACGATCCCCGAGCCCGCCTGCGCGCAGATCCGTCGCGGTGGCGGCATCGAGCTCGCGCGCGAGCTGGCGGCCGGGCTCGCCCGTGTCTCGCGCGTGGACGCACTGCACGTCTTCCCGCTCGGGGCGGAAGCGGCCACGCGCGAGGTCGCCGCCGAGTTTCGGGTGACACGAGGCATCAACTCGCGACGTCGATAGCGCTGTGAAAAACAACAATCCGATTCTCGCCGAGCAACTCGCCTACTATCGGGCTCGCGCTCGTGAGTACGACAAGTGGTTCCGTCGCGAGGGGCTCCATGACTTGGGCGAAGAGCACAATGCCAGATGGCGTCTTGAGCTCAATCGAGTGTATTCAGCACTCGATGCGTTTGCGCCTCGTGGAGACGTCCTCGAGCTTGCCTACGGCACGGGTGAGTGGACGATCCGTCTCGCGGAGGTGGCGACCAGTGTAGTCGGAGTCGATGCAGCGCCGGAGATGCGCGAACTCGCTCTGGCGAAGCTGCAGGATGCCGGTAAGAGCAATGTCGAGCTCTGGGTTGACGATCTCTTCGGCTGGCAGCCAGATCAGGACTATGACGTCGTCTTCTTTGCGTTCTGGCTTTCGCACGTTCCCGAGAGCCATACCGACCGGTTCTGGCGCAGCGTCCACGACGCGCTTCGCCCCGGAGGCCGCTTCTTCCTCGTGGATGCCGCACGCGCGGTCCTGGACA
>DATBDN010000122.1:0-9341 GCA_036269895.1 Thermoleophilaceae bacterium
CTGGCGATGCCAGCGCAGGAGCGTGTCCGGCGTGACGAAGAACGAGCTCCAGCGCTTGCGCGGAACGCGCCGGCTCGCGGAGGCGAGGAAGGCCCGGTCGGCCCTCCGAAGTGCAGGCCGCGCGACCTCCGATCGGCTCAGCGTTTGTAAACAGGTGGACGGCTGCCTGACGGTTCGGGACCTTCGGACGACGGTCGTTCAAAATCGAGGCTTACATTCGCCCGGCTGGCCGTCTTAGAGCGCAAGGACGGCAGGCATGCCCCCGGGCGTGCCGCGACCGGCCTCGCGTGCGCGTGCAATGAAATCGCCCTGTGAGGCGCCGCTACGAGTCCTCGCCCAGCTTGGAGATCGACGTCGTGTACCAAATGCGTCCGCACTGGTGAACCGCCCCGACGAGCTCGACCAAGTCTCCGGTGCGCTCGAAATGCAGTGTCCGGGCTGTGGCAACCCTGTCGCGCGGGCGCGAAGCACGAGCCTGAACGCGTGATGCCGCCCGGCGTCTCCGGGAGCCAGGCGCGCCGGGGCGATTAACGCGCCGGGCGCCCTTCGCTGCGCCCCAGACGCATCCGGGCGCGAACCTGTTCCTGCACGCCGGAAGACGTCCGCGGCGTGGCCGCGAGAGGCTCCGCGCTGTGCAGCATCCGGCTTACGCGCGCGACGTAGGTTGGCGCAAACCGACCCGGGCGCTCTTCGACCAGCAGCTCGGCGCCGCAGGCGGGGCAGCTGGCGGGCGTGCCCGCCTCACTCCCCGCGCGGTAGGCGCGTAGGAAGGCGCAGCGCGTGCAGACCGCGTAAAACGGCATCGAGCAAGTTGTTCCCGGGATATGTGCTTCGAACCGCGGCTCCGCTCCTTCGCCCCCGGCTGCTCAGGCCCCATGCAGTTCTCGCTGCCGTCGATGTAACGCGGCAGACGCGCAAGTACGTGACTCGCCAGGTCGGCGACACAGTTCCGCTGGTCGTCTCGGCGAAGTCGGGCGGCGGCAAGACGCAGGCCCTCAACGTGCTGCTTGCGCGTCGCGCGGAGGGTTCGTAGTCCACCGCAGGCATGCGGGCGGCGGTGCAGCTTGCGCTGGTCGATGCCAGGTGTACGGCAACGGCGCGGCACTAACGTTTACGAACCGGCACGCTGAACGCGCGGCTGCCTGAGTAGGGGTCCACGCCGACGGCAGCGGCTCCACGCCGTGGCCGAGCGACTAGCCCCCGTCGAAACGCGACTTCAGCGGACGACTTGGGCTCGCCGTACCCGGCGACGAAGCGCCGGACGCCATAGTGCTCACGCGAGGCGTCGCTGGCATGGCTGGTCCGTCGCGCGGTTATCCAAGTCGTGCCACTAAATTCGTCGATGCGATGTCGCGGGTGTCGATCCTCGGCGGGTTGTCGTCGCGCCCCGAGGCTATTTCCAGGCCAGGAGCGCGTGGTCGAAGAAGGCGATCACGCGTCGTTCGTACTCTCGTGGATGGCTGTCGATGGCTCCGGTGTGCGACGCGCCGGGGACCTGCCAGATCGCTTTCGGCTGGCCCGCCGCCTTGTAGTAGCTCGGTGTGAGCCCGCGCACGTTCGGTTGGTCGTGCTGGCCGTAGATGAACAGCACCGGTCGGCGTGTGATCCGGCTGACCAGACCCTTGAGATTCGGCGGCGGGCTCTGGTTCGAGAAGATGGTCGTTCCTGCCGAGATCACGAGTGAGGTCGGGACCTCGGCCCACGCATCCGACTGCGGGTTCGCTAGGTCTTCGCGAATCGACCGGGAGCCGGCGCCGTCGGACACGACTGCCTTGAGGCCCCCCGACTCCGCGGCCGCCTGGAGCAGGGTTTCGCCGCCGACCGATAGCCCGATGCCGCCGATCCGGCCGTCCTTCACGTCGGGTTGGCGCTGCAGAAATGCAACGGCAGCTCTGATGTCTCGTGCTCCGCTCCAGCCGAACGCATTCGGGTCTCCGTCGCTGTCGCCCTCGCCTCGCCGGTCGAAGAGCAGGACGCCGTAGCCGTGGCGAACGAGCACCCTTGCCGGCCTTTGCGAGCCCGCCCGTCCGGGCGCCGCGATCACGGCGGCGCCGTTTCTGGAGGGCACGTACCAGCCCTTCAGCGTCAATCCGTCAGCCGTTCTGAACGCCACCTGCTTGTAGTCGGCGCCGAGCTCGGGAGGTGGCACGCCGGCTCGTGCGGCATGCGTGAAGACGTACGAGAGACAAAGAGGGAACACAAGGAAGTAGGCGACCACGACGCCGCCGAGCGCGAGCAGGAGTCGCCGCAGGTAACGGCGGGCGAGCCGGTCGTCGGTTCGTCTTGTCGTCCAGAGGGTCGTCGCCCCGACGGCGATCAGGACAAGGCCGGCCGGGATCGTCAGGAGCCCGGTGAAATCATCCCCCGAGGGGCCCTCGGCGAGCGAGTAGTAGCCGGCCTCGCTCGCGCCCATCACGACCCCGAACAAGCCGATGGTGATCGCCCAAGCTGCACGGGCACCTGGGCGCAGGCGCGGATAGACAGCAGCGATCCCCAGCAGGAGGGCGATCGGAACCAGCCCGCTGACGAGGTGGTCGCCGGCCTGTGTGCCCGACTGAGGCTGCAGGAAGTTGTCGTCGATGATGTGGACGCACAGGATTCCCGTGGCCACGCGGAACGCGACCGGACTCCGTGGCCATGCGTGCGCCAGGCGCCCCCCGCCCGGCCGCGGCTGCGGCGGGGCGGCGAGGCGCTCGGGTGCGGCAGTCGCAGCCATGGCGCTACTCGTAGTGGAGCGCCTTGAGGACGTTCAGCTTCGCTGCGCGGCGCGCGGGTGCGATGGCGGCGAGCACGCCGGCGAGGATCGCCACGATCGTGAAGATCACGAGCGACTGGACGGGCGGAACGAAGGGGCTGTGGAGCGCGCCGGCCATCGCCGCCGCTACCAGCAGCCCGACCGGCAGGCCCAGCCCGGCCCCGATGAGCGCGGTGATCACGCTCTCGTGGCGGACCATGCGCCGGACCTGGCGCCGTGTCATGCCGACAGCGCGCATCATGCCGATCTCGCGCGTGCGCTCGAACACCGTGAGCACGAGCGCGTTGACCATCCCGAACAGGCTGACGATGACCGACAGCGCTAGCAGTACGTACAGCAGCATCAGGAACTGCTGCATGTCCTTGCCGCGGAAGTCGATCCAGCCGGCACGAGTGTGGGCGTCGACCTCGGTGAACTGCGCCACGGCACGATCGATGCCGGCAGTGGTCGCCGCGCTCGTGCCATCGGCCGTGCGCACGAACACGTAGAGGTCACTGGGCCGCGGGAAGCTCGCGTCGAAAGCGGCCTGCGAGATGAGCACGTCGCCGGTCAGAGCGCCCCTGGGGTTGCTGATCGCGGCGACTCTGACCGCGAGCGGCCGACCCGCGGACGTCGTGACCGTCAGGCCGCTGCCAACCCGGAGGCCATGGTCGTCCGCAAATCCCTCGGTGACGATCGCCCCGGAGTTGCCGAGGCGCGGGATGACGGCATCGGAGCCTTGGCTGTAGCGCAGCTTGACGCTGTCCGCGAACCGCGGGCTGATGCCGTCGACGCTGATGCTATTGCCGAAGGCCTTGGCCTCGTCGTGGCGCACGGCTGATACCTGGGTCACTCCCGGGGCGCGGGCGACGGCCGTCCCGACCTTGGCCGGGATGGTGTCGAAGCCGCTCTTGGAGGTCACGACGTAGTCGGCCTTGACCGTCTTCTCGTCAGCGCTTCGATTCGAGGCGCGGAAGCCGCTGGCCAGGGTTGCCACCAGCGTCACAAGCGCGAGCCCGATCATCAGCGCAGCGGCCGTGGTGGCCGTGCGCGTGGTGTTGCGCGTGGAGTTTCTGGCCGCCAGCCGGCCGGCTGGACCGCCGAAGCGCCGCGCCGGGCGTCCGACGATCGCTGCGAGCGGGCGCACCAGTCGGCCGGCGATCATGATCACGCCGAGGAAGAGCGCCAGGGACCCCAGCCCGACGAGGATCATCGACTGACCCAGGGAGCCGACACCGGTCGCGCCCGCGAGGCACAGGGCGGCGGCGATCACGAGAATCGTCATCGGGACGGCGGGCTTGCGCGCGCCGAGCCGCGGTGGGAGCGTGGCGCCTTCGCGCATCGCGGCGACCGGCGCGATCTGGGTCGCACGCCGGGCGGGAGAGATGCTGGCGACCAGGGTGACCAGGATGCCCAGCGCGAGCGCGACGATGACGGTGCGCGGCTGGACGACGGTCGACGCCTGCGGCAGGTCGACGCCGAAGAGCTCGAACAGCCCATTCAGGCCTTTCGCGAGCACGAAGCCGAGCGCGAGGCCGACGACCGAGGCGAAGACGCCCATCGCCAAACCCTCGAGCAAGACCGACCGCTTGAGCTGCCGTCGCGACGCCCCGAGCGTGCGGAGAGTGGCGAGCTCGCGGATGCGCTGGGCAAGTGTGATCGAAAGGGTGTTGAAGATCACGAACGCGCCCACGCCTACTGCGATGAACCCGAAGCCGAGCAGGAACATCTGGACGAACTTGCTGTCGTCCTTGGTTGCCTGGGAGTCGGCGTCGGCCTGCTGCTGACCCGTTCTGATCTGTGCGGCGGGCGGCACCAGGGGCCGGAGATCGCGCACGACCTGCTCGGAGGAGACGCCATTGCGGGCAGCGACGAAGATCGTGTCGTACTGGCCGCGCTTGCCCAGCAGCGCTTGCGCCGTCGGCACGTCGAAGACGGCGATGGTCGCGCCGCCGATCGAGTTGACCGTGCCATAGCGGGCGATGCCCGTGATCGTGTACTGGCGCACGGGGCCGCGGGCGGAAGCGCCGATGCGGTCGCCCAAGCCGTAGCCGTTGTTCGTGGCGGTGCCTTTGTCGATGACGACCTGGCCGGGGCCGGACGCCCAGCGGCCCTCCGACAGGGAGAGCGGATTGAAGCGCTCAGCCTTTGGATCGAAGCCAAAGCCGAACTGCCCGTTCTGGCTCGAGCCCAGCCTCTCGCCGTTCTTGCCGATGAGCTCGGTCGAGTCCGAGACGCCGCTGAGATTGAAGATCGCGCCGGTTGCCTCCGCGACCTTGCCGTCGGCGCGCACGCGGCCCAGCACCGAGGCGGGAACGGTGGCGTTGCCGCTGGCGGCGTCCTTGACCACCTCGCGTCCGGAGATGACCGCGCTCGTCTTCGAATACGAGTCCTGGAAGATCGTGTCGAACGCCTTGTTGATCGTGTCGGTGAGGATGAACGTGCCGCTGACCATCGCGACTCCGAGCACGACCGCACAGGCGGTCAGAACGGCGCGACCTCTACGCCACCAGAGGCCTTTCAGTGCCACGCGCCTCATGACGCCCTCAGCTCTTCCATCGTGGTCATGACCGTGTGCGCGTCACAAGCGTCGAGGTCCCGCACGATCTCCCCGTCGGCGAGGAACAGCACGCGGTCCGCGATCGCCGCAGCGTGCGGGTCGTGGGTCACCATGACAGTGGTCTGGCCGAAGCCGTCGACCAGCTCGCGCATCAGCTCAAGGATCTCGCCACTCGTGGTGGAGTCGAGGTTGCCGGTCGGCTCATCGGCGAACATCACCGTCGGTCTCGAGGCCAGTGCGCGCGCCACCGCGACGCGCTGTTGCTGGCCACCGGACATCTCGCTGGGGCGATGGGAAAGGCGCTCGCCCAGCCCCACCTTGGCGATGAGCTCGCCGTACCAGCGCGGGTCGGGCTTGCGGCCGGCGATCTCAAGCGGCAGGAGGATGTTCTCCTCCGCTGTGAGCATCGGCAGAAGATTGAAGAACTGGAAGATGAAGCCGATGTGGTCCCGGCGCAGCGCGGTCAGGCCGGCGTCGTCGAGGCCGGTGACCTCGGTGTCGCCGATCCAGACCCGCCCACTGTCGGGCTCGTCGAGCCCGGCCAAGATGTGCATGAGCGTGGACTTGCCGGAGCCCGACGGGCCCATGATCGCAGTCAGCCGCTCCGTCCTCACGTCGAGATCGACGCCCCGGAGGGCGTGCACGGCCGTATCTCCGTCGCCGTAATGGCGGCTGATCCCGAGCGCCCGGACCGTAACGTCAGGCTGGGTCGTTAGATCCGGTAGTTCCGTGAAAGCGACAGCTGTCATGCGGGCCTCCTAGTGGTCCACCGGCGGTGATGACCGGCTCGTCGTCAGCCTCGCTGCCCCGGCGCCTCGGGACATCGGGTGAAACCCCTGGGATGCCGCCCTCAGGGTGTCTCGATGTCGCCGACACGGATCGCCGTCGTCCGCTCGGCGACGTAGCGCGGCAACTGAGCGAGCGCCTCATCGCCAGACTGCGCTTCGGCCTCCCACCAGATCCGGTGCGTCCCGAAGTGGCATGAGCAGACGGCCACGGCGTGCCGCAGCGGACTCTCGAATGCCTTGAAGGACGCGAACACCACACCGCATTCGCGCGAGGTGTGACGGTGTTCGAGCATGAACTGTGCCACGCCGTAAGCATCGACGACCGGGCGGCGGCCGACATCGGGGCAACACCCTGGATTAAGAAGTCGGTCCGGGCAGGCCGCGGCAGGTAGGGTCGGTTTCAGGACTGCCTTGATGTGACCGGAGTCGCCCAGCCCCTCGTCGGTCGAGACCGCGAGTTGGAGTTCCTTGCACAACTGCTCGAGGAGACGTGCGCGCGAAACCCACGCTTCGTCTTCGTCACCGGCGAGCCCGGTATCGGCAAGACATGTCTCCTGCTCGAGCTGGCTCGTCAGGCCGAGCGCCGCGGCTGCCTTGCTCTGCGTGGCGGCGCCTCCGAGTTCGAGCGCGAGCTTCCGTTCGGTCTGGTCGTCGACGCCCTCGACGAATACCTCGAAGCGTTCGATCCGAGCGAGTTCAACCGCCTCTCCGCGGAGGACGTGAGCGAGTTGGCGCGGGTGTTCCCCGCGCTGAGCTCACTGAATCCGGAGAGCGAGCAGCCGACCACCGCGGCGGAGCGCTTCCGCGCCCATCGGGCGGTGCGCGACGTGATCGAGCGCCTTGCCGCCAGACAGCCACTCGTTCTGATGCTCGACGATCTCCACTGGGCGGACGGAGCGTCACTCGAGCTGACGTCCTACCTCCTCAGGCACCCTCCCCGCGCAGCGGTGATGCTGGCCGCGACGTTTCGCAGCGGGCAGGCCGACCGCGCGCTGGTGGCTGCCATCGAGAGGGCGAGCACGGAAGCCGGGATCGTCCATACGATCCCGGTCGGGCCACTCACACCCGCTGATGCGCGCACGCTGATCGAAGGGGTCGGCGGGCCCGAAAGCGAGCACCTCTATGAGGCGAGCGGGGGCAACCCGTTCTACCTGCTCCAACTTGCGTCGATGACGGACCACGGCAATGGCCGACGCGCTGGCGGCGGCGCCAACGTGCCCGACGCTATCTCGGCCGCGATCGTCAGCGAGCTCAACGCGCTCTCTCCGATGCCGCGTCGTCTGGCCGAGGCGGCCGCCGTCGCCGGCGATCCGTTCGAGCTCGACCTCGCGGTGGAGACGGGCGGCATGGGTGAAGCGGAAGCGCTGGAGGCGCTTGACGAGCTGGTCGGTCGTGACCTGGTGCGACCCGCGGAGGTGCCGCGCAGGTTCTATTTCCGACATCCCCTGGTGCGGCGTGCCGTGTATGAGTCGTGCCCGCCGGGAGTGCGGCTCGCTGCGCACGAGCGGACCGCGGAGGTGCTGGCCGCGCGCGCCGCGCCGGCCACCGCTCGCGCACACCACGTCGAGCACGCGGCGCGCCACGGCGACCTGGCGGCGGTGGCGGTGCTGCGCGAAGCCGGCGAGGCGACCGCGCAGCGCGCGCCCGTGAGCGCGGCGCGCTGGTTCGCGACCGCGCTCGGCCTGCTCCCCGAGGCCGCGCCGCACACAGAGCGCGTGGAACTCCTGATCGCGCTCGCAGGAGCGCAGGCCGCCACTGGGCGATTCGAGGAAAGCCGTGAGGCGCTGCTCGAGACAATCGCCTTGACGCCCGGCGACGATGAGCCGCTGCGTGTAAAGCTGGTTGGCATGTGCGCCGGCCTGGAGCAACTCCTCGGCCACCACGAGGCGGCGCGAACGCGGTTGATCGCGGCGCTGGGTGCGCTCTCGAGCGCGTCCTCTTCGCACGCGGTTGCGCTCATGATCCAGCTCGCCGTCGGCGACTTCTATCGGATGGAGTACGCGGCGATGCGCGGGTGGGGCGAGCGGGCCCTAGCCGCCGCCCAGCGGCTGTCCGATCCCCCGCTTACTGCCGCGAGCACCGCGGTGCTCGCCGTCGCCGCGGCATTCATGGGCGCCGTTCCGGATGCAAAGGCCCACAGCTCCGCGGCGGCGGCGCTCGTTGACTCGCTTCCCGACGACGAACTGGGACTCCGTCTGGATGCCCTGGCCAACCTGGCCACAGCCGAGCTGTACCTGCATCGCTACCCGCTCGCGGGTGGGCACGCGCAGCGAGGCCTCGCGATCGCTCGTGCGACCGGGCAGGGCGACATGTCCCCGGTCCTCGTCCCAGTGCTCAGCAACGTCCTTCATACGACCGGACGCATAGCCGAGTCGGCGGCGCTGCTTGACGGGGCGGTCGAGGCCGCCCGCCTTTCGGGCAACGCCCAGGCGTTGGGGTGGAACCTGCTGAGCCGCGCGTTCACGGCGGTGGCGGCAGGCGACCTTGAGACTGCGCTTGGTGCCGGCCAGGAGAGCGTCGACGTCACGCGCGACCTCGACGACTCCCTGGTGTGCACCTACGCAAACGTCGCGCTCGCCAGCGCGCTGTACGAGAACGGCGAAGCCGGGCGCGCCGTCGAGGTCCTCCTGAGCGCCGCCGGCGGTGACGAGCTGCCCCTGATCGCCAGCGGCTGGAAGGCCAACTATTTCGAGCTGCTCACGCGCTGCTGGCTCACGGTGGGGCAGCCCGCCGCGGCCGAGCGAGCCGCGGCGCGCGCCGCCGCGATCGCCGCGGAGCTCGAGCTCCCCCTCACAACCGCGATGGCGCAGCGCGCGGCCGCGGCTGTTGCCCTCGAGGGAGGGGATCCAGCGACCGCCGCGAGCCAGGCCCTGGCCGCCGCTGAGGCGGCCGACGAGGTCGGCGCCAGGGTCGAGGCGGCGCGGGCGCGCACGCTGGCGGGGCGCGCACTGGACCGTGCCAATGAGCGGGCGCGGGCCGTGGCCGAGCTGGAGCGCGCCGCACAGCAGCTCGATGTGTGTGGCGCCGTCCGCTACCGACAGCAAGCCGAACTCGAGCTACGTAGGCTCGGCCGCCACGTCCACCGCCGCACGCGGCCCGGCAAGGCGGGCGGAGCCGGCATCGAGACACTCACCGAGCGCGAAGGCCAGGTCGCTCGCCTCCTCGTGGATCGCCGCACCAATCCCGAGATCGCCGCGGAACTCTTCCTCAGCGTCAAGACGGTCGAAACGCACCTGCGAAGCATCTTCCGCAAGCTCGA
>DATBDN010000123.1:0-4752 GCA_036269895.1 Thermoleophilaceae bacterium
TCCGCCGCCGTCCGGCCGGCGTCGTGCCGCACGATCTTCGACCTGCCCGGCGCGAGCTGCGGCACGATCACCGTGCCGCTCGACCGCAACGGTGCGGTGCCCGGGCACGTGAAGTTGTTCACGGAGCTCGATCGCGTGCGCGGCGGTGCGGACAACTCGACGATCGTGGTGTTCCCGGGCGGTCCGGGCGGCGCGACCACCACGGAAGCCCGGGGGTTCGTCCACGATCTCGGCAGGGCGCGCAACGGCCACGACCTGCTGGTGTTCGACCAGCGCGGGACCGGGCGATCGGATTACCTCGACTGCGACCTGGCGCTGACACCGAACTACTACTCGCCGCCGGGCGAGGACGCGCACCAGATCGGCAAGGGCGTCGAGCGCTGCGCGAAGATGCTCGGTGCGCGCCGTGGCTTCTACACGACGCGCGAAACGGTGGCCGACCTCGAGGACGTGCGCAAGGCGCTCGGCATCGACAAGTTCGTGCTCTACGGCGTGTCGTACGGGACGCGCGACGCGATGGCCTACGCCCAGGCGCACCCGGACCACGTCGACCGCGTTGTGCTGGATTCCGCGGTCACACCTGCGGGGCCCGACCCGTTCGGCATGACCGGCCTGCGGGCGATCCCGCGCGTGCTGACGCAGCTGTGCCGCGGCGACGGCTGCAACGGCATCGCAGCCGATCCCGCCGCGGACTTGAGGACGCTCGTCGGGCGCCTCGAGAAAGGCCCGATGCGGGCCAAGCAGCGGGTGACGCTGATGGGCTGCGGCATCCGGCCGGCGATCACGCGCAGCCGCATCTTCGGCCTGCTGCAGCAGGTCGATGAGAACCCGGACTTGCTGTCCCAGCTGCCCGTGGCGCTGGCCGAAGCCGCGAAGGGAAGGCCGTTCCAGCTGTCCGAGCTCGAGGCGGGGCAGAGCCAGTACCTGTTGTTCTGCGCGTTCTCCAAGGTCCTCCAGCAGCTGATCGGCCCGACCAAGAGCCTCGAGGACGACCTGCAGCTCGCCGACAAGACCTTCAGCACCGGCGACCAGATCGCGCGACTCTGCGAGGAAAGCCCGCTGCCGTGGCCGCGCGACGCGCTGCCGTCGCAGCGGCAGTGGCTGGCCGAGAGCTCCCTCGCCGGCTTTGGCGACGACGTGTTCGCGCCGCTCGATCGAGCCACGATCATCGCCGGCAGCCTCGTTCCGTTATGCAAGTTCTGGATCGCGGAGAACAAGCAGGCGCCGTCCGGCGCAATGGAGCTTCCGTCTGTCCCGACTCTGATCGTCAGCGGCCTCGACGACCTGCGCACGCCCACGGAGGACGCCCGCGCGCTGGCGGCCGCCACACCGGGCGCGCAGCTGCTGGAGGTCCCCGACGTGGGCCACTCGGTCATCCAGAGCTCCGGCTGCGCTCGGCGTGCGCTCGCGCGCTTCATGCTCGATCAGCCGATCTCGCCGTGCCCCACGCCCGCCGAGCACGTGCCGAAACCGGCGCGACGCGTGATCTCGCTGCAGGAGCAGTTCGACGCGATCCTCAAGAAGGTCCCGAAGCTGCCGTCGATCGACGCACTGCGGGCCCGCTAACGGCGACGCCGCGGCGCCTCATCGGCGGCACAGGATGCCACTCTCACCACCTTGACGGCGATTATTGCCGTCCAGGTGGCAAGAGTGGTTACGCGGACGCCGCTTCGGGCTCGAGCCGCTCCCTCGTCGCCAGCCGTTCGTACGCGCCGCCGGCCTCCATGAGCTCGTCGTGCGTGCCGCGCTCCACGATCTCGCCGTGGCTCAACACGACGATCTGGTCGGAGTCGCGGATGGTCGACAGCCGGTGCGCGATCACGATCGTCGTCCGGCCCGCCGCCAACTCGTCGAGCGCCTGCTGCACCGCGCGCTCGGTCCGGTTGTCGAGCGCGCTCGTCGCCTCGTCGAGCACCAGCACCGGCGGATTGCGCAGGATCGTGCGGGCGATCGCGATGCGCTGCTTCTCGCCGCCCGAGAAGCGGTAACCGCGCTCGCCGACGAGCGTGTCGTAGCCCTCCGGCAGCGATGCGATCAGGTCGTGCACCTGCGCCGCGACCGCCGCCTGCTCGATCTCCTCGTCGGTTGCGTCGGGGCGCGCGAAGCTCAGGTTGTCGCGGATCGACGCGTGGAACAGGTAGGTGTCCTGGGACACCACGCCCACGGCGTCGGCGAGCGACGACAGGGTCACGTCGCGCACGTCGATCTCGTCGATGGCGACGCTTCCCTCGTCGGCGTCGTACAGACGGGCGACCAGGTAGCCGAGCGTCGTCTTGCCGGACCCCGTCTCCCCGACCAAGGCGACCTTCGAACCCGTCGGGACGTCGAGCGTGATGTCACGCAGCGTCCAGTCGCCGTCCTTGTCGTATCGGAAGGCGACCCGGTCGAAGGTGACCGGCAACGAGCCCGAGCTGGCATCCAGCGTGAGCGCCTCCGGCTTCTCGTCGATGTCGATCGGCAGGTCGAGGTACTCGAAGATCCGCTCGAACAGCGCGAGCGAGGTCTGGATGTCGACCCCGACCGAGAGCAGCTGGCCGATCGGGAAGAAGAGGCGCGTCTGGAGTGTCGTGAAGGCGACGACGGTGCCGATCGTGATGGTGTCGTTGCCGTGGGCGAACGTCCAGCCGGCGAACCAATAGACGAGCGCCGGCATGATCGCGAACGTCGCCTGGATCGAGGCCATCACCCAGCGGCCGGCCATGCGCTGACGGATCTCGAGGTCGGCCAGCGTGCGCGACTCGCCCTCGAAGCGGTCGGCCAGGTCCGCGCGGCGGCCCATCGTCTTGCCGAGCAGCACGCCCGAGACCGACAGCGACTCCTCGACCAGCGACGAGACGTCGGCCATCGTGGACTGGCGCTGCGAGGCCAGCTCCCTGCGGACCGCGCCGACGCGGCGCGTGAGGAAGACGAACAACGGCAGCAGCGCCAGCGAGAAGACGGCCAGTCGCCAGTCGAGCAGGAACATCGCGACGACCGTGGCGATGACGGTCGTCGAGTTCGACACGATCGACGTGGCGGTGTTGGTGACGACGTTGTCGATGCCGCCGATGTCGTTGGCGATGCGCGACTGGACCTCGCCGGTGCGCGTGCGCGTGAAGAAGGCGAGCGAGAGTCGCTGCAGGTGCCGGTAGACCGACGTGCGCAGGTCGTGCATCACCTGCTGGCCCACGCGGTTGGACAACCACGTCTGGCCGATGCCGAGCGCGCCGGTGATGATCGGGATGGCGACCATCCCCGCCACCAGCGCTGTCAGCAGCGCTGTGTTCTTCTCGGGGATCGCCGTGTCGAGGACGTCGCGCAGCAGGAACGGCGAGATGATCCCGAGGCCAGAAGCGACGAGGATCAGCCCGAGCAGCGCAAGCAGCTGCCGCCCGTACGGGCGAAACAGCTTCGCTACACGGCCGACCGGCCGCGGCCCGGTGGCGCCCTCAGGGCGCCCCGGGTCGTCAGCCGGTAGTCGTCCGAATGCCCTAGGCAAGTGCCCCCGCCGGAGCCGGCTCAAGCGCGAGGTCGAGGACCTCGCCGATCGTCATTACCGGGTGGAACCTCATCTGCTCCCGTACATCCTCGGGCAGATCGTCCAGGTCTGCGCGGTTCCGCTCCGGCAGGATCACGTCAGTGAGCCCGGCCGCATGGGCTGCGAGGACCTTCTGCTTGAGCCCGCCGATCGGAAGCACCCGCCCCTGCAGCGTGATCTCACCCGTCATGCCGACGGTGTGCTTGACCGGACGACCGCTCAGGAGCGACGCCAGCGCCGTGGTCATCGTGATCCCCGCGGACGGTCCGTCCTTCGGGATCGCGCCGGCCGGAACGTGGACGTGGAACTCCCTGTTGTCGAAAGCGTCGTCCGCGATGCCGAGCTCAGGTGCGTGGGCGCGGACGTAGGTCTGCGCGATTCGCGCCGACTCCTTCATCACGTCGCCCAGCTGGCCGGTCAGGACCAGGCCGCCGTCGCCCTTCATGGACTGTGCCTCGATGAACAGGACCTCGCCGCCGGCGCCAGTCACCGACAAGCCGGTGGCGACGCCGGGCACCGCGGTGCGGGAAGCGGCCTCGTGGAAGACGCGCTGCTTCCCGAGAGCATCGCGGACGGCGGCCGTGTCGATGGTCACCGGTACCTCGACCCGCTCGGCGGCGATGTTCGTCGCGGCCTTGCGCAGCACCTTGCCGAGCTCGCGCTCGAGCTGGCGCACGCCGGCCTCGCGCGTGTACTCGTCGACTACCAGGCGCAGCGTCTGATCGGAGATCTCGACCTCCTCGGGACGCAGGCCGTTGCGCTCGATCTGACGCGGCCACAGGTACCCGCGCGCGATCGCGGTCTTCTCCTCGACGGTGTAGCCGTCGAAGTTGATGACCTCCATGCGGTCGTACAGCGGGCCTGGGATCGTGTCGGGCATGTTCGCGGTTGCGATGAACAGCACCTCGGACAGGTCGAGCTCGACGTCCAGGTAGTGGTCGCGGAACGTGGAGTTCTGCGCCGGGTCGAGCACCTCGAGCAGCGCCGCCGACGGGTCGCCGCGCCAGTCGGCGCCGACCTTGTCGACCTCGTCCAGCAGGATCACCGGGTTCATCGTCCCGGCGTCGCGCAGCGCGCGCACCAGGCGACCAGGGAGCGCGCCGATGTAGGTGCGGCGGTGACCGCGGATCTCAGCCTCGTCGCGCACACCGCCGAGCGACATCCGGACGAACTCGCGCCCGGTCGCGCGGGCGATGGACTCGCCGATTGAGGTCTTGCCGGTGCCGGGCGGTCCG
>DATBDN010000124.1:0-4474 GCA_036269895.1 Thermoleophilaceae bacterium
CGCGGGCACTGATCGTCGATCAGGTCACGGTCGGCGTCGACCCCGTGATCATGCTCACGGGCCCGATCCCAGCAACGCGCAAGCTGCTTGCGCGGACGGGGCTCAGCATCGGCGACCTCGACCTGATCGAGATCAACGAGGCGTTTGCATCGGTCGTGCTGGCGTGGCAGCGCGAGCTCGAGGCCGACATGGAGCGAGTCAATGTCAACGGCGGCGCGATGGCGCTCGGTCACCCGGTCGGGTCGACCGGCGCGCGGCTAGTCGCGACGATCCTGCACGAGCTCGAGCGCTCCGGCACCGAGCTCGGACTCGTGACGATGTGTTGCGGCGGCGGGCTCGGCACGGGGACGATCCTGAAGAGGCTCTAGGCGATGAGCGGTCCAGTCCAACTGACGGCGGACGAGCTCGACCTGGAGCGCTGGATCCTCCCGGGCGACGGCGTCGTCTTCGGTCAGGCTTGCGCCGAGCCCACGGTGCTCGTGGACGCGCTGCTCGCACAGGCCCAGGCGATCGGCGGCGTGCGGGCGTTCGTCGGGCTTGTGTGGGGGGACCGGCTCGCGAGCGAGGCCTCCCAGGCGCTTGAAGTCGTCTCCTACGGCGCGCTCGGCCGGCTCGGGCGCGTCCCAGGTCTGCGCGTGGTGCCATGCCACTTCTCGGCTCTACCCGGGCTGTTCGCGGCGCACGCTCTTCCGGGCGACGTGGCGTTCGTGCAGGTCGCGCCACCTGACAGCGTCGGCCGTTGCAGTATGGGCGTCGGGGTCGACTACCTCGCCGACGCGCTCGAGCACGCGAGGGTCGTGATCGCGGAGGTCAACGATCACTGTCCCGTCACCGCCGGGCACTGGATTGCGTGGGATCGACTCGATGCGGTCGTCGTCAGCTCGCGTCCGCTGCTCGAGGCGCCACCCGTGACCCCATGTGAGAACGAGCGGCGGATCGCTGCTCACGTCGCCGCGCTGGTCAGGGACGGAGACACGATCCAGCTCGGAGTGGGCGCGCTCCCGGGGGCGATCATGCAGGCGTTGGGTGATCACCGGAATCTAGGCGTGCATTCGGGGATGATCTCCGATGGGGTACTCGACTTGATCGAGGCTGGGGTCGTCACCAATGCCTGCAAGCACGCCGACCGGGGCTTGACCGTAACCGGGGCGGCGCTGGGGAGCCAACGCCTGTTCAGCGCGCTCGGCGGGCGCGAGGACGTCGTGTTCCGGCCCGTCAGCTATACCCATGCGCCCGCAACGCTGGCCACAGTGGGGCGGCTGTGCGCCATCAACAGCGCGCTTGAAGTAGACCTCTCCGGCCAGGCGAACGCGGAGTCGATCGAGGGGCGGCCGCTGGGCGCCGTCGGCGGCCAGGTCGACTTCCTGCGTGCCGCAGCGGCTTGCGGCGGCACGCCGATCATCGCGCTGCCGTCGACCCGCGTCGTCAAGCATTTGAGCGGTCCGGTGAGCACCGCGCGCAGCGACGTCGACTGGGTCGTCACCGAGCACGGCGCGCGATCGCTGAAAGGCCTGAGCGACGACCAGCGCTCCGCCGCGCTCCTCGAGCTGGCGGGCGCCGCCGACGCCGAGACGCTGGCGGTGTGAGGGCGATGTCCGCACGGCCATGGGCAGGAGTCGGCGTTGCGCTGCCGAGCATCGATGCGTTCGGGAACGGGACGCCCGTGCTTGAGGTAGCCCGCGCCGCCGAGCAGGCCCGTCTTGACCACGTGTGGGTTCCCGACCACCTCATCTTCCACCGCCCGATTCTCGAGGCGACGACCACTCTGTCGCTCGTGGCCGGCGCGACCGAACGGATCGGCCTCGGGTTCGGGATCCTCAACCCGACCCTGCGGCCGGTGACCTGGCTGGCGAAGCAGCTGTCCACACTCGCCGCGCTCGCTCCCAACCGCGTGCTGATGGGCGTCGGCCTCGGCGGTGAATACGAACCAGAGTTTCGCGCCGCGGGGGTCGATCCGCGCCAGCGGGGCCAGCGCCTCGATGAGGCGCTGGAGCTCTTACCGCGGCTGATGAACGGCGAGCTTGTCGAGCACAGTGGGCTCTACGAGGTCGCGTGCCCCGGGCTTGCACCCGTGGCGTCGGTGGCACCGCCGGTGCTCGTCGGCGGGAGGGCCGGAGCCGCGCTGCGCCGGGCGGCGCGCTTCGGCGACGCCTGGATGCCGATGTGGGTCGACGCCGAGCAGATCGAGGAGTCGCGCGGTCGCCTCGGGGAGCTTGCTGCCGAGCATGGGCGCCCCACGCCGGGCGTCGCGCTCGTCGCGTTCATCAACATCTGCACCGATCAGGCCGCCGGCGAGGCCGAGGCGGCGGAGCTGATCAGGCGCCAATACGGGATGCCATTCGAGCGCGTCTCGCGTTGGGCTCTGGTCGGCCCGGTCGAGGCGATCGCGGAGCGGCTGGCCGACTATCGCGCCGCCGGGGTCGAGGGCTTCTGCCTCTCGCCCGCAAGCCGGCGACCGCTGGAACAGGTGCAGCGAATCGCGGCGCTGCGGATATGAGACGCCCCATCTTCACCCCTGAGCACGACGACCTGCGCGAGAGCTTCGGACGCTACCTCGACAAGGAGATAGTTCATGCCTACGAAGAGTGGGAGCACGAGGGGCGGATCCCGCGAGACGCGCTGCGGCGCGCGGGCGAGCTGGGGTTTCTGGGGTTCCGCGTGCCGGAGGCGTTCGGAGGTCCGGGGGTCGAGGACTTCCGCTTCAACGCCGTCATCAACGAGGAGGCCGCGCGTCGGGGCCTGGCCGCGTTCGCGCTGGCCATCACGATGCAGAACGACGTCGCCCTGCCGTACCTCACCGAGCTCTGCGACGAGCAGCAACGGGCGCGATGGCTGCCGGGGATCGTCGGCGGTGAGCTGATTCTGGGGATCGCGATGTCAGAGCCGGGAACCGGTTCCGATCTCCAGGGCATCCAGACCCGCGCGGTCCGCGACGGCGAGCACTACATCCTCAATGGCTCGAAGACATTCATCACCAATGGTCTGAATGCCGAGCTGGTCATCACCGCGGTGCGGACGGGGTCAACCGGCAAGCAGTCGGACATCAGCCTCTTGGTCGTCGAGGCCGACACGCCCGGCTTCACGCGCGGGCGCAACCTCGAGAAGCTCGGCCAGCACGCGCAGGACACCGCCGAGCTGTTCTTCGCCGACGCGCGTGTCCCCGCCGCCAACCTGATCGGCGCCGAGGGCGAGGGCTTCCGACACCTCACGCACAACCTCGCCCAGGAGCGGCTATCGATCGCGGTGGGCGCGGTCGCGGCAGCGCGCGGCGCGCTCGAGCGCACGCTGGAGTACGCGCTCGAGCGCAGGGCGTTCGGCCGTCCGATCGGGACCTTCCAGAACTCGCGCTTCGAGCTGGCCAAGGCAAAGACCGAGGTTGAGGTCGCGCAGGCGTTCGTCGACCGCTGCCTGCTGGCCACGGTCGACGGGACTCTGACGGCCGACGAGGCCGCGATGGCCAAGTACTGGTGCTCGGAAGCGCAGGGACGAGTGATCGACGCATGCCTGCAACTCCATGGCGGCTACGGCTACATGCTCGAGTACCAGATCGCGCGCGACTATGCCGACGCGCGCATTTCACGGATCTACGGCGGCACGTCCGAGATCATGAAGGAGGTGATCGGGCGCGGGATGGGCCTCGGCGAACCCTCCGCACGGCCCAGCGACGACAGAGGAGGAGCCTGAGATGAAGCTCGATCCGGCCGAGGTGTTCTCAGCGGTGCATGCACTGGCTCTGCGCGGCAGCCTCAAGCACCTGCCGGGCGATGGGCGTCAGCTGGAGGCGGCTGGCCTGATTTGCTCGACGCCGTACGGGTTCACCCTCACCGACTCCGGACACCGTCTTCACAGGACCCTCTCCGAGCAGGAGCGCGCCACGATCGACGTCGCCCTGCTCGACATCGTCTCCGAGCCCTTGTCGGCTGCATGGCGCCGGGTGAAGACGCTCGAGCCACGGTGGAACGCGGCGGACGCGGCCAAGCGTCGGCGCCTGATCAGCGAGCTGGTTGCGATCGTCGAGGAGGTCCAACCCACGCTACGCCGAACCGCCGAGATCGCGCCGCGCTTCGGGGACTACATCGCTCGGCTGCGGGAGGCTGAACGACGGCTTCTCGACGGTGACCTCGACCACGCGTTCGACCCGGCGGTCGAGTCGATCGCCACCGTGTGGCGAGAGCTGCACGAGGACTACCTGCAGACGCTCGGGTACGCACAGGAATCGGAGAGCATATGACCGCGAGCTGCGCGAGCGCCTGCAGGGCCGCGCGATGGAGGTGACCAGATGATCGCGGTGACGATGGCCGAGCCCGGTCGCGTGGAGCTCCGCGAGGTGCCCAACCCCGAGCTCACCGAGTCGGGAATGGCAGTCGTGCGGATTACCCGCGCCGGCATCTGCGGCAGCGACCTGATGCTGTTGGACGGCCGGGTGACGATCGAGCCGGACTTCCCGATCGGCCACGAGTACTTCGGCATCGTC
>DATBDN010000125.1:0-4964 GCA_036269895.1 Thermoleophilaceae bacterium
GGCGGCCGATGCGGCGGAGCGCCGCGACCCGCGAGCGCGAGTGCACGTGGCGAACTTCTTCGCGTCCGTGTACGGCGGCTACTTCGGAGCAGGCCTCGGGATCATGCTGCTGGCGATCCTGGCGATCGGCCTCGAGGACTCGCTGCAGCGGCTGAATGCGCTGAAGGGCCTGCTGTCGCTGGTGGTGGCGGTGGTGGCGTGCGTGTTCTTCGCGCTGTTCGGCCCGGTGCGCTGGGACGCGGCGGGCGTGATGGCGGTGGCGAGCTTCGTGGGAGGTCACGCCGGCGTGGGTGTGGCACGGCGGATCAGCGATCGAACTTTGAGGCTCGGGATCATCGTGATCGGTGCCGGAGTCGCGGTCTGGCTGTTCGCACGTGTGTAACGAAGCAGAACGCCTGGGCGCGAGACGTGGTTACGCGCCAGACCGCGTGAGGATGATCGCCACGAGCTGGATGAACATCGCGCCCGCGAGCGCCCAGCCCACGCGCCCGAACTGTCGATTCAAGGCGAGCAGTTCTGACCGGATCTCTCGAAGCTCGGTGGACAAGCTGTCGAGCCTGCGATCGATGGTGTCAAAACGACGCTCGATCGCGTCGAATCGCTGATCTATGCGCGAGATTGCGTCTGACACACGCTCATCCGTCCAAAGCGTCCGCTCCATGACGAGTGTAAGGGCGCCGTCGTATCGTCTTCGCCCCACCAAGTCGTTATCGCAATCGGACTCCCCACACCGCGGAATACGACTCACCCGGCTCGAGCCGAATCAGACCGTCCCCCGAGTTGAACGCGTTCGGCGCGCACGTCATCGGCTCGCACCCCAGCCCGCGCCGCGCTCGCTCCGGCGCCAGCGAGTCGCCGGTGAAGACCTCCAGGAAGTCGTAGTTCTCGTCCAGCCAGAGCTCGACGGTTGCTCGGTCGGCGCCCTTCAGCCGCCCATACGCGCGCCCGTCCTGCTCGCGCGCCAAGTCGGTGAACGCGTAGTCCATCTGGAAGTCGCCCACCCGACGTGGCTCGCTGAAGTCGAAGTCGGTGCCGGCGACTGGTACGCGGCCCGTAGGGAGCTGGCGCTCGTCGTCGGTATCGATCCGCGTCGCCGCCGCGAACTGCAGCTCGCATTCGTCGATCAATCCCTCGCCCGGCGACAGGTACGGGTGCTGTCCCGTTCCGTACGGGCAGGCGGTTTCGCCGAGGTTCGTGGCCGTCGTCGTCACCACGAGACCGTCGTCCGTCAGCGCGTACGCGACGGATACGTCGAGGATGAACGGGTAGCCGGTCTGCGGGTGGATCCGTGCGTGCATCAGAACGCGGCTCTCGTCGCGCTCGGTCGCTACCCAGTTGTGCCAGCGCAGCAAGCCGTGGATCGCGTTGTGTTTCTCCGGCTCAGTCAGCGCACCCTGCAGCGTCGCGCCGTCCCACTCGTACTTCCCGTCCTCCAAGCGGTTCGGCCACGGCACCAGCGGGTTGCCGTGCGCGCCATCGGCCATCTTGTCGATCGAGAACGGGTCGAGGACGGCGCGATCGCCGGCGTAGTACTCGCGGATCGCACCTCCGACCTCGACGATCGTCGCTCGCTGGTCGCCGTGACGGATTTCGAACTGCTCACCTGAGGGCGGGATTCGCATCGACTCAATGCTCCCACGGGCTACGCGCATGTGATGCCAGCCGCGATCGCCGATCCGCACGATCTGACGCGTCAGACGACTCGTGCGCACGGCGACCCAGATCCCGATGCCCGAAAGGCTCACACTGGCACTGCACCCACACACGCCCGTCCGGACGCCACGGGAGGGCCGGCCGACCATTCTCTACGGCTACCACCTCCGCCTGGCCTCCGGGCCGGTCCTCGCGGTTGACGACCCGCTGCTGAGCGCATTCGCCGCCTCGATCGACACCGTCGACGGCGTCCACGCGGACAGTGAGCCTCTCCAGTCCGAGACGTTCGATCCGGGCCGGTTCGTGCGTCTGGTGCGCGAGGGGATCGACGACGAGGGTGACGACGTGATCGGCGTCTGGGATCTTGAGGAGGTGCGCCGCGCCGGCGCGCTGCCGTACGAGCCGGCTGCGCGCGTCGCGGCTGCGGCAGACCACGGGTTGGGCGTCGAAGCGCTCGTCCTGAGCGAGATCCGGCTGCGGTCCGACGACCGCCGCTCAGGCATCGCCCTGTTCCTATATCCGCCCGCGTTGATCATCCTGGATGTCGCGGCCGGCGGCCCGCTTCAGCGCCCGGAGAGCCGGACGCGCCCACGGCTCGTCCTGATCGCCGACGACGTGGCGGGTCTGCGCTGGTGGGACCCGAGCGGGGCGACCGGCCCGATGGCGCTCGACGCCGTGCCCGTCTCCGCGTCGCTGGCGCAGGAACTGCGCGATCTGGCGACGGCGTTCAAGGACGCACCCACCAAGGCCCACGATTGGGAAGAACCCGACTTCTTCGAGGACATGGAGCACGACTGGCACCGTCACGTGCTCGGCGAGCGGACGCGGGGCGTCTGGGACCGGGTCCGGCGCGAGCTCGGCCGGCGCTACGCGATTGGACTGATGCTGAAGGGGATGAGTCATCCGGCGTGGTCTCCGGAAGAATTCGACCCCGACGACGATGACGCCTGAGCCGACTGTCAGATTTGTCGACCTAAGCGCGACCTAGTACCTGCGTGTCCTTCGAACCCGATCGAATCCTGCTGCGGCGCTACCACGCCGCCATGGCTCGTGGTGAGCTGGCGGTCGCCGCGGAGACTTGGGACCAGCTCGCCGTGAACAACTTCGACCGCATCAAGCAGACGGTCAACGTTTTCCGCTTCTCCGCCGCGAGCGGCGGCATCCCGGAGTTCGACCGGGGCAGCGCCGCGAGCGCGGCGTACCTGCGGGTCCGCGCAATGGGTGCCAACTTCCGTAAGCAGGAGATCGAGGCGTACTACGCAGCACTCGTGCACACGGTGCAGAACAGCTGCATGGACTTCGGCCGCAGGGAGTTCCGCCACACGAAGCGCAAGGCCGGCAGCCTTGACCAGCGTTTCGATGCCCAGAGCGAGACGGGGCCGTATGACGCAGCCCTCGCGTCGTGGGAGGCCGAGCGCCGCCGGCAATCCGCCGAGGACATCGCGGATGAGCTGCACAAGCAGTCGACCGAGAACTTCGTGGCCTGGGGCATCAGCCAGATCAAGAACGACAATTACCAGGAGGTCCTCGAGTTGACCTACGTCAAGAAGCTGGAAGCAGATGAGATCGCCGAGCGACTGGGGATCTCGATGGCAAACGTCTATGCGCGCCGCTCGCGGGGGCTGCGCGAACTGGGGGAGATCCTTCGTGAGCACGGATCGTGAACAAGTGCTCAGCGAGTTCGTCGACGCCTGGAACGCCGGCAAGCGGCCGGAGGTCGACGACTACATCGCGCGCGTCCCCGAGGACGACCAGAACGGGCTGGCTGAAGAGTTGCTCGCGTTCCTGACGTTCGCGCCGACGCCGGAGTACTCGGACGAAGCGCTGGCGGCGATCAGGGCGGAAATGCCTGTCACACCGGGCGAGGGACTGCTCCCCGCGCTGCTGGCGCGTTTGCGCGAGCGATTCGGGATGAGCACCGATGACGTCGCCGGAGAGCTGGTCGGAGAGCTAGGCCTGCGCGACGCGCAGAGACCTAAGACAGTGGGATACCTGGACCGCCTCGAGCAGGGAAAGCTCGAGCCAGCGCGCGTGTCGCGGCGAGTCTTCGAAGCGCTAGGGGCGATCTTCCGTGTGCCGAGCGGAGAGCTGGAAGGCGCCGCCGATCGCGGAGGCTGGACGGTGTCACAGGCGGCCCCCGTCTTCCGCGCGTCGAGGAGTGCGGCCGAGTCGGCCGGCCGGCACCTGGAGGTGCTAGCCGATGCGCTGGCAGCGCCAGGGGGCGAGCCGCGCGACGAGGTCGACGATCTCTTCCTGGGCGGACGCTAAGCCGGCAGCAGCTGGTCGAGATGGAACTCGGCCAGGGCTTCGCGGAGCTCGTCGGGCGAGCGTCCGGCGCGAGCCGCGAGTTCGTCGATGTCGATAGCGCCGATGAGGAGGTCACCGAGGGCACTGTGTTCGAGCGCCGGCGGGATCCGCGGTAAGCGGCGGACGGCCTCGGCGAGGCGATCCTCGAGCGGCTCGAGGCCGAGGTAGCTCGCGAGCTCGATGTGGAGGTCGTCGGCGATCTCAGCATCGAGCTGGTCGGCGCGGTCCTGGTCGGTGAGTACGCCGGCCGTCGCGAACGCGTAGCGGGCGGCCTGCGGACTGACGCCGTACTCGTTCGCGAAGACGACGACATGCTCGAGGGTGGGTTGGCCGCGGACATGTTCCTGCCCCCAGCCCTTGGTGGCTTCGCGCGGCATCAGAAACTCGGCAGCGAATGCGTTGGCGCAGACCTCGTTCGGATCACGCTGGACGCCGCCGATCGTGGCGTATTCATCCACGACCGTGGAATGGCCCATCCGGAAATGGCCGAACTCGTGGGCGAGCGTGAAGCGCTGGCGGGTAATCGCCTGGTCCCCGTTGACGAAGATGAGCGGAAGCTCCGGTTTCGCGATGTAGGCGCCCGCGACACCGTCGTTCAGCTCCAGGACGACGACGTCCACTCCGCTTCTCCCCTCGATGAGGTCAAGGACATCAGGCAGCGGCGACTCAGCCGGAACGCCCAGAGCGTCCCGGCTCTCCCGCGCGCGCTTCGCGCCACGGTTGGAGTAGAGCGAACCGGGCACCGGTGCCAGTATCGGTCGACGGTGCCGACTCCACAAGAGCTCGACGCCGGAGAAGTGTCAAGGTTCGACCCCGACCGTCGACTTAGGTCTTAGTGGACGTTTCAACCGCACGGCGCCTGTCCCCAAGCCGCCTGAATGACTTCCTCGGCTGCGAGTACCGCACCTACCTCGACCTGCTCGCGGACCGTGGCGAGATCGCCCGGGAGGACTACAAGCCGCCGGATGCCCAGCTGCTCCTCGAGCGCGGCATGCGCCACGAGC
>DATBDN010000126.1:0-7107 GCA_036269895.1 Thermoleophilaceae bacterium
CCGACCGCCTGGACCACAAGGTCCTTGTCCGCAGCCGGCAGCAGTTACTGCTGCCGGCTGCAAGCGCCGAGATTATTTGGCCTTGGTATCGCCGGAACCTTGCGGTTCCTGCGCGTCGTTGCACGCCGCCACGGTGTCGTCAACCGCAGAGTCGCCTACCTCGTGCTTCTGGCCGAGCCAGCGCTTGAAGTCCACGGGCGACGTCGGCGCGTCATACCCGTGGCTACGCACGCAGGCGATCAGCGTCGCGGCATCCGGTCCGGGAGCGTTCGCGTCCGGCGCGCTGGACTGGCAGGCGGCGAGCGCCGCATGGACCGCGCCCGGGTCCTGCGCTTCCTTGTCCTTGAGCCAGGGCTTCAGCTCCGCGGAGCTCGCCGGTGCGCCCGGCAGCCCTTCCTTGGCAAGACACCGGGGCAGGCCGCTGACGTCGGGGCTCTGGTCAGTGCCGGTCGTGCCGGAGTCTCCTATCGCCGGCAGTGCGACGACCGCAGTCGCAGCCAGCGCGGCCGCCGCGGCCGCGGCGACCACCGTCATCGTCAATCTGCTCATCACCTCTCCTCTCGTGTGGGGACCGAGGCTCACTGCACCAGCGGGCGATGACTACAGCCGGAACCGCTGATGAACAACTGCGGAAAACGGCGACGGCCGCGACCCGGCTACGCCACACTCCACTCATGAGCGCACCAACCGTGTTGCTCGTGGAGGACGACCCTGAGATCGTCGGGCTCCTCACCGACTTCCTCGCGGTCGAGGGCTTCGGAGTGCTCGCCGCGGGCGACATGCCCGGAGCCATCGCCGCGTTCGGCTCCAACGGCGTGGACTGCGTGCTGCTCGATGTGATGCTGCCGGGCGGATCCGGGTTCGACGTGTGCCGGCGAATTCGCGAGCGCTCGGACGTGCCGCTGCTGTTCCTCAGTGCCCGCGGTGAGGACGACGACAAGCTGCGCGGCCTGGCGCTCGGCGCGGACGATTACGTCGTCAAGTCGGCCACGCCGGCGGAGGTCGTCGCGCGCGTGAAGGCGGTCTTGCGCCGCAGCGCGGCGGGACGCTCGACGACCGAGCGGCGCTTCGGCCGCCTCGTGGTCGACCTGGGCGCCCACGAGGCGTGCGTCGATGGGCGCCCGGTCGCGCTCACGGCACGAGAGTTCGAGCTGCTGACGCTGTTCATCGAGAATCCGCGCCAGGCCCTCACCCGAGAGCAGATCTTCGAACGGGTGTGGGGCTCGTGGGGCGATCGCAGCGCCGTCGGCATCTACGTGCGCAAGCTGCGCGACAAGCTCGAAGCCGACCCACGCCGGCCGCAGTTGCTCGTGACGGTCTGGGGCGTCGGCTATCGCTTCGACCCGCCGGCCGCGCGGTGACGCGTACCTGGTCCCTGCGCACGTGGCTCGGACTCGGGCTTGCCTTGGTGGTCGCGGTACCGACGCTCGCGGGGATGGCGTCGTGGGCTGCCGCGGGGAGCTGGCAGGCCGGCCGCGAGGCCCATCGTGAACGACAGGCAATCGCGGCGCTCAACGCCGTCAGCTTGAACGACGCGGCGCAGCGCAGCGCGGTCGTCAGCCGTCTGCTGGCGCTCGGCGTGCAGGCACAGCTCGGGCCGAACAAGCTTGAGCTCACGGCAGCGGCCGCCGTCTCGGCCAAGACCGCGCTGGCGGGTACGCCGATTGTCGTCACGCCCGGTGCCGAGACCGACAAGTTCAAGCGGCACCCCGCCGGCTACCGCCGGAGCATCGTGTCGCTACGCAATGTCGCGGGGCTCCTGTGGGTGCCGCGCGAGAGCAGCGCGACGCGCTGGGCGATCACACTCGGCGCGGGACTGGTCGCGCTCGCCGCCGCCCTCGTCCTCGTTGTCGTGCTGCTGCGCCGCTGGGTGCTGCGGCCCCTGGCCCAGCTGGCAGCGGACGCCGAGCGGATCGCCGGCGGCGAGCTCAAGGTCGAGCCGCTCGCCACCCGCGCGCGCGAAGTGGCCGATGTCGGCGACGCGCTGCATGGAATGGCCGGCGGGCTGCGCGACGCGCTCGGCAGTTCGGCCGCCGCCGAGCGCGAGCGGCGGTTCTTGGTCACGGCGATCGCGCACGACCTGCGGACGCCACTGTTCACACTGCGCGGGTCGCTCGAGGCGCTCGAGCACGGAGTCGGCGACGAGCGCTACCTCGACCGCGCACAGGACAAGGCCGCGCATTTGGACCGGCTGGTCGGCGACCTGTTCACCTTCAGCCGCCTGGAGTATGCGGGCGAGACGATCACGTTCGATGAGGTCGACCTCGCCGAGCTCGCACGCCACGCCGTCGAAGGGGTCGAGCCCTTGGCCGCCGCGCGTGACTGCGAAGTGAGGCTCGACGACGTGTCAGCCGGACTCGTCGTGCACGGTGACGCCGACGCGCTGCTGCGCGTGCTCACGAATCTGCTCGACAACGCGATCCGTCACAGTCGCGGACGGGTCCTGGTCCGTGCGCAACACGTCAACGGCGACGTCCGCGTCGAGGTCGCCGACGACGGTCCCGGCTTTGATTCCGACGACCTCCCTCACGTATTCGAGCCGCTGTTCCGCTCGGACCAGGCGCGTGCCACGGCGATGGGCGCCACGGGCCTCGGCCTCGCGATCGCGCGGCGGCTCGCGCGAGCGCACGGCGGCGACGTCGAGGCCGCCAACGACCCGGGCGGCGGCGCGCGGACGACGGTGGTCCTCCCCGCGACGGACGATTAGGGGCCGTGACGCCCCGTGGACGATCGACGCGATGACCGGCGCCGCCGCGGTCGTCGCCAACGGGCGTCTCGACGTTCTCGCGGCGAACGACCTCGCGCGCGCCCTCTTCTTGGAGCCAACGTGGGCTTTCACGACACCGCCATCAAGCAACTGCATCACCCCGTCGTCGGCGACCTCAGCCTTAACTTCAACCGCTTGGAGCTGTCCGCCGACCCGGGGCTGACCCTTTTCGCCTACACGGCCGAACCGGGATCGAGATCGGCGGAGTCGCTGGCCCTTCTCGCCAGCTGGGCCGCAAGCCACGTCGAGGAGACCGAACCGGCCGCGTAAGAGCGTAGGCCGTGGCCGTACTCAGCTGGCCCACAGTTGGCTCAATCCCGGCGGGCGATCGCCGCCGCCACCTGGGCGCGCGAACGAACCCCCAGCTTCTGGAAGACATGCGTCAGGTGCGTCTCGACCGTCTTCTCGCTCAGGAAGATCCGCCCGCCGATCTCTCGATTGGTCAAACCTTCCGCGACCAGCGCGGCGATCTCCCGCTCGCGGGCGCTGAGCCCGGACAGACCTTCTGCCCCCGGGGCGCGCGCGCCGCCGCGTCCGACGCGCACACCCGCGCGTCGTAGTTCGAAGAGCGCGGCCTCTTCCACGCGCGGCGCACCCGAGCGTGCCGCCAAGGCGCGTGCGTCCTTCAGCTGCTCGATGGCGGCATCCCGATCACCGGAAAGCAGCGCGCGACCGGCCACGAGCCGGTCGCGCGCCATCTCCAGCGTGGCCCCAGCCGCACTGGCGTCGCTCGCGGCCTTCAACGCCAGCTCGGCGGCGCGAGTCAGATCACCTTCGGCGAGAGTGACGAGCGCCTGCGCCCGCCCCGCCGCCGCCCGCGCCCCGGCCATGCCTGTTGCCGGCGCAAGCGCCGCGGCGCGACCGGCGTGTTCGCCCGCGGAGACAAGGTCGTCCAGCGCCAGGTCGCTCTCGACCAGGAAAGGAGACCAGCGGCAGACCCAGCCGTTGTCGATGTCGTAGGCCGCGAGCAGCTCGCGGGCCCTCACGTGCTCGCCGCGGGCGCCGAGCACTGCACCGAGCACCGCGCGTGCGATGACACCGGATGCCGAGTCGTCGAGGTCGATCGCCAGCGCGACGCTCTCCTCGGCGGCAACCAGCGCCAGCTCAAGCCGCCCACGTTCCATCAATACCCACCCGCGCATCCACAGCGCCCATTGCAGGAGCTGCGGATTGCCGCTCACTCGCGCTGACTGCTCGGCGTCATCGGCCGCGGGCTCTGCCTCGGCCACGCGACCGAGCAGCCCCAGCGCGAGTACCGCAGCCAGGTCGTGCACGACGGCTGCCAGCCCGTTGCCGCCGCGCCGCGCGGCCCTCGCCACGCGCTCAGCCGCGGCGAGCCCCTCGGGCATGCGGTCGAGCGCAAGCAGCCCCCAGGAGATCGCCATCGCCGGCTCGGCGGCAGCGCCGAGTTGGTCGTCGGTCGCGTCGGCCAGGGCGGAGAGTGCATCCGCCACGCCCTTCGAAGCCGCAGCAGCTTCGCCGGCGAACGAGTCGCCCACGGCGAGCAGCGTCGCAGCCACGGAACGCAGCGCGGCGTCATCACCGCCCTCTGGTCCCACCCGCTCCGCCCAGGCGCGCATCTCCGGGTAGCGCCCGCGCTGGTAAGCCGCGACCGCAAGGTTCGCGAGCACACGCGCGGCCTCGGGGCTGCCGGGCTGGACGCGCTCCAAGGCGTTCTCGAGTCGCCGGCGGGCGGATTCGTGACGGCCGAGCAGTCGCTCGATGCTCGCCCCGGTGATCGCCAGGTCTGCCTCCACGGCTCCGCCTCGCCCCTCGTCCACGACCTCGAGTGCCGCTTCGAGTCGGCTCGCTTCGATCAGAGTCGCAACCAGCACCTCGGTTTCGGCCGCGCCGGGCTCCACTCTGCGTGCGACGAGCAACCAGTCCGCCGCCACGCCCGGCGCCTGTGGCCGGATGTCGGCCGCGGCCGCTCGCAGGGTTGCGGCGGCCTCTACATCACCCGGAGCCGCCGACTGTGCGAGATGGCGAGCCCGAACCGTGAGTGGCGCTCCGGCGCGGGCCAGCTCGCGAGCCGCGGCAGCATGACCCGCCAGCCGCGACCCAGCACCGAGCTGCTCGTATACGGCCGTCCGCACGACGGGGTGCCGAAACGAGAAGTGATGCCCGTCCCCTGTCGCGCGAATGAGTTCGTCCCGCTCGATCACGTCCAGGGCACCGAGAGCCTCGCGCGCGTCGAGCCCGGCGATCTTCGCAGCGAGCTCGAACTCGAACGGGTCGCCCGCGACCGAGGCGGCGCGCGCGAGCTCGCGCGCTGCCGGCGGCAGAGACTCGACCTCTACCGTTACGGCGGCCAGGATTCCACCAGGAAGGGTGTCCGGTCCACCGTGGCGCGCCAGCTCCCGCAGGAGGAGCGGGTTGCCGCCGGATTGCACGAAGAGCCGGTCGCGCTCGCCGGCCTCCGAAATATCATCGAGGAGCCGCTCGGCTGCATCCCGCTCCAGGGGCGTAAGGTCCAGCGCGATCAGGTGGAACGCGCCGCTCGACCGCTGCGCAGCGATCAGTCGCTCGCCGGCCGGAGCCGGCCGCAGGCCGACTGCCACGAGCAGCGACTCGGCAGGCGGTCGACGGATGATGTGCTCGAGCAGCTCCTGGGTCGCGGGGTCGGACCAGTGGGCATCGTCGACAAGAAGCAGAACTGGCCGGCCCTTGCCGATTGCTGCGAGCAGCTCGCCGATCGCCCGGTGGACTCGCCAGCGGTCCGCCCCGGAACCGGCGGTAGCGCCGAGGACGGCGCCTGCCTCAAGCCCGCCGAGCTGCCCTTCAAAGGCGTCGATCAAGGGCAGGAAAGGCACGTCTCGCTCCAGCTCCGTCGCGCGGCCTTCGAGCACCACGAAGCGATGCGCCAGGGCGCGGTCGCGTAGCTCGGTCAGTAGGGCCGTCTTCCCGATGCCCGCCTCCCCGCGAATGATGAGCACGCTCTGGCCACCGCGCGCAACGACGTCGACTGCGGCCGCGACCGCTTCGAGTTCCGCTTCGCGCCCGTGCAGGCGACCCCCTGACATGACGCGAGGCTAGTCGGGGGGATCCCCCGATGTTCGTGCTGCCCGGCGATGGGACGGTGACTCGACACCGATCACCCACGACCACAGGAGTCCACATGACCAGCACGACCATCACTACCAGTGCCAACGAAGCCGTCTGGCACTCATCGGGCGCCGCCCTCTACGCCGGTGACATCGACTCGTTCCTGGCGTACTGGCAGCCAGACGGCCGCTACGAGGTCGCCTACCCGATCGCGGGGCTCCCGGCAGCCGTCGAGGGCCACGACGCACTGCGCGAGCTCTTCATGGGCTTCGGTTCGCTGACGGACTGGATTCGCGTGCAGGACGTCCGCTTCCACGCAACTGCCGACCCGGATGTCGCGTTTGTCGAAGAGCACATGAGCGCGCAGCTGAAGGACGGCGGGCACTACGAAAACGACTTGTGCCTGCGGGTGACGTTCCGCGGCGGGCGCATCGCGTCGATCTTCGAGTACTACGGAGAGCGCGCGCAGGAGGAGGTCGTGAAGCGCTTCGGCCTCGCGGAGGCGTCCGCATGACGCAGGTCGGCTGAATTGGCCATCCGTTCATCGCTAATGAGGGGCCCGCTCGTTTCAGCGGGCCCTTCACGCGATCTGGAACGTTCCGGGGGAAGGTCGTCGTTCGAGTGCCATCAGCCGCCTGCGCGAAGCCCGCTCCTCGAGCTCGGCGCCGCCACCCAGACCTCAACCGACGCGATGGGGCACACGCTCGACGCGGCTCTGCTCGCGACAGTCCTCGTAGGCGCGCTGCGCAACGCGCGTCGCCGAGGTGTCGGACTTGCCGACCAAGCCCGGCTCGCGCAAGAAGCGCTCTCGACGTACACGGATAAGGCAGGGGGCTTCGTCACGGGCCAGCTCGTTCGAGTTGATCTCCGCTCGGGGACCGCGTGGATCGTCGACGCCGGACACCCGGCGCCCGTTCGACTCCGCGGCGGCGTGGCGAGCACGATGGCCTTGCACGCCGATCCCATTTGGATCCCCGATGACCACCGACCACGCCGTGGAACCATTGGCGCTGGAGCCAAGCGACCGACTCATGTTCCTCACTGACGGCATTCTCGAGCGCAACGCGGCCACCGTCGACGTGCATTCGGTCATCGCCGCCGGCCGGTGCTGACCGCTGACACTGGCCGCAGTACGCTCGGCTAATGGTGCGGACAAGCGACAGCGAACTCGTGAAGGTGGCTGACGGTGGCCGAGAACTCGACGGGATCGTGTTCGACGCCCCGAGCAGATCGAAGGTGACCGTGGCCGTCATGGATGCCGCGCGTGGCCCGGTCTTCCGCACCGTTCATGCGGA
>DATBDN010000127.1:0-61580 GCA_036269895.1 Thermoleophilaceae bacterium
GCGGCGGCCAGCATGGCCTGGCGTTCCTCGTGCCGCACACATCGATGGTTTCCGCGACGGCGTTTAGAGCGACTGGGCTTCCGTTGGGATCGCGTTAGGAACGGCCGCGACCGCCGGCAGCCGCAGCGAGAACGTCGTTCCCGTGCTGTCGTCCGTCAGCTCGAGCGATCCCGACATGCGCTCGCTGAGCTCGCGCGCGATGGCCAGCCCTAGCCCGAAGCCCCCCGGCTGGTTCGGCGTGGACCCGCGCGCGAAGCGCTCGAAGATGCGCTCGCGGTGGTCGGGCGCGACGCCGGGGCCGGCATCGGTCACGCTCACGACGCCCGTCGACTGCGCCAGCGCGACGCAGAGCTCGATTGGCGACTGGTCCGGCGAGTAGCGCAGCGCGTTGTCCAGCAGCACCCGCACGATCCGCGCGCATGCGCCGGGGTCGCCGAGCGCGTGCACCGGCTCCAGCTCGGTCAGCAGCTCGCGCCCCTGGTCGTCCGCGCGGTCGCTGAACTCGGCGGCGACGGCGCGCGCGATCTCAGCCAGGTCGACTGCCTCGCGCCGCAGCGGCACATCGGCATCGAGTCGCGAGAGGTCGAGCAGGTCGGATGCCAGGCGCGCCAGGCGGTCGGCCTGGTCGCGCGCCTCGGCGAGTTGCCGCCGGCCGTCGACCAGGTCCGGCGCCGGCGTCTCCAACTCGTCGGCCAGCAATTCGAGCCTGCCCTGCAACGTCATCAACGGCGTGCGCAGCTCATGCGAGGCGGTCGAGACGAAATCGCGCCTGACCGCCTCCTCGCGCCGAAGCCGGCGCGCCATCTCAGAGAAGGCTCGTGTCAAGTCGCCTACCTCGTCGCCGCTCTTGTCGCTTGGGATCTCGTCGGAATGGCCGCCCAGGTGGAAGCGGTGGACCGCGTCGCGCAGCCTGCGGACCCTGCGTCCGAACGTCGCCGCGAAGATGCCGGCGACGATCAGCGCGACGGCAAGCGCGACGAGCGCGGCAGTGCCGAACGCGCGCTGGACCTGCGCGGCGGCGGAGCGCGGCTCGGTGAGCGGCTTGCGCAGCGCGAGCACGTAGTCCGTGCCCTCGATCGGGACGCGGACGGCCACGCGAGCCTCCGGCTTGGAGTCACCGCCGACGACCCGCCTCACGGGGCGGCCGGCTCCGAGCGCCGCCGGGAAGTCCCTGAAGCCGTCCGGGGCATCCGGATCGGTGTTGACCAACACCTGCCCCTGCGGATTCAGCAGCGCAACGCGCGCGCCGGTCTCGGTGGCGACGCGGTGGACGCGGCGGCGCAGGTGCGGCAGCAGGTCCCCTCGATGCGTCACGTCGAGCTCACCGAACGACGCGCGGCTCTGCACGGCCGCGGTCACGAGATCGCGCACCTCCTGCGTCCGCAGCTTGTGCTCGAGCGGCGAAAGCAGCGCGATGGCGGCCACGGCGAGCGCGACGGCGGCGGTCAGCGCCAGCGAGGCCGCGACCCGTCCGCGCATCCCCGGATGGCGCATGCCTCAGGCGTTCAGGCGGTAGCCGGCGCCGCGGACGGTCACGATCAGGCGTGGATGCTCGGGCGTCTCCTCGAGCTTCTCGCGCACGTGGCGGATGTGGACGTCGATGCCGCGCGGGTCGCGGTAGGCGCTGTCGCCCCAGATCGCGCGCAGCAGCTCGAGCCGGTTGAAGACGCGGCCGGGATTCGCGATGAGCGCGCTCAGGAGCTCGAACTCGGAGAACGTCAGCTCGACCAGCTGGCCGGCCACGCTCACCTCGCGGCGACTCCGGTCAAGCCGAACGCGGTCGGCGCTGAAGACGTCGTCGGCGTAGAGGCTGCCGCCCGACCGCCGCAGGACGGCGCGGATGCGGCTGCGCAGTTCGGCCAGCCCGAACGGCTTCGTCACGTAGTCGTCTGCGCCGGCCTCGAGCCCGAGAACCGCGTCGGCCTCCGAGTCGAGTGCGGTCAGCATGATCACGGGGACTACGTTGTGGCGCTCGCGCAGGACGCGGCAGACCTCGTAGCCGTCCGGACCCTCGCGAAGGGCGACGTCGAGGATCACTACGTCGAAGCGGTCGGTCGTGGCGTAGTCGACCGCCGCGCTGCCGTCGGCCACGCCGAGCACCTGGTGGCCTTCCCGCTTGAACGAGTCGAGCAGCATGTTGCGCACGGCAGAGTCGTCTTCGACGACGAGCATCGCGAGCGGCCTCTTGCTCACGTCCGGACAGTGCCCCAATTGTTTAAGTACCGGCTAAGGGTGGGTGATCCGGTAGAGCAGGTGGTGACGGCCGATGCCCGTCTGCAAGGTCACATCCGTGGAGTGTGCGATCGCCCAGCGCGCGGTCGCTGGGCAGGCCGCAGTCCTGCGCGTGAGGCGGCTCGCGCAGCGACGGCCGATCAGGAAGTAGCGCACCTGGCCCGCGTGGACCAGGTGGGCGAGGCGGTGCACCGAGATGAGCGGCTGGCTGCGGTAGCTCGTCAGCATCAACACCGGCTGCGGGTTCGCGGCTATCAGCGGAGCCGCCTTTGCCGGCGCGATGCTCCCGAAGGCGTAGCGGGTGCCGTTGCGATGGCGCCCCAGGTAGCTGTTGATGCCCGCGGGCCACGAGGGCGGCATGGCGCCGGAGCGCTCGGCGTCGAACGCGCGCGCTTGGACGAGCCGCCGCGACGTGGCCATGGGGACGACCAGAACGGCAGCGACGGCGATCGCGGCCACGAGAGCGAGCGCGAGCTGCGACGGCGCGCGCAGCACCGCGAGCGCGGTGAGCAAGATCGCCGCCGCGACGCACGCGAGCAGCTCCCAATGTGCGCTTGGTCCGATCGACACCCGCGCGTTCATGACGTAGATGCCCGTCGCCAGCACCACCAGCGCCGCAAGCACACGGCCGATCCGCCCCGCCCGCAGCGCCAGCACGCCCAGGCCCGCGCCGAGCGCAGCGGCGACGGCCGGGCTGATCGCCTCGAAGTAGCGCGGATGGAAGCGCGTCATCGCGCTGAAGAGCGCGACGCCCAGGAAGACCCACAGCGCCAGCGATGCCCCGAGCGCCGAAGCGAGTCGTGGAAGAGGCACGGGCGCCCGGGCGCGCCGGCGCTGGACCAGCCAGACCGCCGCGAGCGCGCCGGCCGCCACGACCGCGGCGATGGCCGGGAACAGCTCCGAGCCGATCCATGCCGCGTAGCGCCTGTGGAACAGGCGCGTCGGCCCGGTCATCTCGGCGAGGTGGCGCGTCGCGTTCCGCTGCTGCCGCACGATTGCCGCGGGGACCTTTGCGCCCGGCGGGAACGTGTCCGGCGTCGTCACCGGGCGGCCGTGTAGGCGGTCGAGCCCGTTGAAGACGAACACGAGGTTCCAGATGCTCCCGTCGGTCGAGCCGATCGGATACGGCCGCGCCGACTGCGGTGTGAGACCGACCGGGACGATCCACGCGAACCCAACCGCCACCGCTGCGAGGAACGCCGCAGCCGCGGCCGCGATGCGCCGCCCCGGGCGCAAGTGCGAGCCGACGAACCACAGGAGCGCCAGTGCGGGAAGGGGGAGAAGCGCCTGGAAGAGCTTGACGTTGAACGCCAGCCCGACCACGGCGCCCGCCGCCAGCAGCCAGCCGAGGCGGCGCCGTTCGATGGCGCGGACCACCATCCATGCCGCGACCAGCACGAGGAACCCCATGAACGTGTCCATCGTGTCGCTGCGCGCGGTGAGGACGGTGACGGGCAGAACGGCCAGCGCCGCTGCCGCAGCCAACCCTGCGAGGCACCCGAAGCCACGGCGAGCGAAGTCAAAGACGAGCGGAACCGACGCGATCCCCGCGAGCGCCTGGGGCAGCTTGAGCGCCGTCGGGGTGAAGCCCAAGAGCTTGACGGAGGCAACCTGTAGCCAGAGGTCGCCAGGCGGCTTGTCAACCGAGACGCCGCCAGAGGGATCGAGCGCACCGAACAGGAACGCGTGCCACGAGACCGCCATCGTGCGGACGGCGGCGTCGTAGAAGGGGTTGCCGGGCACCTGGCCGAGATAACGCAGGCGCAGCCACGCCGCCACGGCGGTGATGGCCAGCAGCAGCGCTGCAGTGGCGATTGACGCGGCCCTCGCCGTGGTCACCGCTGGCGCGCGCGGTCGCGCCTCGGTGGCCGTCAGTCCCGCGACGTCCCGAAGCTCCAGAGTTTGTTCGCGAGGAAGCTGACGGGCGTGACCGCGACGATCGCGATCGCCTGAGCGAGCACCTTGGCGACGCCGGCGTCACGCACGAGCACCGACAGCACGCCGAGCGAGACGACGAATGCGCCGACGCTGACCACCACGAAGCGCAGGGCCTGGCCGCCCAGGTGCCCGTTCACGTCGCGGAAGGTCCACAGCCGATTCCACGCGAAGTTGTTGACGAGCGCGACGACGAACGCCACCGTCGCCGCGGCGCGGTATCCCACGTGCGCGCCGAGCGCAAGGGAATAGACGGCCAGGTTCACGGCGTAGCCAGCGGCGCCAACCGCCGCGAAGCGCATCAACTGCGCCCAGTTCGACCCGCGCCTGGCCTCCCGCAGAAATAGCGGCAGCGAGCCGGTGACCGGCGTGGGCGCAGCCGAGAGGGTGTCCGGCTCGCTGCTCACGCAGAGGATGCTGCCCCCGCGACTGTTGGCCTCCGTTAGGACGCGCTTGCTTCGCGGTTATCCGGCCTGGAGCTCAACCAGAACGTAACGTTCGGGAAACGGGAGCAAACGGGCCAGCGGAAACGCTGCGGGGTAGATGCCAGAGCCCCTCCGACTTCCAGGTGTTGCGATCCTGCTCCCCTGCTTCAACGAGGTCGGCAACGTCGAGTCGGCGGTGGCCGAGGCCCGCGCCGCGGCGGCGAGCACCGCCGACGACTACGAGATCGTGGTGGTCGACGACGGCTCGAGCGACGGGACCGGCGTCGTCGCGCAGGGTCTGGCCGCCGCCGACTGCCGGGTACGCCTCCTCACACACGAGCGGAACCGCGGTTACGGGGCGGCGCTGCGCACCGGCATCGCGGCAGCCCGGATGCCCTGGCTGCTGCTCACCGACGCCGACCTGCAGTTCGACCTGATGCAGCTGCGCCAGGTCACGTCCCTGACCGGCTCGTACGACCTGATCCTCGGCCGCCGCACTCCGCGCCGCGATCCGCTCTACCGGCGTGCCTATGGGCACACATGGAACTGGCTCGTGCGCCGTGCGCTCGAGTTGCCGGTGCGCGACGTGGACTGCGCCTTCAAGCTCGTTCGCACCGAGCTGCTGCAGGCGCTGGAGCTGCGGTCCACGGGCGCGATGATCAGCCCCGAGCTGGTGGCCCGCAGCCTCGCCCGCGGCGCCCGCCTGGTCGAGGTAGACGTGGCCCACCGGCCGCGCATGAGCGGCGAGCAGAGTGGCGCGAGCCCGCGGGTGATCCTGCGAGCGCTCAGTGAGCTGCGGTCGCTGCGCGTGTCCCATTGATGTTCAGGAGAGCTTCATGAGCGTGCGCTAGCGTCATGTTCGTGGCGGTCCTCAGGCTCGGATCAACACGGCGGGTAATCGGCCTCTGCGCCGGAGCCGTGCTTGCGATCGTGGCCCTCGCAGTGCTCGCTGGAGCGGCGCTTGGCGGCCGCGGCGAGGCGCCTCCGCAGCGCCCGCTCGCAAACGCCGTCCAGGGCGCGCTGAGCGCTCCGGCCGTGCCGGGGATCCACGCCCGCGTCACGTTCAAGACGAACCTCTTCGGCGGTGCGACCACCGACATGTCGAGCGCGCTCTTGAAGGGCGGAAGCGGCCGCCTGTGGGCGACGAAGGACAAGCTCCGCCTGGAGCTGCAGAGCGACAACGGTGACGCTCAGATCGTGGTCGACGGCGGCAAGGGTTACGTCTACGACGGCCCCAGCGACACCGCTTACACCTTCACCCTTCCCGCTCGTTCGGGCGCGGAGAAGTCGAAGTCCGGACCAAACGGCCCGCCGTCGCTGTCCGACATCGCAGCGCGGCTGGCCGGCGCCCGCCAGAACGCGTCGATCTCGGGCGCGACGCCTGGCGTCGTTGCCGGTGAGCCTGCCTATACGGTCCGTGTGACGCCGCGTGAGCACGGTGGTCTACTGGGGGCTGCCGAGCTCGCCTGGGATGCGACCCGCGGGGTTCCCCTTCGCATCGCGCTCTATGCCCGCGGCCAGACCACCCCGACCGTGGAGATCGCGGTCACCGACATCAGCTTCGGTTCGGTTGGCGACTCTGTGTTCGCGATCCCGCCGCCTGCGGGCGCGAAGAAGGTCGACCTGACCGGCGGCGGTTCCGCGGCTGGCACATCGGGACACGACCAGGCGGACACGAAGTCGTCATTCACCGCGAACGCGCCCGCGTCGCTGAGCGGCAGGGCGCGCCGCGAGGTGAAACCGCACGGGCACGGGGCGATCGTCCTCTACGGCAAGGGTCTTGACACGATCGTCGTCTTCGAGCGCAAGGCCGGCGATCACGGCGCCCAGCCTGCGCCTGCGCCGAAGCAGAACGGCGATGGACAGCAGCCGCTCGAGCTCCCGAGCGTCTCGATCAATGGCGCGAAGGCAACAGCGCTTGGCACTCCGCTCGGAGGCTTCGTCAGCTTCGAGCGCGGCGGCGTCGCCTACACGGTGGCCGGGTCGCAGCCGCTATCCGTTCTTCAGGACGCCGCGCGCGGCCTGTGAGCGAGCTCCCGGTCGTAGCGCGCGGGCTTGTCAAGCGCTACGGCAACATCGTCGCGGTCGATCACGTCGACCTGAACGTCGAGCCTGGCGACGTCTACGGCTTCCTGGGACCGAACGGCGCGGGGAAGACCACCACGCTGCGCATGATGCTGGGCCTGATCCGGCCGACCGAGGGGAATGTCCAGCTGTTCGGTCGCGACCCTTTGGCAGAGGGCGCGAAGGCCCTCGACGGGGTGGCAGGGTTCGTGGAGGAGCCGCGCTTCTACCCCTATCTCAGCGGTCAGAAGAATCTCCAGTTGCTGGCGGCCTATGACGGTGGTGATGCGCCGACCCGGATCGACGATGTGCTGGAGCTCGTCGACCTGAAGCCGCGTGCGGGCGACAAGGTCGGCGGCTACTCCCACGGGATGCGTCAGCGCCTCGGGATCGCCGCGGCGTTGCTGCGGGACCCGAAGCTGCTGCTGCTCGACGAGCCCACAACGGGGCTCGACCCAGGCGGGATGCGCGACATGCGCGCGATGGTGCGTCGTCTGGCCGGCGAGGGCATGACCGTGCTGCTGAGCTCGCACCTGCTCGGCGAGGTAGAGGAGCTGTGCAACCGCGTGGCGATCGTGCGGACGGGGCGAATCGTCTACGAGGGCCGGCTCGAGGAGCTCAAGCAGAGCGCCGGTGCGAGCTATCGGTTGCGCACGACGGACCAGGGCCTCGCAGAGGTCATAGCGCGAGACAGCGGCGTTCGCGACGTGCGCCGCGACGGGGCGGAAATCTGGTTCACCGCGGACGAGGAGGCCGTTGCTCGCCTGACGCTGACGCTCGCCGAGCGCGGTGTGGCGACCGTCGCGCTCATCCCGGAGACCGTCAGCCTCGAGTCGCTCTTCTTCCGGCTGACCGAGGGCGGGGGGGACGACATCGGGGCTGAGCGCGAGGTGCCGGCGGAGGTGGCCGCATGAAGCGACCGGGTGCGTTGACCGTCTATCGCTGGGAATTGCGCAAGCTCGCCTCGCTCAAGCGGACCTACCTCGGTCTCGGTTTCGCGGCCCTGATGCCGCTGATCTTCGTCGTCGCCCTCGCCGCACGCAACGAGCCGCCGCGCGACGTCCCATTCGGCCGCTACGCGCTCGACTCCGGCTTGGCCGTGCCGTTGATCCTGCTCACCTTCGGCTCGTATTGGCTCTTCCCGCTGATCACGGCGCTCGTCGCCGGCGACATCGTCGCCTCGGAGGACCACAACGGGACGCTCAAGACGATCCTGACCCGCTCGGAGGACCGCGGCAGCATCTTCGGTGGCAAGGCGCTTGTCGCAATCACGTACACAATTGCGGCGCTGCTTACGATGGCGGTGGTATCGCTCGTTGCCGGGGGCATCAAGTCCGGCTGGCACCCGCTCATCAGCCTGTCCGGATCGCCGGTCTCGGTCGGCCACGGACTCGTGCTGATCGCCGCGAGCTTCTCGATCTACTTCATGCCGCTGCTGGCATTGGCGTCCATCGGGCTGCTGCTGTCGACCGTGATGCGCAACAGCGCCGCGGCGGTAGTCGGAACGCTGATGTTCTCGCTGATCCTGCAGCTGGTCGCGATCCTGCCGGGCGTCGGCCACATCAAGCCGTACCTGCTGACCAACCAGTTCTTCGCCTGGCACGGCTTCCTGCGGACACCGACCGACTGGGCGCCGATCGGGCACGCGGCCTGGGTGTCCGCCCTGTGGGCGGTGCCTGCGCTCGTGGCGGCCTACATCGTGTTCCTGCGCCGCGACGTGGCGGGCGGCTGACGGCGGCGGCTCGGGCCTAGACCCCGAGCGCCCTGCGCATGCTGGACGCGCTCGCCGCCTTGCCTATGTGCCCGAGGCCCAGCATCTCCTCGGTGGTTCGGAGCATCGAGTAGTGGTTGAACGCGCGTCCGCTTGTCCGGCCGGGCCGGATGGACGGCGCCGCCACGATCGTCGCGATGTGGTTCGAGTGGCCCGAGTCGTCCTCGTCCCACGTCAGGAACACGGCGGTGCGGCCCGCGCGGTACTGACGGCTCGCGAAGACCTTGCCGAGGAACGTCTGCAGCCAGCGGTCGCCCGTCGAAACGGAGCAGTCGTGCGTGTCGTTGCAGAGGTTTGGCGTTACGAACGTGAACTTGGCCGACAGATTGGGGGACGAGCCCAGCGGGACGTTCTGGCGCTTGCACGCCTGACGGATGTTCGTGAAGTAGGCCGCCGGGTTGTGCTTGACGGCGTAGTCGCCGGAGCTCTTGAGCGCGCAGTTCGACCGCATCGACTCCTGGAGCGCGCGCCACTTGCCCCCGAGCTGCGAGAAGATGCTCGCTGCCGACAGGGGATGTGAGGAGGGCGGGTCGTCGTCGGACACGCCGTGCGTCGAGCCGGAGGTCATCGCGAGGTAGTTCGGCAGGCTCGGGTGCGTTTCGGCCCTGAAGTTCGTCGCGAGCCCGCAGCGCTTCGCAAGCTGATTCTCGAACGGGGCTTGCGAGGACCCGACCACGGAGTCGTACGCGTGGTTCTCCATGACGATCCACACGACGTGCGCGTAGCGCCCGGGCGCGTGGCGGCGCGTGCCACAGGGACCCTCGGCCGCGGCATGAGGTGCCGGAGCATTCGTGCTTGCCGCGGTCGTCGAGCTCGCGACCGCGGCCGTGCCGGTCGGCGCGGCCGTGCTCTTGGACCCGCAGCCGGCCGCCGCGACTGCGCCGACAACGGCTGCGGTAATTGCAACCCGGGTTATCACGACTTGTCCTCCTGAGCTATATCAGCACCGCGCCGAACCCGAGGGCCGCGACGGCGAGCGAACGCCTGCGCGCCAGCGCGGCAAACGGAAGCACCCAGATCGCCGTGCGCTCGTTTCAGGGGTCCTCGTGGGAAGACGGTCGCGTGACGATCTGGATTCTGATGAAGTAGCTCACGTGCGCTCGAGAGCGGCTCTGGACGATTCACGCCCAGTTCAGGCGACGTGACGAGACAGCCGGAGGTCGAAGCCGTGATCTTCGACCTCGACGGTGTGCTCGTCGACACCGAGCCCCTGTGGGCGGCCGTCCGGCGCGAGCTGACCCTGCGCTCAGGCGGGAGCTGGACGGAGGAAGCCGCCGCTCCGATGCTCGGCATGAGCGGGCCGGAGTGGTCCGCCTACATGCACGACTCGCTGGGCGTCCCGCTCGCACCCGGCGAGATACACGAGCGCGTCGTTGCCGAGGTCGTCGCGCGCATCGGGGAGGGGCTCGCGCCGATCCCCGGCGCATCCGAAGCAGTAGCGAGGATCGCGGAGCGCTGGCCCATCGCTGTCGCGTCGTCTGCCGACCGGCCCGTGATTCAGGCGGCGCTCAGCGCCAGCGGGCTCGGCCAGTGGCTGCGCGTGATCGTCACCTCCGAGGACGCCGGCCGCGGCAAGCCGGCGCCCGACGTGTTCCTGCTCGCCGCCGAGCGCCTCGAGGCTGCGCCCGCCGTGACTGTCGCCGTGGAAGACTCGGCGAACGGGATGCGAGCGGTCAAGGCGGCAGGCATGCGCCTGATCGCGATCCCCAATCCCAGCACGCACGTGGACCAGGAGGCCCTTGCGCTGGCTGACCGCGTGTTGGAGTCGATAAGCCAGTTGACGCCGGAGGAGGTGACCGCGTCGATGCGGGACGACCGCGCTGGGGGCGTAACCTTCCGCTGACGGAACGGCTCAACGAAGAAGTCGACCACGTCCGCGGCCCATTGGACGGTCGCGTGATCCTCGAGTACGGCGACTACGAGTGCCCGTATTCGAGGCAGGCCTTCCGCGAGATCGAGCGGCTCGAGGGGGAGTTGGGCGACATCAGGTTCGCCTTCCGCCACTTCCCGCTGACCGACATCCACCCGCACGCGCTCGCGGCTTCCGAGGCGGCGGAGGCAGCCGCCAGGCAGGATCGCTTCTGGGAGATGCACGAGCTGCTGTTCCACCGTCAGAAGGAGCTCGAGGCGGACGCCCTGCGCCGCTATGCCACCGAGCTGGAACTCGACGTCGATCGCTTCGACGAGGACCGCGCTGACGGTGATGTCCGGAACCGCATCCAGCGCGACGTCGACAGCGGTCTGGCATCCGGCGAGGTCTGGGGCACGCCGACGCTGTTCATCGACGGCGCCCTGCACCGCGGCGGCTACGACCTCGCGACCCTGAAGGCTGCGCTCGCCGCATGACCACTTCGCGCGCACAGGCCGACACACTGCCCGAGCTCCACCTCGCCGACTGGCGCCAGACGAAGGACACCCTGCATCTGTACGGCCAGATCCTCGGCAAGATCCGGCTCGCGACGACTGCTCCGCGCAACCAGTGGTGGCACGTGCCGCTGTACCTCGACGTGCGTGGCCTCACCACGCGGCGCATGCACCACCACGGCACGACTTTCGACATCACGCTGGACTTCCTCGACGACGCCGTCGTGGTGCGCACGGCCGGCGGAGACGTGGCGCGGATCGAGATCGGCGACGGCCTGCCGGTGGCGGAATTCGACTCGCGCCTGCATGCGACGCTCGCGCGGCTCGGCATCGACGTCGCGATCAGGGAGGAGCCTTATCGCGTCCCGATGACCACGCCGTTCCCGCAAGACCTCGAGCACGCTGCGTGGGACCGCGACGCCGTCGAGCGCTTCTTCCGCATCCTCGACTGGTCCGACGAGGTCTTCGAGGAGTTCGCCGGCCGCTTCAACGGCAAGACCAGCCCGGTGCACCTCTTCTGGCACAGCTTCGACCTGGCGGTCACCCGCTTCTCGGGGCGCCGAGGCTTGTCGCTCGACGATCCCGTCGATCGCGAGGCCTACTCGCAGGAGGTCATCTCGTTCGGCTTCTGGGCAGGCGACGACACCATCGGCGACGCCGCCTACTACTCGTACACTTCGCCCGAGCCTGAAGGTCTGCGGGACGAACCGCTGGCGTTGGGCGAGTGGATCGAGTTCGGCGCGGGTTCGCTCGCGCTGCTGCGCTACGACCAGCTGCGGCGCGCAGCCGACCCGAAGACCACGCTGCTGGCGTTCTGCCAGAGCGCATACGACGCCGGCGCGCGGCTGGCGGGCTGGGACACCGACAGCTTCGAATCGACATGGTGGGCGGCAGAAAGGGGAACACATGTCTGACAGCCTCGAGCTGGTCCAGTCCGGATACGACGCGTTCGCAGAAGCCGATATCCCGAGGCTGCTCGAGCTCCTGAGCGTGCGCATCAGCTGGGACGTCACGTCGGTCGTGCCCGAGGGCGGATCATGGCGCGGCCGCGACGGCGTGGCCGAGTTCTTCGAGAAGCTCGGCAGCCTCTGGGCCGATCTCACGCTTGAGACCGAGGAGTGGATCGACGACGGTCAGAACGTGGTGGTCGTCGGCAGGGCCGCGGGGAGGTTGAGGGCCCAGGGCAACGCAGCGGCCGGCTACGCGTTCGTCCACCTGTTCACGGTCTCCGAAGGCGAGATCGCGCGCTTCCACGCATGGGCAGACCCCGACGAAGAGCTACGCGAGCACATGGCCCGCGGCTAGTCGCCAGGCTTACTGCAGGTAGCCCTCGACAGTGCCGTCCTCGCGCGCCTGGGCATCGTCGGGGTCGCCACCAGCGCCCCGGAGCGCGCGCCGCCGGCGCAGCAGGTCCCAGCAGCGGTCAAGCTCGACCTCGACCGTCCGCAATCGCTCCCGATCGCTTTCGAGTTCGTCGCCGGCCTGGCGGTCGGCCTCCTCGCGCTGCCGCAGCTCGTGCTCCTCGCCGACGAGACGTTCGATCCGCGTGGCGATGGTTTCGTCGTTCATCGGCGGATCCTATGTCGCCACGGCACTGCGCACCAGGCATCTCGACTGATGAGGCCGCGTCTCCTCGAACCACGCAGCGTCCTCGCCCGTCGGCTCGCCGCCTTCGCCGAGCCCCTTCGCAGGGCCGTCCTCGGGCGCGTCAGCCTGCGAGGCGCTTGGCCAGCATCTGCTTGCCGACCTCGCCGCCCTTGCGGCTCTCCGCCTGCGCCTTGCGGAACAGCGTCGCCAGCTCGTCGTCACCGTCACGCTCGGCGTCCTGGATGTAGTCCTCCAGCCGTAGCGCGTTCGAGAGCGACTGCTCCGTGAACCAGATCAGGTTGTAGTCCTTGTCCGCGGTGCCGGTCGCCTGGCCGGTTTCCTGGGCGCTTGTCATGTCGCTACCTCCCCCTCGTAGTGGCCGTTGCGTATCCCGGGCTACCCGGCACGCCGAGGATCAATGCCTTATCTGGGCGAGGAGCCAGGGCTACCGCTGTGCCGGCTCCAGTGCTCGGGCAACTCGGGGTGCTCCAGGAAGACGATGTGGTCGTCGGTGCCGGACGCCGCGACCGCGTTCCAGATCTGCATCAGCGCATGCTCCTGGTCCTCGGCGTCGGTATCGATCTCGAATACGCCGACCTCGTCCGGCTCACCGACCGTGGCGTCCGGAAGGGCAGCGGCGAGCTCCTCGCGCGCAGACTGATCGCGCGGCGTGCCGAGGTGGAGCATGAACATTCCGACCTTGGCCATGCCATGGCGGATGTTAGGCCACTACCGTTTGCGTGATGTACGTCGTGATCGCAGGCGGCCACGGCAACGTCGCGCGGCGGCTGACCCGCGTGCTGGTCGCAGAGGGCGACCGCGTGCGCGGGCTCATCCGCAATCCCGCCCACGCCGGCGACCTCCAGGCTGACGGAGCGGATGCTTCCGTCGTCGACCTCGAGGCGGCGAGTTCCGCGGAGATCGCGGCGGCGGTCGAGGGGGCCGACGCTGTGGTGTTCGCAGCCGGCGCCGGTCCCGGCAGCGGCGCCGAGCGCAAGTGGACGATGGACCGCGACGGCGCGGTCAAGCTGCTGGAGGCGGCGCGCGCGGCGGATGTCCCGCGTTATGTGATCGTCAGCTCGATCGGCGCCGAGAGCCCGCCGGACGACGACGACGGGTTCAGCATCTACCTGCGCGCCAAGGCTGAGGCCGACCAAGCGGTGATGTCGAGCGACCGCCAGTGGACTGTCGTCAGGCCAGGGCGCCTGACGGACGAGCCGGGGGACGGGCGCGTGCGCGTTGGCACGGCCCCGTTCCGCACCGACGTGAGCCGCGACAACGTCGCGGCGGTGCTGGCCGCGGCCCTGCACGAGCCGCGCACGGCAGGCCACGTGCTTTACGTCGGCGATGGCGAAGACCGGGTCGACGCAGCGATCAAGGCGGCGATCGGCGCCGGGTAGTGGGGGGCGTCGTCGACTGATGGCCGCGAGCAATGTCGAGCGCGTCCGTGCCTTCATCGACGCCTACAACCGCCGCGACTTCGACACCGCTGTCGAGGACTTCGATCCGCAGATCGACTGGGTCTTGCCGGAACGCCAGAGCTCCGACTCGTGCAAGGGGCCGGACGAAATCATCCGCTTCTGGGAAGGCCTCGACAACACGTTCGAGGAGCTCAGGCTGGATCCGCAGGAGTTCGTCGACGTCGGCGACCTCGTCGCCACGCGCCTTCGCTACTACGGGCACGGCAAGGGCAGCGGACTGAAGATCGAGACCGAGCTGTACCACCAGGTCGCGACCTTCCGCGGCGACCAGATAGTCCGGATGGAGTACTTCGCCTCGTGGCCGGAGGCGCTCGAGGCGGTTGGCCGTTAGGTACCTGGAGTGCGGTCGTCGCGCGCCAGGACCCGGGGGCTGTCGGCGATCAGGCGGCGGTCCCGCAGACGTGTCAGCCGCTTCGACGATCCACCGAACGTCACGAGCGTGGCCTTGTCCTGCTCCAGCGTGAGGGTGTAGCCCAACTCCGTCACGGCCTGGTTGTGGCCATCGATCTCGAGGTCGAAGCCTGCAAATCCGGGACGGAGCTCGACGTGCAGGCTTGAGCTGGCCGGAATCACCAGCGGCGGCGCGCTGCCGCCGTGCATCGCAATCGGCGTGAAGACGAAAGCCTCGGTCGTCGCGAGCACCGGACCGCGCGCGGCCATCGAATAGGCCGTCGAACCGAGTGCGGTGGCGATGATCACGCCGTCGCCCGCCAGGCGCACGTACAGCTCACCGTCCACCGACACGTTCGCCACGAGTTGTCCCGGCCCGCGTCGCACGGCGACGAAGTCATTCAGCGCCCAGTCGCGATGGCCATTTGCGGCCGTGATCGCCAGGGCTGGAATCCGTCGCGGCGTCCAATCGCCCGCGTAGACGCGCTCGAGCGCGTCGGATAGGTCATCAGTGGTGACCGAGGCGAGTGCCCCGAGGCTTCCGCACGCGATGCCCAGCACCGGCGCGTCGACCTGTGCTGCCGCTCGCAGCGCCGAAAGCACCGTGCCGTCGCCGCCGACCGCGACCACCAGGTCGCCCGCTTGGGCGATGGCATCGGGCGCGATGTCCCGGTCGACGGACCCGACGGCGTGGATCTCCACGACGTCGAGCCCGTGTCGTTCAGCCCAGCGCCGCAGGACGGCAACCGGCTCGTTGATCCGTCGCGCCGGGTGCACGACGACTGCCACGCGTTGCAGCGAAGCGATGCTCATGCGCGGACCTTACGGCCACGGCGCAGGCGAGCCGTGTCTCCCTCGGTTGAGCGGCGACCGCTGCGTGCGCTGCGACGAAGAGATGTGACCGACTGTTGGTCAGCGCCGGCAGCGCACGGTTGCCCCGGAAGAGGTGGCCTTCGCCGGAACGCCCGCGGATATCGAGATGCGCGCGTGCAGGCTCTTCCCGCGCGCGAGCAGATGCTCGGCGAGCCTCAGTTGCTTTCGCTTCAGCCCCAGCCTCAGCTCCGTGCGCTTGCCGGCCAGGAGCTTGCCGCTCGCGCGCGTGAGCGCGATTCGGTTGCTCGAGCCCTGGACGGTCAGGTAGCCCGTCAAGCGGTACGGGCAGGCCGCGCTGCAGCGGGCGAACACCAGGACCCCGCGCTGGCGCACGATGTGCTGACGCGGTGCACCGGCGATCTGGACCTTGAGCGTCTGCTGGGACCCTCCGCCGCTTGCGTGACGGGTCCCGGCGGTGCCCGGTCCACTGCCGCCCTGGCTGCCGTTAGCGGAGCCCCCGCCGTCGGCCGGCAGGTTGAACGAGATGCTGAAGCCCTCGAACCCCGGCTCCATCGTGCGGCCCAGGCCAACTGTGAGCCGGGTCGGATCGCTGCCGTCGGGGTTCATCAGGAAGATGTCGAAGCTGCGCGCCCGGGAGCTGCGGAACGCGATCTGCGTGCCGTCGGGTGACCACGCCGGGTAACGGTCTGTCGCGGGGTTGTCGGTCAGATTGGTCTGGCCGCCGCCGTCGCTCGAGCGCATCGAGTAGATCTCCTCGTTGCCGTCGCGGTCGGTGTCCCACGTGATTTCGCTGCCGTCCGGTGACCAGCTCGGGAACTGGTCATCGGCGACGCTGTCGGTCATCCGGCGGGGATTCGAGCCGTCTGCGTTCGTGACGTAGACCTCGCGGTTGCCGTCGCGGTCGCTCACGAAGGCGAGCTCCCGGCCCTCAGGCGACCAAGCGGGGCTCGTCTCGAGCGAGTCGCCCCAGCGCGCGGAATCGGCGGTCACCCGAACCGGCGCGCTTCCGTCGGCGCGCATCTTCCAGATGTCGAGACTCGTCGAGGGCCGGCGGTTGCTGCGGAAGGCAATGAACTTGCCATCAGGCGACCAGCTCGGGTAGCGGTCGGATGCCGTGTCGTCGGTGAGTCGTTGCTGGTCCGACCCGTCCGGGTTCATCACCCAGACGTCGCGGTTGCCTTCGTCGTTGCGCACGAAGGCGATCTTGCTTCCGTCCGGCGACCACGCGGGATCGAACTCGTCGTCCGGGTCGGTGGTCAGCCGGCGATCGCCCGTGCCGTCCGTGTTGATCGTGTAGATGTCGTTGTTTCCGGCCTGATTGCTGACATAGACGATGCGACCGACGTGCGGCTCAACGGCGCCGGCGGGGATCGCGGCCATGGTCAGCGCGAGCCCGGCGGCCATGGCCGCAAGGACAAGGACAACACGCACTCCGTGTGACCTGCTTTGCATTTGGGGACGCCTCCTGGAGGGGGTCAGCTGGACGTCGTTCTGGCAAGGGGGATGCCGGTGGAAATACGTGTCTTTTCGTTCCGTCCTTACGCGCTGTCAACGACTCACGAAGCTCTTACACGGCGCCAACCCAGCCTCTTTACGGACGGGATGGAGGCTGCCGGCGCGGCGCATGACGCTGCAGTTAGCCTGCGGCCCATGCCATACGACTCCGCCGCCGACCGCTATGACGTCATGCGCTACCGCCGCTGCGGGAACAGCGGCATCCAGCTGCCCGCGATCTCGCTCGGCCTCTGGAACAACTTCGGAGAGGACACGCGGCTCGACAGTCAGCGGGCGATCCTCCGCCGGGCGTTCGACCGTGGCATCTGCCACTTCGACCTCGCGAACAACTACGGACCGCCGCCGGGCAGCGCCGAGCTCAACTTCGGACGGCTCATGCGGCAGGACTTCCGGCCATACCGCGACGAGCTGATCATCTCGACCAAGGCCGGTTACGACATGTGGCTCGGGCCCTACGGCGAGTGGGGCTCGCGCAAGTACCTGCTTGCGAGCCTCGACCAGAGCCTCACGCGCATGGGACTCGATTACGTCGACATCTTCTACTCGCACCGGTTCGACCCGGACACGCCGCTCGAGGAGACGCTCGGCGCCGTCGCCACAGCGGTCAAGCAGGGCAAGGCGCTTTATGCCGGGATCTCCTCCTACTCGGGCCCGCGCACCAAGGAGGCCGTCCGAATCCTGCGCGACCTCGGCACCCCGCTGCTCATCCACCAGCCGTCCTACTCGCTGGTGAACCGCTGGATCGAGAACGACCTGCTTGACGTGCTCGGGGAGGAGGGCGTGGGCAGCATCGTCTTTTCGCCGCTCGCCCAAGGACTGCTGACAAACCGCTACCTCGACGGCGTCCCCGAGGGCTCGCGTGCGGACAAAGCGGTCTTCTTCAGCCAGGACTGGCTGAACGACGAGAACCTCGATCACGTACGGGCGCTGAACGAGATCGCGCAGAGCCGCGGCCAGTCGCTCGCGCAGATGGCGGTGGCTTGGGTGCTGCGCGACCCGCGCGTGACGTCGGCGCTGGTCGGCGCAAGCAGCGTGCGCCAGCTCGACGACACGCTGGCGGCCCTCGACCGGCTCGACTTCAGCGACGAGGAGCTAGCCGCGATCGACGAGCGGGCGGTGGACCTGGGCATCAACATCTGGGAGGACTCGAGCGCGCACTAGCCGCCGGCTTGTCTTACTTCTCCGGCAGCTCGATCTCGCGCTTGAGGACCTTCCCCGTGGATGTCTTGGGCAGGTCGTCCGCGATCCAGACCAGGCGCGGGTACTTGTAGGCGGCCACTCGCTGCTTGACGAAGTCGCGGATCTCCTCCGGCGTCGCCTCGGCGCCGTCCTTCAGCACGACGGCGGCAGCCACCTCCTCACCGAGTTCGTCGTGCGGGGCGCCGAGCACCGCAGCCTCGCGGATTGCCGGGTGGCTGTAGAGCACCTCCTCGATCTCGCGCGGGTAGACGTTGTAGCCGCCGCGGATCACCAGCTCCTTCTTGCGGTCGACGATGAAGAAGTAGCCGTCCTCGTCCACCGTCGCGATGTCGCCCGTGTGGAACCAGCCGTTCTTCATGACCTCGGCCGTCGCCTCGGGCTTGTTCCAGTACTCCTTCATCACGAACGGTCCGCGCATCACGACCTCACCGCGCTCGCCTTGCGGCACCTCGTCGTCGTTGTCGTCGAGGACCTTCATCTCGGTGCCGCCGATCGGCACGCCGATCGACCCGGGCTTGCGCTCCCGGTCGGGCTTGTTGAACGAACCCATGCCGGTCGTCTCCGACAGGCCGTAGCCCTCGAGCACCTTGGCGCTGAACCCTTCGTCGAAGCCGCGCAGCAGCTCGACAGGCATTGCCGAGCCACCTGACACGCACAGGTCGAGCGACGACACGTCGTACTTCTCTCGATCCGGGTGATGAAGGAGCGCCGAGTACATCGTCGGCACTCCGGCGAACGAAGTCACGTGGTCGCGCTGGATGATCTCGAGCGCCTTGCCCGGCTCGAAGCGCGGCAGCAGCGTGAGCAGCCCGCGTGCGTGGAACGCCATGTTCATGACCGAGTTCATCCCGAAGACGTGGAAGAGCGGCAGCGTCCCGAGGCCGACCGAGTCGGGTCCCGCGTCGACCAGGTCGCGCGCCACCTCGGCGCCGGTGGCCAGGTTCGAGTGCATCAGCGTGGCGCCCTTCGGCGTCCCGGTCGTGCCCGACGTGTAGATGATCACCGCCGCGTCGTCGTCGGCGCGATCGACAACCTCCTCGACCGGGTCCGCCCCGCCGAGCAGCTGCTCGAACTCGCCGGGCTTGGCGATCACCGCCTCGGCACCGGCGGCGTCGCTGCCGTCCTGGGCAGGGGTGGCGAAGTCGTGCCAGGCGATCATCACCTTCGCGCCCGAGTCCGATACGTGGTACTCGACCTCCCGCGCCTTCAGCAGCGGGTTCATCGGGACGACGACGGCACCCAGCCGCAATGCTCCGAAGTACACGATCGGGAAGTAGGGGACGTTCGGCATCTGCAGGCCGACCGCGTCGCCCGGCTCGACTCCCTTCGCGCGCAGCATGCCCGCGGCGCGCGCGACGGCGGCATCGAGAATCCCGTAGGTCAGGACGACGTCGTCGAGCTTGACGGCGGGGCGGTCGGCCGCGTCGCCTGCGGCGGCGCTCAGTTCCTCGGCGAAGTTGGTCATTGGTTCGCTCCCTTCGTGCTTTGAATTCTCCCTCGCCGGGAAGCGGAGCAGGTGTTCCGGTTCTGCTACGTTGCTCCGGTGATCGTCGATGCTCCCATACCCCGTCGCGCCGATGCGACACGGAACCGCGAGCGGATTGTCGGCGTCGCGCGCGAGCTCTTCGTGGAATCCGGCCTCGAGGTCTCGATCCGGCGAATCGCCGGCGAGGCGGGCGTCGGCCTCGGCACCCTCTACCGGAATTTCGCGACTCGCGATGACCTCGTCGACGCCGTCCTCGAGGAGGCGTTCGAGGAGTACATCGGCATCGCGGAGCGTGCGCTCGCAGCCGAGTGCGACGCGTGGACCGCCTTCACGCAGTTCGTCGAGCAGGCGCTCGAGCTCCAGTCGCGCAACCGCGCCCTGAAGGACGTCGTCGAGACGCGTGCGCACGGCCGCGCGCGTGCAGACGCGATGCGCGAGCGCGTGCGCCCGGTCGTCGTCGAGCTCATCCGCAGGGCTCAGGAGCAGGGCGCGCTCCGGCAGGACTTCACACCGCAGGATCTGCCGCTCTTGTTCTGGTCGAGCGACCGCGTGATCGAGCTCGCCGGGCAGGTCGCGCCCGGCCTCTGGCGCCGTCAGCTTGGCTTCCTGCTCGACGGCCTGCGCGCCGAGGCCGCGCACCCGCTTCCGGCGCCGCCGCTGCGTGAGGCGCAGCTGGCGTGCATTGGCCTGCCCCAGGAGCAGTCGCGGTGAGCGCGACGGACGCGCCGGTCCGTCAGGACTACAGGATTACGTTCGCGCTGCTGGCGCTGGCGGGGACGTCGTACGCGCTGCTGCAGTCGCTCGTCGCACCGGCTATCCCGGACATCCAGCACGCGCTGCACACGTCGGTCAACTCGATCAGCTGGATCCTCACCGCGTATCTGCTCAGCGCGTCCATCGCCACGCCGCTGATCGGCCGGCTCGGCGACATCTATGGCAAGGAACGGCTGCTGGTGGCGGTGCTGGCGTCGCTCTGCGCATCCACCGTCGTGTGCGCGCTGGCCACCTCGCTCAGCGTGATGCTCATCGGCCGCATCATCCAGGGCGCCGCCGGTGGGATCTTCCCGCTGGCGTTCGGGATCATCCGCGACGAGTTTCCGCGCGAGCGCGTGGCCGGCGGCATCGGCGTCATGTCCGCGATCGCCGGCATCGGCGGGGGTGCGGGCGTGGTGCTGGCCGGCCCGATTGTCGACAACCTCTCTTACCACTGGCTCTTCTGGTTGCCCCTCGTCCCACTTGCGATCGCGACGGTCTCGACTCACTTGCTGGTCCCGGAGTCTCCGGTTCGCGTCCCAGGCCGCATCAACTGGGCGGGCGCGGCGCTCATGTCAGCCGGCCTCGGCGCGGTGTTGCTGGCCGTGAGCGAGGCCACATCGTGGCACTGGCTGTCGGCGAAGACCTTGATCGTGCTGGCGGTCGGCGTGGTGCTGCTGATCGCGTGGGTGCGGAACGAGGTCGCGAGCGAGAGCCCGCTCGTCGACATGCGCATGATGCAGATCCGCGGTGTGTGGACGACGAACACGGTCGCGTTCCTGCTTGGCTTCGGGATGTACTCGTCGTTCATCCTGCTGCCCGAGTACGTGGAGACGCCGGAGCGGGCCGGCTACGGATTCGGCGCGTCGGTGACCGCTGCAGGGCTGTTCCTCGCGCCGTCCACCGTCGCGATGCTCATCACCGGTTCACAGGCGGGACGCCTGGAGAAGCGCTTCGGGTCGAAGCCGCCGCTGATCGCGGGAACGCTGCTGACGCTCGCGTCGTACGCGCTCCTGGCGGCGGCGCGCGGCGACCGCTGGGAGATCTACGTGGCGGCCGTCCTGCTCGGCGCCGGGATCGGGCTCGCGTTCGCGGCGATGGTGAACCTGATCATCGAGAACGTCGGCCCCGCGCAGACCGGTGTCGCGACCGGCATGAATGCTCTCACGCGCACCGTCGGCGGCTCCTTCGGTGGCGCGGTCGTGGCGTCGATACTCGCCGGCACGGTCGAGGCAAGCGGCTTTCCATCCGCGCAGGGCTACACCGTCGCCTTCGGTGTCTGCGCGCTGGCGCTGGTGCTTGGCGTCGTGGTCGCATTGCTGATCCCGCAGCGACGACCGGAGGCAGCGTTCGTCGCGCATGAGAGGGGCGACCTGCCCGCGCTCGCGTCGCAGCCCGAGCGCGCTTAGAGCGGCGCAACGGCTCTGGGTTGCACGGCCTGGGTCGACCGGCCTATAGTCCGCCTTCGCCGACGGGGAACGAACGGGGGACCCCCGGCCTCGGCGGTGGGATTAGTGGGCTATCTCAATGGGAGGAGGGCTCATGCCACAAAGCATGAGGTCACGCTTTAGGCATGCCTGGCTCGCGCCGGTATGCGTCGTCGTAGGACTTTTCGTACCGTCAACCGCGGGCGCAGCACCATCGTCGGCTGGGTGTAGCAACCGTGTCAACGACACGCCGGCGAAGCTTGTCGAGTGCGTCCGGACGAACGATCTCTGGAACCACATGAAGGCGCTCCAGGGAATCGCGGACGCCAACCTGGGCACCGATCGGCACCCGTCCAGGAACGCGGGCGAGCCTGGCTACAAGGCGTCGGTCGACTACGTCGCCAACCTGATGAAGCAGGCTGGCTACAACGTCCAGATCCAGACGTACCAGTTCCCGTACTCGTCGTTCATCGGGACGCCGACGTTGAGCGAAAGCTCGCCGAGCGCGCATGACTTCAAGCTCGTCGACGAGTGGAACCCCGGGCCTAGCCAAGGGGAGACAGCGGGTGCCACTGTTCAGGCTGTTGGTCCCATCGTCGACCCGCCGACCGACACTCCGAGCTCGGCGAGCGGCTGCGACCCGGATGTGGACTTCGCCGGCTTCCAACCGGGGAACATCGCTCTGATCCAGCGCGGCACCTGCACGTTCCAGGCGAAGATCGACAACGCAGTCGCTCATGGAGCGTCGGGCGTAATCATTTTCAACGAGGGCAACCCCAACCCCGCCGGCCGTATCGGGGTCTTCAATGGCGCCGTCCCGAACCCCCCGACGATTCCCGTCGCGTTCACGTCGTTCGCCGTCGGTGACCAGCTGTTCAAGGAGACGCAGACGAGCACGCCGCCGGTGATGAGCATCTCGATTCACACGGTCTCGGACACCCGCGACGACTACAACCTCATCGCGGAATCCAAGGGTGGCGATCCGAACCACGTCCTGGTGGTCGACGGGCATCTCGACGCCATCTATGGCGCCGGCATGCTGGACAACGGCTCCGGCTCGGTCACGATTCTGGACATCGCCCAGATGATGAGGAAGGTCCACCCGCGGAACAAGCTGCGGTTCATCTGGTTCGGTGGCGAGGAGCTCGGCGAGCTGGGCTCGAAGCACTACGTCAACAACCTCTCGGCGAGCGAGTTGGGGAAGATCAGCTACGACCTCGACTCGGACGTGATGGCGACGCCGAACTACTCCATCGGCATCCTCGACCCGGCGGCCGTGGACTTCTTCACCCGCACGGTCGGCACGCAGTTCCCGGCAAATGTGTACGAGCCGTCGAAGATCGCGCGCGACATGGGCGTGAACTACTTCGACTCCATCGGGAAGAACCACATCTTCTTCTCGCCGGTGGGAACCGACGCCGAGCAATTCCAGTTGGCGGGCGTGCCCGCCAGCGGCATGCTGACCGGACAGGACTGCTGCAAGACGCAGGAGGAAGTCAACCTGTTCGGTGGGTACACCGGCAACTACGAGGGCAACGTGCCGAGTTTCGACGGCGGCTGCGTTGACAACCCGTTCCGCTGGTGCGACAACCTGAGCAACAACGACCCGAACGTGCTGACGTTCATGTCCAAGGCGTTCGCCGACATGACGTCGCGCATGGCGAATTACAACTTCGGGTCCAGCCAGGCCAGCGCCGCCAGAGCGGCAACCGCCCACAGGGCGGCGGCCCGGTTCAAGTCGGCCCGGCTCAAGGCACGAGCGAGGGGGCGCCTCGCGCGATAGGACGCTGAGTGTGGCGCCGGGCCGTTCCCGGCCCGGCGCCACGCTGCGTCACCGAAGACGCCTTGAAGGCATGGACCTCGACAAGGTCGAGCAGCGGTTCAGCCGAGCGGCCTGAGCCGCAGCTTGGCGCGGTCCGCGATCAGGTCGATCGCGACGATCCGTCTCCGGGCGCAGGTGAAGCCGACAACGGCGATCGGGTTCGCTCCGGGAGCGATGACCAATCCCGGCGAACCATTGACGCTCGCAACACGCGCCAGGCGCGCGAACGGCCTGCCCCGTGCAAGAACCTGACGTGCGACCCGTTCTGCGCCGCTGATAGGCGCCCGGGCACGCGGCGCGCGGCCGCCGGCATCGATCCGGAACACCACGTCCGGATCGAGCACGCTGATCAGCGCCTCGAAGTTGCCTTCCCGCGACGCCGCCAGGAAGGCGTCGACGAGTTCGCGCTGCCGCTGCCGGTCCGCATCGTCCACGGCCGGCGCAGCACCCTGCACTCTTCGGCGCGCGCGGCTGGCGAGTTGCCGCGCGGCTCCCGTCGTGGTCCCGACGAGGGGAGCGATCTCGTCGAACGGCACGGCAAACATGTCGTGCAGCACGTACGCGAGGCGCTCGCCGGGCGACAGCGAGTCGAGCACGACGAGTAGCGCGATGCCGACCGAGTCGGCGAGCAGGGCCTCGGTCTCGGGTTCGCTCTCGCCGTTCTCCAGACTGACCAGCGGCTCCGGCAGCCAGCTGCCGACGTAGTCCTCGTGGCGCGCACGGCGCGCGCGCAGCATGTCGAGCGAGACCCGCGCCACGACGGCAGTCAGCCAGCCAGGCAGGTTCGCAATCGCCTCGGCGTCGGAGCGGCTCAGCCGAATCCAGGCCTCTTGGACCGCGTCGTCGGCATCGCTCAGCGAGCCGAGCATGCGGTACGCGACCGCCCGCAGGCGCACCCGATGCTGCTCGAACTCCTCAGCTAGAAGCTCGCCCGCGGTCATACCCGTATGACTCCGCGAACACCCTGGATGTGACAGTCCGCCTTGGTCACATCCGCATCCGGCACCTCGTCATACGCGTGCAACCAACGAGATGGAGAACGCGATGGCAATCGTCCATGTCAACCAGCTGAAGAAGACTTACGTCGGCGGAGTCGAGGCGGTGAAGGGCATCGACTTCGACGTCGCCGCCGGCGAGGTGTTCGGGCTGCTCGGGCCAAACGGGGCCGGCAAGTCGACCGCGATCGGGATGCTCACCACGACGATTGCGCCGACGAGCGGCACGGCGGTGCTTGCGGGCCACGACGTGGTCAAGCAGCCGCTGAGCGCACGCAGCGTCGCGAGTGTCGTCTTTCAGGAATCGGTCGTGGACCGCACACTCAGCGGTCGCGCCAACCTCGAGCTCCACGCCAACCTGTGGGGGGTCGATCCCGCGCCAGCCGCCGCACGGATCGGCGAGCTCGCGCGCGCGCTCGACATCGCCGAGCTCCTCGACCGGGAGGTCGCCGGCTACAGCGGCGGCGAGCGGCGGCGACTCGAGATCGTCCGCGCGCTCGTGTCGGATCCGCGTGTGCTCTTCCTCGACGAACCCACAGTCGGGCTCGACCCGCGGATCCGGTTCGAGCTGCTCGACGTGATCGCCGGGCTGCGCAACCGTCAGGAGATGACGATCGTCCTCACGACCCATTACCTCGAGGAGGCCCAGCGGCTCTGCGACCGGGTGGCGATCATCCACGATGGGCGGATCGTTGCGCTCGACACGCCTGGGGCGCTGCTCGCCGACGTAGGAGGTGAGCTGCTCGAGCTCCGTGTCGATGGCGACGTGGCGGTCGCTCTCGCCGCGCTCGGCGCTCATGGCATCGCCGCCGCTGAGGCCTATGTCGTCGGCTCGACGCTGACCGTGCCGCTGCATGGAGCGAGTGCGGGCGACGCGCTCACCGCAATTGGCGAAGCAGGCCTGCGCACGACCGCTATCAGCACCCGGAAACCGACGCTTGACGACGTCTATCTGCGGCTGACGGGCGACGACCTCGCCCTCGCCGCCTGAGATCGCTCGGAAAGGAGCAACAACGATGGCCACCACCATTGCCGAACCAACCAACCGCGCACGGCCGGCATCGGCGCGGCGACCTACCCGCCTCGGGCGTGCGCTCCGGACGCTTGCGTCCCGACGTGCCGCCTTGACTGCGCACAACCCGCGCCAGATCGCGGTTCCGATGATCACGCCGATCATGTTCGCCCTTGTCATCGCGCCGGCGCTCCAGAGCGCGCTTGGTGGCCTCCACTCGCACATCGACTACTTGGCGTTCGTGGCGGTGGGGACTGTCGGCCTGCTCGTTCCGCTCGCTACCACGTTCGCGGGCCTCAGCGTGCTCGTTGATCGCGACAACGGCGCTCAGCGCGAACTTCTCGCGGCGCCGATCCCACGTCCACTGCTCATCGTCGGCAACCTGCTGGTGGTGAGCACACTCTGTGCGCTTCAGGTGGTCGTCGTGATCGCCGTGGCAGCGGTCCGCGGCGCCGACTTCCAGATCCGGCCGGCGGGGATCGTCTGGTTCACGGTCGCCGCACTGCTCTTCGTGGTGCTCATGTACGCGATCGCCGAGACACTTGCCGCACGCATCGGCCGGCAGGAGGAGTACATCGCCGCCACGCCGGCGATCGCGATCGTGCCGTGGTTCTTCGCCGGCGCCCTTTTCCCGATCGCTGCGCTGCCGGGACTGCTGACCACGTTCGCGAAGCTCCTCCCGCTGACCCACGCCCTCGCGCTCATGCGCTACGGCTTCGTCGACCCGAAGGGAGGCGGCCTGCACGACATCTGGGGCTTGTCGAACACGACGCTCGAAGCGTGGCTGAGCCTCACGGTCGTACTCGTCTTCGCTACCGCCTTCAGCGCGCTTGCGGTCCGCTCCTTCACTCGGTCAGCCGTGGGTTGACCGAGCGTGGAGGTCAGTCGAGCCTGCTGCGCGCGGTCGTCCCCGTGTCGCCGGCCTCGGCCGCTCGTATGTCGCCCGCCACCTTCTCGGCCGGCTGCGTGTAGAGGAAGACCCAAGCCGCCGCTGCGCCACCAAGCAGGTTCGCGATCAGGTAGACCCATATGTCGCTCCACGACAGCAGGCCCATGACCATCGCGCCGATCGCGACCGCGGGATTGAAGGCGCCGCCGGAGACAGCGCCGACCGCAAACGCACCAGCCCCGACCGTGAAGCCGATCGCCAGGCCGTAGAACGAGTTGCCCTCCGTCCCGCGCGCCGTCGCGACGTTGAGGACCACGTAGGCGAGCGCGAACGTGAACAGGAACTCGACGATCAGCATCTTGCCCACGCCGGCGACCTTCTGCGCGACGTTGAAGTCGTAGCCGAGGATGATGATCACGACCGCCGCGGCGATGCCCGCGAGCACCTGGGTGACGATGTATGCGACGTACTCGTTCTGTTCCATCTTCCCGCGTACGAGTACTGCGGTGCTGACGGCGGGGTTGTAGTGCCCGCCGGACACGTGACCGCCCGCGAACACCATCACCATCAGCACTGCGCCGATGGCAAGCGGGGCCAGGGCCCCGGCGTCCCTCACCGCCATGCCGACGGTGAATACGAGAAAGAACGTCCCGATGAACTCGACGACGAGCTTGCGATTCAGTGGCATGACCACACCCCTCAGTTCCGCCTATTGGTTCGGTTTTCGACGCGCTACGGCGTGACCCTACGCTGACGTCGTGTCTTGGAGGGCGGTTGCTAGAACAGGCTCCCGATTCCCTTGAGCGCGGCGCGGCCCACGATGACCTCGAGAATCACGCCGGCCGTGCCAATCACGAGCGCCCCGAGCACGAAGGCGAAGTCCTCCAGCAGGACGGCGAGCGACAGCAGCACCACGCCCATCGACGGCAGCGTGTCCAGCCCCGAGAACGGCGGCGCGACGAACGCCGCCGCCGAGCCTGCGACGACGAGCACGCCGAACACGAGATTCGACGCGCGGTGGTCGAACAGCAGGCTCAGCCGCGGGCGCGAGAAGCGCTCGAGCCAGCGGACTGTGCGCATCAACCGCACCAGGAAGCGCTGTTGCGTCGGTCCGGCGAGACCGAGGGTGCGCCAGCGCTGCGGGAGCCAGATCTCGCGCCGACCGGCGATCAGCTGGAACGCCAGGAGTATCGCGATGACCTCGAACACGTGGGTTGCCCCACCGGTCGGCAGAGGGAGCGCCGAGACGCCGAGGAGCAGGATGAACAGCAGCGCAAAGCTCTTCTCGCCGAAGAGCTCGATGATGCTGCCAAGCGTCTTGACGCCCTCGCTGTCGAGCCATCGCTGCAGGGCGTCGCTGACGGCATGCGCATGGGGTACGGCGTGCCGTCGCGGCGCCCGCACAGCGGTTTACGGGTAGTCGACTACGTACACCGGCACACCAACACGGCTGGTATCCGCCGGCCCACCGACTCCGTCGACAACGTGATCGATGGTCCCGGCGTTCAGGTTGACCGTCATGATGTGGTGGAGCTGGACGCCCGGCGTGGTCGGCACCTCGAAGCCGTTCTCCGTGTGGATCGACGGGTTGTTGCGGTTGAAGACATACACACCGCCGCCGTACAGGTGGTGGGTCTTCACCTGGTCGCCGACCTTGTAACCGGCCCAGCCGTTCACGCCGTCGTGCATCCAGTCCGCCTGGCTCGGCGGGTCGTACGCGAGCTCGCTCTGGTACATGATCGTGGTCCCGTTTTCGCCCTTCCAGACGGTGTTGTACTGCTGGAAGTGCTCGACGAACAGGCCGGTCGCCGTCACGTCGTCGCCGTTGACGACCAGGCCGTTGCGGCCGATGTTCGTGTTCCAGCGCTCGGTGTCGGACAAGTTCTCGACGCCATGGTCGGCGCGCCAGATCCATGCGTTGTCGATCAACACGTGGTCGCTGTTGACCTCGAGCGCGGTGTCGGCCTTGCCGATGTGCGCGCCGCCTACCCGGAAGTACACGTCCGACAGCGTGGTCGGATCGGACGCATCGCTCTTCTTCGGGTTGACGTGGCCCTGGCGCTTGCCGACGCGAAGCAGCACCGGCGACTCGACCGGACCGGCGTCGACTGTCACGCCTGCGATCACGACGCCTGGAACGTCGGCCACCTTGAGCGGCACCGTGCCGTTCTCGGCGGTGAGTGTCGCGAGGCCCAGACCAAGAACGACCGAGTGGGCGCGCTTTACCGAGATGCTGCGTGAGACGTCGTAGACCCCGGGCGTCAGCAGGAGGTTCATGCCGCGGGCGAGCGCTGAGTTGATTTCGTGCCACGGGGTCGACGGCGTGGCCACGAGGAAGTCATGCAGCGGGATCGTGCGGCCTGCCGTCGTGCCCCCGGACCACGAGACGTCGCTGCTGCCCGTCTGAGCGGAGGGCACGCGGACGTTGTAGTTGCCGTCCTGATCGACGAACAGGAACGGCTTCTCGCGGCTGATCGGCGTTGTCGCGAGCGTCGTGTACGGCGGGCTCGGGAAGCCGGCGTCGTCCGGTGCGCCTACGTCGCCCGAGAAGACCTGGTTCCAGACGGCGTTCGACCAGCCCCCGATCTCGGAGTTGCGCGTCAGCCACTGCTGTTGCGAGCCGTTGATGACGAACGGCAGCTTCGAGTCGGCGATGAAGCCGCCGCTCGCGAACTGCGGTCCGGCAGTGCAGTAATGCTGGAGCGAGAGGTTGCCGCCGCTTATGTCGACGCGCCTGATCGGTGCGGCCTGCGAGACCGCCCAGAAGTCCGCCGAGGCAGTACAGCCGTCCTGACCCGTGCCGTTGACGTGGATCGACAGGTTGGAGAGCGTGCGCCAGAAGTTGTCGAGGGCGTCGCAGCGGGTCGCGCCGGTGTTGTCGACGGAGCAGCGGTTGTAGACGTCGACCTTGCCATTGATGACGGTGTCGTCAGGCGAGGCTCCAAGGCCGGCGACCTCGGTGTAGTAGCCGACCTTCAACAGCAGCGGGTGGGCGTCGGTGCCGTAGGTGCCGGGCTTGAACAGCAGCGCATAGCGGTTCGTGCCCATCTCGTTGTCGACCTGCTGCGCGTAGATCGCGTCCGCCTTCGCCTGGATATCGGCGACCGGCATGCTCGGGTCGAAGACGAACACGTTGGGCCCGAAGTCCGACGCCCCTCGTGCCGGTGGCCGGGCGCTTGCCGTTGACGCACCCAGCGTGAGCGCGACCAATAGAGACAGAACGACCGTCGATCGAAGCTTCAACATGGAATCCCTCCCATTTCTCGTTGGGCCCCCCGTCGAGGGGCTGAACGCTACCTGACGCGCCACATCGCGTCTGCACCTGTGGGCTCGCCAACGATCGCGCCGCTCGCCGCCAGTGCCAGCAGCTGGCGCGCGGCGTCCGGACGGTCCTCCTCGGCCAGATCCGATGGCCGCATCACCGCTGCGACCTCCGCCGTCGTGAGCCCGTCCCTGAACTCTTGGAGCGCCTCGAGGGGGTCGGATGGCGCTGCCCGCCGCTCGAGCGAGGTGTCGAGGTTCGCCAGCGCGTTGTCGTACGACTCGAACGGTTGGAAGCCACCGACATCGACCCGCCGCCCGTCGCGATGCTCGAAGACGACCGACGGCGCCGTGTAACGGACCGGTCCATCCGAGGTCGAGTGCCGATCCTGGACGTGGATGGGAGTTCCCTCGGCCTCTCGCGCGAACGCCTTGTCCTGTTCGTAGAGCGAGATGACCTCCGGGTCGTCGATTGAGCCGACCACTGCGTCCGCGTCCAACCCCGCCACTCGCCCCAGCGCCGCGCGCAGATCGTCGTCGTCGTCCAGCAAGCCCGCTGTCGTGAACTGGAGCAACTGCAGAGCGAGCAAGGCGCTGTCGCCCATGCCTGGGTCGATCTCGCGCGCGGCAATGATCGCGCGGCACGCCCGGGTGGTCGGCGCGAGCCGCGGCTTTACCAGCAGCGCGAACGGCATTCCGAAGCGGCGCTGGAACCTGGCCCAGCCGGCGGATTGCGTCGCCGGCGTGAAACCGCGCGCGCTGTAGCGGTCGGTGTTCTCGCTGAGCCCGATCAGGACGAGTCGCCAGTCGATCTGGCTGCCGAACCGCCACTTCACACGCGCCAGTGCGGGCCTGCCGGAATAGGCCCACGGACATCCGGGGTCGCTGAACAGGGTGGCGCTTACGACTCCTTGCTCGGGCATCGGCCGAGGATATGCCCGGACGTCATCGAGGGGACTCATGCGAATTCGCCAGCGCCGCAGCGCCGAGCAGGCCGGCGTCGTTGCCAAGCCCGCTCTCGAGCACCTGTACCGGCGAGGCGGCCAGGTCCCGCACGGTGCGGCGCGCCGCATCCACGTAGACGTTCTCCGCTGACGTCCGCGCCGCGAGTGCCAGGCCGCCGCCGATCGTCGCCGTCTCGATCTCCAGGATGCCCGTGACGGTGGCGATCGCGTGTCCGAGCCACTCGCCGCCGCTCGCAAAGGCGGCGGTCGCGGCGGGGTCGCCGTCCATCATCAGCGTCGACAACTCGCGGATGGTGGCAGTCCCGTTCGGCGCGCTCCACAACACGCCGCGGGTGGCGGCGAACGCTTCGGCGCAGTAGGGATTCCCGCACGCGCACGTTCGCCGCTCTTGTGCGGGAACTGCGACGTGTGCGAAGTTGCCGCGGCCCCCGGGCGGATCCGCCACGAGCTCGCCGCCGACGATGGCGCCACCGCCCAGGCCCGTTCCAAGCACGAAGTGCGCAAGCGACTTGACGCTCCGCCCGCTGCCGGCGACGAACTCGGCCCACGCTGCGCAGTCGCCGTCGTTGCCGACGTGGACCACCTCGAATCGCCCGGGAAACGACTCCTCGAACGTCTTCGCCCAAGACGTGCCGTCGTAGCCGCTGATGGACCCGCTCATCGTGACCGTCCCGTCCGGATCGACGACCCCCGTCGTGCTGACCGCGACGCGACCGAGCGCCTCGAAATCCCGCAGGGCTGCAGCCGTGGTCGACAGCACGACGTCCGTCAGCTCGTCGATGTCGCAGGCGTGCAGCGGGATCGGGTCGAACGGGCGCGCCGCGATCCGCGGCTGCGCGCCGCCGTCGACCACGGCGACCTTGACGCTCGAGCCACCGATGTCGAACGTCAGCGTCCCATCCGTCATGGCGGAGAGTCAGATGGTGGCGGTGATCTTCGACAGGCCCGCGGGTGCGTCGGCGTCGAGTCCGCGGTGGCGCGCGAGTGCGAGCGCGAGCTGCTGAGCGCGCACGGCCGCCGGAATCGTCGCGAGCGCTTCGGGCACTCCCGGCGGAATCGGGATCTCGGCGTCGGAGCTGTCCGCGATCGAGAACACGTTGCCTCCGCGCGCCCGGATGTCGCGCGTGATCTCGGCGACGTCCGCAGCGCAGGGCCCGGCCGCGGAGATGGCCAGCACCGGAAGGGCCGAGTCCACCACCGCGATCGGCCCGTGACGGAAGTCGGCGGTTGAATCCGCCCACGCCAGCAGCGACGTCGTCTCCTTGAGCTTGAGCGCCGCCTCGAGCGCAACGCTGAACAGGAAGCCGCGCGCGAGCACGACTGCGGCACGCGCATCGCCTATTCCGGCCGCGACCGGATCTGCCGGTGCTGGATCGGCAAGCGCCGCCTCGACTGACTGCGGGACCGCCGCCCAATCCGCGTCGGACCACGGGACAGGACCCATCGCCTCGGCCAGCAGCGCGAAGATCGCAAGCTGCGCCGTGAACGTCTTCGTCGCGGGAATGGCCCGCTCGGGTCCCGCCTCGAGGCTGAGCGCGAGATCGGCCGACTGCGCCAGGGGGCTATCTGAGTCGTTGGTGACCCCAATCGCGACCGCACCGCGTGAGCGCATGTGCCCGAGCGCAGTCACGATCTCCGGCGTGCGTCCCGACTGGCTGGCGGCGATCGCCAGGTAGCCGCTGTAGTCGGTGTCGACGCCGTAGCGGGTATGCAGGCTGGGCGCCGCAAGTGCGACCGGCGTCCGTGTCGCGTGCTCGAGCACGTAGCGCCCGTAGATGCCGGCATGGTCCGACGAGCCGCGCGCGACGACCACGACGCGGAGTGGGGGTGGGGGGAGGATTGCGCGCACACGTGCCATCAGATCGTCACGTTCGTCAATCAGGCGGCGCAGGATCCCCGGCTGCTCGGCCATCTCCGCAGCCATCACGCTGCCGGCTGTCATGGGCGCACCTGCGACAGCCGGATCTCGTAGCGGTCACCGCGGTACCAGGTCCAGGCCGTGTAGATCGGCGCGCCCTCGCCGTCGCGCCCGGTCGTCTGGAACAGCAGGCCGGGCGCGCCCGCCTCGACACCGAGCAACCGCGCCTGCACGTCGTCGAACGTCACCGCGACGACCCGCTGCTCGCCCGCCGTGAGCTCCACGCCCCACTGGTCCTCGAGCAGCTCGAACAACGACCCCCGCTCCAGATCGGCTTGGTCGAGGCCGGCGAATGGATGGGCCGGCAGGAACGCCTCCTCGACCGCCATCGGCTCGCCGTCGGCCGTGCGCACGCGGTGGATCCGGATCACCCGCGAGCCGTCCGCAATCTCCAGCCGCCCAGCGACCTCGCTCGTGGCGAGGACGACGTGGCACGCGAGGATCTGCGAGCCCGGCGCGAGCCCGCGCTCGCGCATGTCCTCCGAGAACGAGCTCAGCGTCATCGCCTGCGTCACCCGCGGCGCCGCAACGAACGTGCCGCGGCCGTGGATGCGGTACACGAGCCCGTCGCCGACCAGCCGGTCCAGCTCGGTGCGAACCGTCATCCGCGCGATGCCGTAGCGCTCCGCCAGCTCACGCTCCGAGGGCAGCGACGCCCCTGGTTCCAGCGTTGCGATCAGCTCAGACATGATCTCCCTCAGTTGTTCGCCCTTCGGCAGGCGTTTGGACAGGCGCCGTGGGAGCGCCTGCCCATCCGCCATGCGACTCAAGAGGCAATCCCCGCCTTGGTGCAGTCCTTCGCGTAGGCGCCCGTGCAAAGCTGCTTCGCGTTGAGGAAGCCCGCCTTGATCACGGCGTCGACGTTGTGCTTGTCCACGACGACCGTGTTCAGCAGCACCGACGGGACCTTCTCCGTCCCGTTGTTGACCTTCGTCTTCGCGATCGGCGGTGGCGTCTGGCCCTGCGCCAGCGGGACAGCGATCTTGGCGGCCGCCTGCGCGATCTGCTTGATCGGCTGGTAGACGGTCATCAGCTGCTCGCCCGCGAGGATGCGCTGCACGCCGTCGAGCTCCGCGTCCTGGCCCGTGACCGGGCGTGACGCCGGATTGATGCCGGCGCTCTTGAGCGAGGCGACCACGCCGCTCGCCATGCCGTCATTGGCGGAATACACCGCGTCGAAGCCGCCCTTGCCCAGCGAGGTGATCGCCTGGTCCATCTCGGTCTGGGCCTTGTCCGGGCTCCAGTCCGGGGTGTCATAGGACTTGACGATGTTCACGCCCGCCCCCTTGAGCACGCTCAAAGCGCCGTTCTTGTAGGGCGCGGCGTTGCTGTCGGTGGGGGACCCGTTGATCATCACCACGCGCTTGCCCTGACCACCGCCGAGCGCGGTCAACAGTCGCCGCGCCTGCTGCTGACCGACCTTGTACGGGTCGATCGAGATGTAGTAGTCCAGAGGGGCGTTCGCAATCAGGCGCCCGTAAGAGATCACCGGGACCTTCGCACGCTTCGCTGCCTGAGCGATGCTCGCAGCGGCCTTGACGTCGACGGCGTCGATGACGATCGCCTTCGCGCCGTTGGTGATCGCAGCCTCAGCCTGCTGCTGCTGCCGGGCCGGATCCTGGTTGGCGTTGTTGTAGAGGACGGTGCAGTTCGGGCATTGCTTCTTCACCGCTGCCTCGAAGTACGGCTTGTCCTGATGCTCGTAGCGCGCCGTCTTGTTCTCCGGCAGCAACAATGCGATCTTGGCGCCCTTGCCGCTGGTGCCGGCGCCGCCGCTGCTGGTGGAGGACGAGCCGCCTCCCGAGCTGCCACAGCCAGTGGCTGCGATCGCAAGCGCACCGACCGCGGTCAGAGCGCCGATTCGCCTTGAAAAGATCATCTCGAAGGTCTCCCTCCCTCGTCGAAACTCAAGCGGCCGATGCCGCGTGCGCCGCAACGTAACAAGGTGGTCTAGACCTGTCAAGCGATATGGTCTAGAACTCAGGGGAGAGGATGGATACTGGGATCATGGAGCTTGGGGTCACCGCAGCGCTCGTCGGCGACGTGCTCGTCCCGGGCGACGTGCGCATCGCCTCTGGGCAGGTCGCCGAAGTCGGGATCAGCCCCGGTCCGGGTGCGCACGGCATCGCCGTACCCGGCTTCATCGACCTGCACATCAACGGCTTCGTGGGGGTTGACTTCCTCACCGCCGAGCCAGACGACTACCGCGCCGTGGGCCGCGCTCTCGCTGCGACGGGTGTGACGGCGTACCTGCCGACGTTCGTCACATCCCCCGTGAGCGACTACCACCCGGCACTCGAAGCGGTCAGCGATGCCGCGTCAGATTCCGCACCGCGCATCCTCGGTGTCCATCTCGAGGGCCCGTTCATCTCGCGCCGCTGGGCGGGGGCACATGACGAGCGCTACATCCAGGACCCCGACCTCGCACTCGCCGGCGAACTCTGTGACGCGGGGCCGGTGAGGGTGGTCACGCTCGCTCCCGAGCGACCCGGCGGCATCGACCTGGTCGAGTACCTCACGGAGCGCGGAATCGTCGTCTCGTGCGGTCACAGCGATGCCGACGTGCAGACCGCCCACCGCGCCTTCGACCGCGGCGCCCGCGCCATCACGCACGTCTACAACGCGCACAGGCGCTGGATGCCGCGCGATCCCGGCCTGGCCGGAGCTGCGCTCGTGCGCGACGACGTGACCGTCCAGGCGATCGTCGACGACGTCCACCTCGCGCCCGAGGCGGCGTACGCCGCGTTCCTCGCCGCGCGCGAGCGCTTCAACCTCGTGACCGACGCCATCGCCGCCGCTGGGCTGAGCGCGGCCGACAGCCGCCTCGGCCACCAGAACGTCCAGGTTCGCGACGGAGAGGTGCGCCTGCCCGACGGCACGCTCGCCGGCAGCGTGCTGACGATGGACCGGGCCGTGGCGAACCTGGTCGAGAAGGGGGCGTCGCTCGCGCAGGCGGTGCATGCCGCTTCGCGCGCGCCGGCGCTGCTCATCGGCCGTCCCGACCTGGGCCGGATCGCGACGGGCGGTCCAGCCGACATCACCGTCCTGGACCACGACCTGAGCGTCCTGCGCACGCTCGTGGGCGGCGAGGACTCTCAGCGAGCCTCGACGACGAGCACGTGATCGCCCGCGATGTCCTCATGTCCGGAATCGCCATGGGCGAGTCGCCCCGCTGGCACGATGGCCGGCTCTGGTTCTGCGACTGGGTCGCGCAAGAGGTGATCGCGCTCGACCTCGACGGGCGCAGCGAGGTAGTCGCCAACGTGCGGTCACTGCCGTTCTCGATCGACTGGCTGCCGGACGGGCCGATGCTCGTCACGAGCGGCCGCAAGCTGCTGCGCATGGAGGAAGACGGCTCCCTCGCCACCCACTGCGACCTGAGCGATCTGAGAGCACACGCCTTGAACGAGATCGTCGTGGACGGACGCGGCAACGCCTACGTGAACGGCGCCGGGTTCGACATGATGGCCGGGGCCGACTTTGCGCCGGGCACGGTCGCGCTCGTCACACCCGATGCTCGTGCCATGGAGCTAGCCGGCGACATCGCCTTCCCTAACGGCATGGCCGTGACCGCCGACAACTCGACTCTGATCGTCGCCGACTCGTACGGGAAGGAGCTCACGGCCTTCGAGATCGGGGTGGACGGCACGCTCGGCAACCGGCGCACGTGGGCCGACCTCGGTGACCACAACCCCGATGGCATCTGCCTCGATTCCGAGGGTGCGGTTTGGTACGCCGACGTGCCGCACCGCTGTTGCGTGCGCGTGGCCGCGGGCGGTGAGAGGCTGCAGACGATCGACGTCGATCGCGGCTGCTTCGCCTGCATGCTCGGCGGCCCCGAGGGCTCGACGCTCTTCATCCTCGCGCAGGAATGGCGCGGGCCGGCGGAGGTCGGAAAGGCACGTACCGGCCAGGTGTTGGTGGCCGAGGCTCCGGCGCCGCACGCGGGCTGGCCTTAGGGCTCCGTTCGGTAGACGCGCTCCGCGTTTTCGCGGAAGACCTTCGCGAGCAGGCGGTCACCGCGCGGAGCGAGGGTGTCGACCAGCGCTCCGGCGATCACCTCGTACGACGTGACCGCCTTGTCCATCGGGAAGTTCGAGCCGAACAAGACGCGGTCCTCGCCGAAGGCGTCGGTCACGTGGTCGACGAGCGGCCTGATCTTCCCGGCAAGCGCGGCGCGGTCGATGCCGGGCTGTCCGAAGCCGAGCGGGGGAAACGCGAGCCCCGAATGCTTGGCGACTACGTTCGGGTGCTCGGCGAGCGCACCGATGTCGTCGCGCCAGCGCGCGAGCAGGTCGGCACGCTCGCTGTCCGTCCGGCCGGTCGCCTTTCCCATCGGTCCAAGCCAGCCGACGAGCGGGGCGTAGTGATCCAGCACGATCGTCGTGTCGGGGTACTCCCGGGCCAGCACCACGACGTCCGGCAGTTGTCGCGAGAAGACGTATGCGTCGAAAGTGAGGCCGCGTTCGGCGAGTGCCGCGAACCCGCGCAGGAACTCCGGCGAGCGGAGGATCCGCTCGCCGGCCGACCAGTTCCGGACCTTAGGGTCCGGGTGCCACGCGGCCATGCAGCGGATACCGCGGAAGCGGCCGCTGGCAGCGGCGTGTCTGTCCAATACCTCCGCGAAGCCTCGCTGGCGAGGATCGGCGTGACCGATTACGGCCGCCAGTCGCGGCGCGCCGTCGCGCCCGAACGGCAGGCCGTCGACCCAGCGGGTTTCCTCGACGGGGTCATCGGAGTGCCAGTCGGCCTCGACGTGAATCACGGCCTCGACTTGAAGCCCGAACGTGGCGGGCAGCGCCGCAACGTCGCGCAGGTAGTCGGCTGGCAGGTAGGGGCGCAACGCGTGGCGAGGCGTAAGAAGCGTCTCGCGGTTCGCCTTTCCCGCGAGGAGGGGGAACAACCGCTCGAACAGGCGCGGAGCGCGGCGGTACACAGGCGCCAGCCGGCTCACCTCGCGCGGCGTCGTGAACGGATCCCACTGATGGATGTGGGTGTCGATGATGGGACGCGCGCCGGCCAAGCCATTCATGACGGCGCAGACTGTCACGATCGTGATCCTGGTCAGCTGGAATGTCGCTGGTCGCCTGAAGCGGCTGGCCGAGCAGGCGTACTGCGTGCTTGCGGAGTCGCCGGACATCGTCTGCCTGCAGGAGGTCACCAAGGCGTCCGCGCCGCTCTGGCGGGAGGCGCTCCGTATTGGCGGGCTCGATCACGTTGCGGTCGCCGACATCGCGGCGCGGCCGGACGCGCGCCGGCCGCTCGGTGTTCTGACGGCGGCGCGCGAGCCGATCGCGGAAGTGCCGGTCCCCGGCGTGCCATGGCCGGAACGGGTGCTGTCGGTGCGCCTTGGGCGCAGCGAAATCGTCAACGTCCACTCACCGGTCAGCCCCAGCCCTGGCCTCGCGAAGGTGCTGACGCACGAGGCGCTCTTGGCACACCTGTCGTCCGCGGCCGCAGAGCCGCGCATCGTCTGCGGTGACTTCAACACTCCGCGTGCGGAGAAGCCCGACCGAACGATCTGGACCTTCGCGCGGACCCGCCATGGCAAGTTGCGTCCCGAGCGGGGAGAGCGCTGGGACGCTGCAGAGCTCGCACTCCTTCGGGGTCTCGAGGAACACGGGTTCCGCGACGCATACCGCGATCTCCATGGGTGGGACCACAAGAACCCGTCATGGGAGTGGCCGCAGTGGGGTGGTGGCTACCGCCTGGACCATCTGGTCGTCTCCGACGACGTCCAAGTGGAGCGCGTGGAATACCGCCACGACTGGCGGCGCGAGCTTCGCCTGTCGGATCACTCGGCGCTCGTCGCCGAGTTCAGCGTGTAGCTTCGGACCGTGGACGAGCTTGACCTGCTCGAGTGGAAGCGGTACGTATTCGAGCTGTACGCGCGCGTGCGGCATCGGTCCGAGCCGATGGCGGCCTGGGCGCTCTGGCGTCGCGAGCGGGAGCGGCTTTTCCGGGAGCACCCACAGTCGCCGATTCCGGTCGACGAGCGGCCGGCCTATACGGGGCCGCATGTCTTCGACTACGACCCCGCGTGGCGGCTGTTCGCGATGGTCGAGGCGGCAGACGAGCAGCGCTTCGAGCTGCCCTCGAGCGACGGCGAGACGATGAGCTTCCGGCGCTTCGGCGTCGCCCGTGCCGAGCAGGTGGAGTTGGACCTCTACTGGCTCGAGAGTTATGGCGGGGGCCTGTTCCTGCCATTTGCCGACGCGACGAGCGGCGACGAGACCTATGGCGCCGGCCGCTACATCCTCGACACCATCAAGGGCGCCGACCTCGGCGTCAGCGACGGGCGGCTCGTACTCGACTTCAACTTCGCCTACCAGCCGTCGTGCTCATACGATGTCCGCTGGACCTGCCCGCTCGCGCCGCCCGCGAACCGCCTGGACATAGCGGTTCGCGCGGGTGAGCGGGTTCGGCCTCCTACCGCTTGACGGGCTCCGTGTAGCCACCGGTGTAGACCGATCCGGCCGGTGCGGTCTTGAGCGGGGGCGGCAGGGTGAAGTCGGCCTGCGACGCCGCCAGCGTGTCTGCCGGGACCGAGACCGTGTCGCTCAGGTAGCCGGCGAGCTGCGTCCCGGGGTCGCCCTGGATCGTCTGCGTGCGGCGGTAGCGCAGGAACGGCAGCGTGACCGTCCCACCGTTGACCGTGACCGGCTGGGCGGTCGGCGACGCCAGCGTCCACCAGTCCTGGTTGTTGTCGGTGACGCGGACGCCGATGCGGTGGCCCGCCGCGAGCTTCCAGTCGGCCGACCACAGCTCGAGCCGGATCGAGGAGTTGCCCGGGGTGCGGATGAGATGGGCCTGTCGGGTGATGCGTGGGCCGGTCCCGTTCGCGTCGAGGTCGTAGACGTCGACCGCGAGATTGGCGTTCGGGATGGTCGTCGTGACGTTGACGACCATCGTGCCCGAGCCCGCGAGGTGCAGGTCGTAGGGCAGCGGCTTCGAAATCGTCCAGACGCCCGAGGTCGCGGTCGGGTCGTTGCTCGAGCCCGTCGAGTACGACTGGGCGGTGTCGACATAGCTGCCTGCGCGCAGGTTCGTCGTGTAGTCGCTGCGATCGGCCGGCGGCCACTTGGCTTCCGAGCGCCACTTGCCGTCGTTGGTCTGGACGGCGAAGGGCGGGTCGGCAACGGTGGGCGCAACGCCCTTGAGGAAGCGGTCGTAGTAGCGCATGACCTCGTCGAACCAGCCGGCCCGTCCCATCTTGAGCTGCCCGGTGTCCGGGTCCGTCTCGTTGCCGCGCACGTGCTCCCACGGGCCCAGCCACGCGTGCTCGAAGCCGGTGTGGTTGTCGAGGTACTGCTGCAGGCCGTCGGCGACGGTGTTGTTCTCCGTCAGGCCCTGGGTCAGGAAAAGTGGCACCTTGGAGCCCGCTGCGCCCGGGATCAGGTTGCGCAGCTTCCAGAAGTCCGAGTTGTGGTCATCGTTCGCGGCCTGCGCGCTGAAGTTCAGAGCAAGGCAGGCGGGGTTGTTAAGGCTGTTGACGTTGTAGTTCGGCGCGTCGGTAACCGGGCCAGGAGTCGCCGCGATGCCGTCGTAGAGCGCAGGCGTCGCAACCGAGTTCTCGCGCCGCATTCCGTCCCCGTACAGGTACCGGTAGTCGTCGTAGACGGGCTCCTGGGAGACGACTGCCGCCAGGCCCGTCGGCTGCTTGTCCACTCCGATCAGTCCGGTCAGCGCGTCGTAGGACTTGCCATACATCCCGACCTTCCCGGTGGACCACGGCTGCGTGGCCGCCCAGCGAACCGCGTTGACCACGTCGGCCTGCTCGCCCGGGCCTGACCAATCCAGGCAGCCGTTCGACCCGCCGAATCCGCGCAGGTCGACCATGACGAAGGTGTAGGCCTTTTGGAGGAGGCCCGAGCCCTCCACGAAGTCCTGGAAGCGCTCCGACGGCCCCGCGTTCGGCCCGATGGGGTCGTAGTTGGTGCCCTCGGCGGGGCCCGCCGGACCCGTCTGACCGGAGTGGTTGAAGTACGGGCCGATCGAGACGACGACCGGGGTTTTGGTGGCGTCGGTTGCGCCCTTCGGCCGCAGGACGTCCGCATGCAGCGTCACGCCATCCGAGGAAGGAATCCAAGCCTCAGACCAGTCGGCATCGGGATAGGCGACCCCGGACGCGGCGGCGACCGCGGGGATGACCGACAGGGCGGCAAGTGACAGGAACAGCGTGAGCGCGAAGCGGTGCATATCTTTTCAACGCCCGTGGGGCGGAAAGCTTGCGACGGATCAAATGTTCCCGGCGCCTCCCAGCGCTAACCCATCCGGCGGTAGCGCCAGACCGAGAGCGGCACGAAGACCGCCAGGATCCCCACGATCCACGCCAGCGAGCCGGCCACCGAGTGCGGCGTTCCCGTGAGCGCAAGCGAGCGCGCCGCGTCGGCTGTCAGCGTCACCGGGCTCACCTTTGCGATCGACTGGAGCCAGTCAGGCATCGTCGAGACGGGCACGAACACCGAGCTCGCGAAGACCAGCGGGAACGTCACGACGAAGCCAGCCGATTGGGCGGCCTCGGCGCCCCGGACCGTGAGCGCGACGTAGGCGAAGATCCAGCTGAGCGCCAGGCCGAACGCCGCGACGATCGCGACGCAGCCGACCGCTCCGGACAACCCGCCGTGGAAACGGAACCCGACGAGGTAGCCCACCACGATCATCAGCCCGATGATCAGGATGTTGCGCACCAGATCGGCGAGCGTGCGCCCGAGCAGGACAGCCGAGCGCGCCATCGGCATCGAGCGGAAGCGGTCGATCACGCCGCGCTCCAGATCCTGTGACAGGCCGACGGCGGTCTGCGACGCGCGGAAGGTCACCGACTGGACGAAGATGCCTGGCAGGAGGAAGTCGACATAGGTGACGCCGGGGGGCAACGAGCTCTCCACGGCGCCGCCGAAGACGTAGACGAACAGCAGCACGAACATGATCGGCTGGATCGTCGAGAAGATCAGGAGCTGAGGCTCTCTGGTGAAGTGGCGCAGGTTCCGGGCGGTGACGACGGCGGCGTCCGTGACAGCTCCGCGCACGATCGGCCAGGAGGGGATCTGCACTCGCACCCGCGCCCTCCGCGGCGTGCGTGTCGGGTGCGCAGCGACGCGCGGCGGTGGACCGCCGTCCTCACTCGCCGGTGCGCCTGTCAGCTGCAGGAAGACGTCGTCGAGCGTCGGCCTGCGCAGCCCGATGTCACTCACGCGGATCTGGGCGCGCCGAAGGTCCGCCGCAGCGTCCTCGATCAGCTCCAGCCCGTCCCGCGGCGCCGGGAGCGTCAGGCGGTCGGCGCGCTCGTCGGGCTCCGGCTGGCCGCAGCCGATTCCGGTGAGAATCTCCCGCGCGCGGTCGCGATCGCCGGCGTCGGCGAGCTCGATCTCGAGGAGCTGACCGCCGATGCGGTCCTTGAGCTCGTTGCCGGTTCCCTCGGCGATGACCCGCCCGTGGTCGACTACCGCGATCCGGTCGGCGAGTTGGTCCGCCTCCTCGAGGTACTGCGTCGTCAGCAGGAGCGTCGTTCCCTCGCGCTGCAGCTCACGCACAGCGGCCCAGATCTGATTGCGGCTGCGTGGGTCGAGTCCCGTTGTCGGTTCGTCCAGGAACAGGATCTGCGGTCGCCGCAGCAGGCTCGAGGCCAGATCCAGGCGTCGCCGCATGCCACCCGAGTAGGTGCGCGCGGCGCGGTCGGCTGCATCAGCCAGGTCGAACCGCTCGAGCAACTCGCCCGCGCGAGCGCGCGCGTCGTCTCGACTCAGCTTGAACAGCCGGCCGAACATCTCGAGGTTCTCGCGGCCGGTCAAGATCTCGTCCACGGCGGCGAACTGACCGGTCAGGCCGAGTACCTCGCGAACCTCGACGGGCTCTCGGAGCACGTCATGACCCAGGATCTCCGCTCGCCCGCTGTCGGGCGTCACGAGCGTGGAGAGAACCCGGACGAGTGTCGTCTTGCCTGCGCCGTTGGGCCCAAGCAGGCCAAAGACCATCCCGGCCGGAATTTCGAGATCGACCCCGGCGAGGGCCACTGTTGAGCCGAAGCGCTTGACTACACCTTCAGCGCTGATTGCCGCCATTCGCCTGAGCGGCTAGCTCTGATTTGTCGAGCCGCCCTGCGGCGTGGCTCCGGACGGCGGGACGCCGCGGGCACAGCCGCCCTGGCCGGCGTCCGACCCGAGGACTTTGAATCCGCCGCTGACGACCACGTGGACCTCGCAACCGTCGGACTGGATGACGTGCACGACGTAGCCGCCGCCGCCAGGCCCGGCCGTCACGCGCTCGATGTCGCCCGGGAATTTGGCGGTCGCCGCCTTGGCTGCCTTCTCGGCCGCCGCGCCCGTCAGGTCGGCGCCGCCGAAGCCGGATTGCGGCGCCCCTTGGGGCACCTGCGGCGTCTGCGGTATCTGCGTCTGCGGCGTCTGCCCGGGCGGAACCTGCTCGAACGCCGAGTTCCGCTGGCTGTTGTCACCACCGGAGAAGAGAGCGAAGATGAGCGCGCACAGCGCCGCGATCGCGGCGCCGGCCGCTATCGCCCGCTTTGGATTGCTCTGGTGCTGGGGGCGCGGCGGCTCGCCGGCATCGTCGTCCGGCAGTACCACGACAGTGTCGTCGGGATCCGAGTCGGTGCCGATCCGCTGGGTGAGCGCCGGTTCCTCGTCGCCGCGCTGCCAGTCGCCCAGCCACAGTCTGCGCACTTGCTTCCTCATATCAGGCAGTAGGGCGTAGGCACGTAAGGGGAATGTAGATCCTCAGGCTCAGTGCGCGCTGAGATTCACCTCGATCGGTGATGCCAGGGTCGGCGATGCGGCGCCGCGAAGCGGAACAAGACGAAGAACATCAGCGGCCAGGCGAGCCAGAGACCGTGCGTCGAGGCCGCGATCGCGATCGTCACGAGCGCAAGGAGCGGGAGCGCGAGGGCCGGTGGCCAGAGCCACGGTCGCCGCGTACCCCGCTCTCTGTCAGGCGTGCGGACGCGCGGCAGATCCCCGAACAGCTCGTCCAGGTCGCCCAGTGTCGTCGCCGCGTACGCCCGCTCCGTGCGTTCCTCGAACTCTTCCGTTGTGACGCGGCCCTCCGCATGGTGCTGCCTCAGGCTCTCCGCAGCGCGCTCGCGTTCAGCGTCCGATGCGCGCAGGCCCTCGACGTCGGCGTCTCGCATCATGCCTCCCCGCCCTCGCCGAGCACGGCGTAAACACGCCGCCGCGCGTCGCTCAGGATCTCGCGCGTCTTAGCGATCTGATCCTCGGAGCCCGTCCGGGCGACCTGCACGACCGCGGCCCCCAGCTGGAAAGCCGAGTCGCGCAGGCTCGCTGCCGGGCCGTCGCCGAGGTCTGTGACCTCCTCCCACGGTGGGCGCCCGAGTCCTTCGGCCTCTGTGCGCCCCGCGTCGGTCAGCGTGAAGCGCCGCTTGCCCTCCGACTCTTCGACCGTGACGAGACCCTCATCCTCGAGCTGCTGCAGCGTGGGGTAGATGGAGCCTGCGCTGGGGCGCCAGACGCCGTTCGTCCGCGCCTCGAGCTCCTGGATCATCTCGTAGCCGTGCATCGGCCGCTCGCTCAGGAGCGCGAGGACCGCGGCACGGACGTTGCCGCGCCGAACGCGCGGACCGCCGCCGCGCCCGCCGAACGGCGGGCCCCATGGCCCGAAGCCGCCCCATGGCCCGCGCTGCCAGCCTCCGCGCGGCCCGCCGCCCCAGTCGCCGTGGAAATGCATTCGTCGACCAAACATCACTGGGACCGCCTCCGATCTGACGTGAGCTAACACGATATATCGGAACTATATCGCGACGACCTCGGTGACCGGCAGTTCGAAGCGCGCTGCGGCCTTCCGGATCAACCCGCGCTCGAGCCAGTGCAAGTCGGCGCGCGGATGCGTCGCGATCACGATCTCGGTTGCCGAGAAGTCCGCGAGTGCGTCCTCGATGGCCATGACCGGGTCCGTGTCGCCTGCGGCGCCGCGCGCGCTGACTCCGCGCTCGCGCAGTTCGCCGACGGCGAGGCGGACGCGTTCGTCTGCTTGGACGACGGCCGCGTCCACGTCGGAGACCCAATGACGAAGGCGCGAGTTGAGCGCCGGCGCCACGACGACGACATCGGCCGGACTGGCGAGTGCGCGGCGGGCAACCTCGTCGGCAAGTGCCGGGCATGGGCACGGGGGATTCGCGATCACCAGGATGCGGCGACTGGGCTGTTCGACGTCGTTCATCGGCTGCTGCCTTTCGGGAGAGTGGTTCGTCTCCCTTACAGACGCCGGCGAGCCGGGTGTATTCCCCGCGCGCCCCCGAACGGGTGGAATCTCAGTTTTGAACCGGCCCAAATGTCCGGCGTCTAGGCTGTAATGGACTAGTGACCGTTCCATAGCGGTCCACTCGCAAATGGCTAACGACAGCAGTACTACGGAAGGATCCGAGGGCGGTGCCGAAGCGCCCCTTGGGGCGCGCACGCTCGAGAAGGTGATCGTCCGCTTCGCGGGCGATTCGGGCGACGGCATGCAGCTGGTCGGCAGCCGCTTCACGGACGCGACCGCGGTGGCGGGAAACGACCTGGCCACGCTGCCGGACTTCCCGGCTGAGATCCGCGCCCCGGCCGGTACGCCCGCCGGCGTCTCCGCCTTCCAGATCCACTTCGCCTCGCGCGACATCCAGACGCCGGGCGACCACCCCAACGTGCTCGTCGCCATGAACCCCGCCGCACTGAAGGCGAACCTCGCCGCGGTCGCCCGCGACGCCACCATCGTCATCAACGAGGACACATTCGCCAAGCGCAACCTCGAGAAGGCGGGCTACACCGAGAACCCGCTCGAGGACGGCTCGCTGGACGCCTTCCACGTCATCCGCGTACCGATGACGACGATGGCTGCGCGCGCTGCCGAGGGCATCGAAGGCATCAAGGCGGCCGACGCGCAGCGGACGAAGAACCTGTTCGCGCTCGGCCTGATCTCGTGGATGTACGGACGGCCCACCGACGTCTCGATCGACTGGATCGAGCGCAAGTTCGGCGACCGTCCTGCGATCAAGCAGGCGAACCTCGCGGCATTCCGCGCGGGCTACAACTTCGGCGAGACGACAGAGCTGCTCGCGGTCGAATACGAGGTGCAGCCGGCACCGGCCGAGGCCGGCCTGTACCGCAACGTGAACGGCACCGCGGCGACTGCGCTCGGCCTGATAACGGCCGCCGTGAAGGCGGACCTCAGCCTCTTCTACGCCAGCTACCCGATCACCCCGGCGTCGGAGCTGCTGCACGAGCTGTCGCGCCGGCGCGAGTTCGGCGTGTTCACGATGCAGGCCGAGGACGAAATCGCCGCGATCAACATCGTGCTTGGTGCGGCGTTCGGCGGGCGCCTCGGCGTGACGGCGACCAGCGGCCCCGGCATGGACCTGAAGGCGGAGACACTGGGACTTGCCGCCGCGCTGGAGCTGCCGCTCGTCGTCATCGACGTGCAGCGCGCCGGTCCGTCGACGGGCATGCCGACGAAGACTGAGGCGTCGGATCTGCTGATGGCGCTCTACGGCCGCCACGGCGAGTCGCCCGTGCCGGTGCTCGCGCCGGCCACGCCGGCCGACTGCTTCCGAGCCGCGGTCGAGGCGGTCCGGATCGCGGTGCGCTACCGCACGCCGGTGATCGTGCTGTCGGACACCTTTCTGGCGAATTCGTCCGAGCCGTGGCAGCTGCCCGACGTTGCGAGCATCGAGCCGATCGACGCCGCGTTCGCGATCAAGCCGAACACCGCCGACGGTGACTTCCTCCCGTACCTGCGCGATGCCAAGCTCGCGCGTCCGTGGGCGCTGCCCGGCACGCCCGGCCTGCGTCACCGTATCGGCGGCTTGGAGAAGGAGGACGGCACGGGAGCGATCTCCTACGACGCCGACAACCACGAGCGCATGACGCATCTGCGCGCGCAGAAGGTCGCCGGCATCGACGTGCCGGACCTGGAGGTGAACGACCCGAGCGGCGAGGCGAAGCTGCTGGTGGTCGGGTGGGGCTCGACGTACGGCCCGATCCTTGGCGCCGCGCGGCGTGTGCGCCTGGCCGGCCAGAACGTCGCACTCGCGCATCTGCGGCATCTCAATCCGCTCCCGCGGAACACCGGCGACATCCTCCGCCGCTACGAGCGCGTGCTCGTGCCCGAGACGAACATGGGCCAGCTGGTGAAGCTGCTGCGCGCGGAGTATCTGGTCGATTGCGAGCCCTACAACCGCGTGCGCGGGCTGCCGCTGTCCACCGAGGAGCTCGAGCAGGCAATGCTGGAGCGCGTCCGGTGAGCAGCAACGGCCACAACGGCGGGACCCCGCTCCCCATGCTCACGAAGAAGGACTTCACGAGCGATCAGGAGACGCGCTGGTGCCCCGGCTGCGGCGACTACGCGATCCTGGCCGGCGTCCAGTCGCTGATGCCGGAGCTCGGCGTCCCGCCGGAGCGCGTTGTCTTCGTTTCGGGGATCGGCTGCGCGGGTCGCTTCACCTACTACATGGACACGTACGGCATGCACGGCATCCACGGCCGTGCGCCGGCGTTGGCCACGGGTCTCGCGACCGCGCGACGCGACCTGTCGGTGTGGGTGGTCACAGGGGACGGTGATGCGCTCTCGATCGGCGGCAACCACCTGATCCATGCGCTGCGCCGCAACGTGCCGCTGAAGATCCTGCTCTTCAACAACCAGATCTACGGCCTTACGAAGGGCCAGTACTCGCCCACGAGCGAGCGCGGCAAGGTCACGAAGTCGACTCCGTTCGGGTCGCAGGACCAGCCGTTCAACCCGGTCGCGCTCGCGCTCGGCGCCGAGGCAACGTTCGTGGCGCGCACGATCGACACCGACAAGGCCCACTTCGCGTCCGTGCTCCGCGCCGCCGCCGAGCACCGCGGCGCCGCACTCGTCGAGATCTACCAGAACTGCAACGTCTTCAACGACGGCGCGTTCGACGCAGTGCGCGAGAAGGGCCAGCGGGAGGCGAACCAGATCCGGCTCGAGCACGGCCAGCCGATCCGCTTCGGCGTCGAGGGCGAGCAAGGTGTGATCCGACGCGCCGACGCGACGCCGGCGATCGTAGATGTGGCGGATGCCGGGGAGGAGGCGCTGCTCGTGCACGACGCGCGCGCGGAGAACCCGTCACTCGCATTCGCGCTTGCCCAGCTGTCCCCGGCTCCGGTCGGGCCGACACCGATCGGCGTCTTCCGTTCGGTCGAGCGTCCGGTCTATGCCGAGGCACTGGTCGACCAATGCGAGGAGGCGCGCACGCAGGTCGGCACCGAGGATCTCGACCGGCTGCTCCGTGCCGGCCATACCTGGAACGTGGCGTAGGTCGCCACGGGCGCGCCCGCCCCTATCTGCGGTGGCGATTGCCGACGATCTTGAGCCTGGTCGTGACGCAGTCGTTTCCCCGGTTGGGGTCGCTGATCGGGTCTGTCCAGGAGAACGCACACGCGGTGTTTGACGCCATCCGCGGTGCCGACGCGTTCACGGTCATGACCGCTTTCGCAGTGAACGTCCGCCCTGCCTGCGCGATGTTCCACTCGCATGCCGGGGTGTCGGCGCTGACGCCCCCGCTGCACGACTCCGCGACCAAAGTGAAGTCAGCTGCTGGGTAGAGATCACCGTAGAGCTGCCATGGGTCTTCGACGACGTTGAAATCAACGGCAGCAGGACCGTTGTTCCTCGCAACGATCGTCCAGGTGACGCGGTGGCCGGGCTTGGCGTGATTGACGTCAGGGGTCATCGACAACACCGCCAGGTCGGCGACTGGAAGCTCGTCCGCGCTCGCGCTTGCACCAGCGAGCGCGACTAGCGGCAGAGCCGCGGCCAAGGCAGCCAGAAGCAACCTTCGTGCTCGGAGTCCCGTCCCCATGCATCAAGCATGGGCGAGGCCGCGTGTCGGCGCCGGGCCAATTTCGGGCAGCACTTCTGGCCGCACGCCCGCGAGGGCTTCGAGCTCAGGCCGCGTGCGCCTGCTGTGCCGTTGCTTGTACGTCCTGGGCTCGGGCTCCCCGCCGGCTGGCGGCGGCCGCCCTCACCGGCGCGGGGATCAGCGCGCCGGCCACGACCACCATGAGGAACGCGAGCGAGCGCACGCCGACCGCCAAGGCGTCGCTCCCCACTGGATCGCCGAACACGATGATCCCGGCTGGGATCGCCGAGGCGGTACCGGCGATGGAGGTCACGGCGATAACCGGCACGGCCGGGCCAAGCTGAAGCGATCGGGCAGCGGCGAAGAAGGCGGCCACGCCCCCGGCTACGGCGATCGGCAGGAAAGGCGTCCCGAACACTCCGGCGAGGGATGTATCCAGCTTCCCGCTCAGCGCCTTGATGGCGACGTCGGTGACGGTGAACAGCAGCCCGGCGGAGATCGCGAGCAGCACGCCAGGCTGCGATCGCGCCCGCTCGCGCCGGCACGAGAGGATCAGGGCCGTCCCGGCGCCTACCAAGACGGCCTCGAAGGCCACCATCGCCGCAACCGAGTAGTTGGCGGAGTGCTGACCCGAGCTGGACGCTCCGCTGAGTGCGAGCAGCGCGAGACCCACCGACGCGAGCACGACGCCAACCCACTGGCGCTTGCCGAGCTCGAAGCCGAAGAAGCGCTCCGCGATCACGGCCAGCAACACGACCCCGCCGGCGAGCACCGCCTGAACGATCGATAGCGATGCCAATCCGAGCGCGCCGATATGCAGGAGGTAGGCGACGAAGGCAAGCGCGTAGCCGATCGTCCACCACTTCGACCGGAACAGGGCGATGGCGCTGCGCAACGGGTGGTGGACATCGACGTCCGGCGCCGCGACTGCTCCCCGCTGCCGGAGCAGGCACCCGACCTGGCCGAACCCCGCGGAGAGGGCGGCGAGCAGCACTCCCGCGGCGAGCATCATTCTCGCCGGGTGCCCGGAACCCAGCGCGAACGAACACGGACCAGCGCTCGCGGGTCAGCCGAGCGCGATCAGCGCCCCCGCCTGGTGGTCCACGCCGCGTGTTTGGCGCCGAGCTCGCCGACCGGTTCGCCGCCCTCGAGGAGCTCCCGCAGCAGCCGGCCCCATGGGGCGCACGCTCGCAGCGTCGCTGCGGTCTGGAACAGCAATCCTTCCATCCGGCGTAGCAGCAGCGCCTCGGGCGGCAGCGTCATGCGCTTGAGCTGCGCGATATGGCTGCGGGCGGATTCGTCACGGAAGATCTCGCTACCGCGCCACAGGTCCTCCGGTGCCAGTCGCAGCGGTTCCTCGGCATGCATCCACCACGACACGCTGCGCATGTAGTCGAGCAAGAGCTCGCCGTCCCACTCGCTCGGCTCGCCCGGGAGGTAGCCGAGTTCGCGCATGCCCTCGACCACCGTCGCTTCATCGCTTTCGCGCACGCCGCGCGCGATCACGCCTTCACGCTCGATGTAGCCGGGCGGCAACCGCCGCATCATCCCGAAGTCCAGGAACCCCACTCGCCCGTCATCGCAGAGCAGGTAATTCCCGGGGTGCGGGTCGCCGAGCGCGATGCCGAGCTCGAGCGCGGTGACGTAGAAGAAGCGGTACACGATCTGTGCGTACCGGTCGCGCACCTCGTCGGGCCGGCCGGTCACATCCTCGAAGCCGATCCCGTCAACCCACTCCGAGACGAGCACGCGGCGGGTGCTCAGCTCGGTGTCGACGCGCGGCACGAGCACGAACGGATGGCCGCGCCAGAACCGTTCCACGCGTCGGTGGTTGCTGGCCTCGAGCTCGTAGTCACACTCCTCGACGATCCGCTCACGTAACTCTGCCAGCAGGTCCCTGACCTCGAGGCCCGGCATCAACTGCCGCAGGAGTGGCGAGAGCAACAGCAGGTTGCGCATGTCCGCCTCGACCGACTCGGCGACGCCGGGGTACTGGACTTTCACCGCCACTTCGCGCCCGTCGGTCGTGCGTGCCCGGTAGACCTGCCCGATGCTGGCGGCTGCGGCGGGTTCCGTCTCGATGTCGGCGAGGATCTGCTCCGGTTGCTCACCCCAGTCGCTTGACAGAACCTTGCGCATCTCCTTCCAGCCGACCGGCGGGACGCTGTCACGCAGCGAGGCAAGACGGCTCTGGAGGTAATCCGACTGATCCTCGTCCAGACCCGGAAATTCGACCGTTGACAGGACTTGGCCCGCCTTCATCGCAGCGCCGCGCATCACTGCGAGCTGGTCGACGAGCGCGTCGACCGTCGCAACGATCCGGTCACCGCGGCGGCGCCGCTGTTCCTCTTGTGTCCCGCGTGCATCGAGCCTGTCGCCGGCCCAGTTGAGTGCACCGCGCGCAGCAACTCGGCCAAGGCGGGCGGTGCGGGCTCCGCGATTGCTTATCGGGGGTCGGCCTTCCATGAGAGCTACGAGAGAGTGTCGCGGATGACCTTCGCCGTCCCGGGTAGGGCAGCGGAAAGGGGGAAGAGTCATGGTGAACGCACAGCCGCAGGCGAAGCGGCATGCGGAGCAGGCGAAGCGGAAGGTCGACGAGCGTCGTGAGAAGCTCTCCGGCGCCGCGGGCTGGGTCGCCGACCGCGCGGGGGAGTGGTCGCTCGACGGCCCGGACACCGCATTCATGGAGCGCCAGAAGTACCTGTGGAACCCACTCGTCGACTATTGGTTCCGCATGGAGATGGAGGGTTGGGAGAACGTTCCCGAGCCACCCGTCCTGCTGGTCGGAATCCACTCTGGGGCCCCGTTCGTCTGGGACGCGTGGACGGTCGGCATCCAGTGGTGGCGCCGCTTCGGCGACGACCGGCCGATGCACGGAACCGCACACGACGCCCTGATGGCGTCGCCCATGATCGGAAGCTACTTCCGCCGGATGGGCGTGCTGCCGGCCGCCCCGGACAGCATGGCCTCTGCGCTGGCGGCCGGGCACGACGTGGCACTCTGGCCCGGCGGCGAGGTCGACTCGCTGCGGCCGTGGGTGAAGCGAGACGAGGCGATTCTCGCGGGGCGCAAGGGGTTCGTGCGGCTCGCGATCCGCAGCGGCGTGCCGATCGTCCCGATCGCCACGGTCGGCGGTCCGGACTCGATGCCGGTGCTCGCGAGGGGGCGCCGGATCGCGAGGGCTCTGCAGCTGGACAAGATCGCCCGGCTCAAGATGTTCCCGATCGCGATCAGCGCGCCGTGGGGCATCGGGCCCGCGCTGCTGCCCGAGATTCCGTTCCCGACGAAGATCCGGACGGCGTTCCAGCCGCCGATCGAGCTGTCGAGCGATCCGGCGAAGGCGGAGGACGACGCGTACGTCGACGAGGGCTACGAGATCGTGCGCACCAGCATCCAGCACGGGATGGACGCGCTCGCGCGGCGGCGCCGGCTGCCGTTGTTCGGGTAGCTGCGGCGACTATTGAGAGAGACGCATCCAGCCGCGCGACGTCGCGCCGGTGTTGAACTTCGTCGCGTCACCGTTGACGACGACATCGAGGCTCAGGTGCTTGCTGCGATGAGGCGTGATGCCGCCAGGGGGCGGCGCTTTCCACCTGAGCTGGCACATGTAGTCGGCCAGGCTCGCCGGCAGGCACAGGACATCCCGTGGGGGCGTGGTCGCGTACGGCTCGAGCTTCGTCACCGAGCGCTCGACACGGTTCGCGATCGTGAACATGTCCTGCTTCGCCGGCTGGTTCGTCGAGCCACCGCCACAGCCCGCCGCGAGGATCGACGCAAGGGCAACGGCCACGGCGAGGGATGCGGGCTTCATTACATGAACCGTAGGCCGCGCGGCGACCGGCGATGGGCCAAATACGTATGTGTTGAGACGGACACCTACGATCGCCCCGCGGAAAGGCTCGGCAGTGAAGCGCTCGCGAACTGAAGCATCACGTCCAGGACGCGCTGCGGCGATCGGCGTGATCGCAACGGTGGTCCTCGCCGCATGCGGCGGCGACGCGCGCGGGCCTGCGACCGATTCGAGCGCGGTGCCCCACTGGCGGCCATTTCTCCACGTCACGCGGGTGGTCGACATCACCACACCGCGCGCCGACGGCCGGCTCGTGCTCGCGGCCAACGGGCGACTCGCCCTTCTGCGGCCAGGCGCTCGGCCCACGGCGTTCGCGCGGGGAACCGGCGGATACGCGACCGCGCGCAGGCCCGAGCCATACATCGCGCGCTCGCCCGGCCAGGCCGTTGCGGGTGCCGGCTGTCGCTTTCCGCGCGACGACGTGTACGCGCTCGAGCCGCATGGGCGCACCGGTGTGATCGCCGTGACCGCCGCCGGCCGCGCCACACGGCTGGTGGACCTGCACCTGCCGGGCCTGCTGAATGGGATCAGCTTCGACACGACCGGTCGATTCGGTCACCGGCTACTCGTCACCGCGACGCGGAAGGGCCGAACGACGGTGGTCGCGATCGACTGCCGAAGCCGCGTGCAGACGATCACCACCGCCGCGCCCGCTCTGGAGGGCGGCATCGTGGTAGCGCCGGTGGGCTTCGGCCGCTTCGCGGGCGATCTGATCGCGCCAGACGAGCGCAGCGGCCGCATCCTCGCCATCGCCTCGAGTGGGCGGTCGCGCCTGGTGGCGGACTCGGGCCTTCCGCACGGGGGAGACATCGGAGTGGAGAGTGGCGGCTTCGTGCCGCGGCAGTTCGGCTCGGGCTGGCGCGCGTATCTCGCGGACCGCGTTTCGCCCGGGAACGCGCACCCTGGCGACGACACGGTGCTCGCAATCGGCGGTGGGCCACTGCTACGCCGGGGCGTGCGCGCAGGCGACCTTCTGCTGGCCAGCGAGGGCGGTGCGCAGACCGTTGCCGTGCGCTGCCGCCGGACCTGCTCGGTCACTCACGTCGCCGACGGCCCGCGCGTGGCGCACGCGGAGGGACACATCGCGTTCGCGCGGCCCTGAGCGCCGCCGTCACCGCGCCGGTGACAAAGTACGACCGACGATGGAGGCCATCCTCATCGACGGCCCGCTCCGGGGCACCAAGCTCCAGGTCGAGCCGGTTGCGGGCCGGCCGCCGAGCACGGTCGACGTGCCCGCCGACGACGGTCGGACCTTGCGTTACTGCCTCGCCGAGTGGACGCAGGAGGGGATGTCGGCGGACTACTCGTACCTCTATCCCGTGTGAGCCGACGACCGGTTGACTCGGGTTGACACAGGGCTATCCTCGCGTGGGACCGGCTCCCTGCGCCCCGCCTGCCGCCAGGCCACGGCGCAGCTTGGCGGCCACACCACTCGAGGCGGTACGTCGCGGGCCTCTTTGGGACTGCCGGCGCATCGCAAGGAGGCCGAGAGGTCATGAACTATCCGGACGCTTCCGTCCCTACCAGCTCGGACATTCGCCTGCTCGAGGCCGATGCCAGCTATGCCCGCGATCGTGCGTCGCTCTATCGAACGCGAGCCTGGAGCCGCAAACACCCGACGAGCGACCAGCGCATGCGTCAGCTCGAGAATGCCGCGGACGCGGCCGCTGCGAGACTGCAGCGCGCCCGCGCGGCCGCTAACAACTAGCCCCCGAGCGGGCGGTACGCGCCCGCTCTCGATTCAGCTCGTCTCAATGCGCGCGCTTTTGCTCCGCCGCGTCCGATATGAGCGCCGAGTGGCCGCGCTGCTTGCCGAAGCGGTCGAGAATCGGCGCGAGCGCGACCTCGGCCCACAGCTCCGAGCCGTCGCTGCGGCGTATCCACCGCTCGGTCTTGTGCCAGCCGTCGGCCTTGTCGGCTGACTGCTCGCCGGCGAAGTCGCTTCCAGAAGGCGCGTATATGTCGGAGAGCGGCCGCCCGAGTTGTTCGTCGGCCGAATAGCCCATCAGCGCCACTGCGCCTGCGCCCCAGTTCGTGACGTTGCCGGCCGGGTCGAGCGCGATCAGCGCCCGACCCTCGAGGCTGTCCACGATCATGCGCAGGTCGAGCAGCTGTTCGCGATCGAGCTCCAACTCCTTCAGGCGCGGATCCGCTCGCGCGATGATCCGCGGCGAGACCTCGAACCAGACCCAGGCGTCAGCGTCGCACCCAGACCCCCATGCCTCGGCGAGCGTGTCAAGCAGCGGCAAGCCGAGGCCGCCGTTGCCGTCCGGGCTCGCGCCCGGCTGCGCGGCCGGCACGAAGCCCGGGCCGTCATCGGCGACGACGACGGCCACCGATCCACCAGCGGGCCAGATGTCGACGCGGACTTCCCCGCCGCCGGCGTGCTTGACCGAATTCGTGACGACCTCCGAGATCAGGAGCTGCGCGCGCTCGAAAGCCTCGTCGTTCACCCGCCCGCGCAGGTGCGCGAGCGCGCTGCGAGCGATAGCGGGCGCGTACTGATCGGACTCGAGCGCCAGGCGGACGACGGTCGATCCGTTCGAGACCGGCCGGGTCGCACCCTGCCAGCGCTGGTATGTCATGGCCTTGTGGCCTCCCTTGCGATCTACCGCCGTTCCCGGTGGCCCGGCCGGCTTACCGCGTTGTTGGCTCGAGGCCGTCAGCCTGCGTCGCGGCTCTGCCCAAGACGCGGTCCAGGAAGGCGGTCTGCCGGGATGCTACCGCGTTTGTCGCTCCGACCCAAGCTATTTGGGGTATAGACTCAGGGCACCGGTCGTCGGGTTCTTCGCCCTCTCTCCCTCGCGCTCGGCCAGCCAACAGAGGAGGCTTAAGGAGGCGGTGATGACCGCCCGTGACCAGAGCGCCAGCGACGGGGTGCTCCGCGGAGCCGAGCACGACCGCACGATGCTGAGCGCGATGTCGACCGAGATGGTCGCGCTCTACAAGACGCAACTGGGCCGCGGGCCGACGAAGGTGCGCACGGACTGGGCGGGCCCGGATGCGCTGCTCGTCACCCTCGAAAATTCGCTGACGCCGGCGGAGCGTCGGCTCGTGGCGATGGGTGAGCACGCCCGGCTCCGGGACGCGCGCACGTTCGCCCAATACGCATCGATCCAAGAGTTCATCGAGGTCGCCGAACGCCTGACCGACCGTCGCGTCCGCGCGTTTGTCAGTGGGATTGACACAGCGGCCGATGTCTGCTCGGAGGTGTTCTATTTCGAGCCGGAGCCGCCGCCGAGCGAGGACGGCCAATCGCCCGACGGGGATCGCCCGCGCTAGCTCGGCTGCCCGCTTGCGGCAGTTGCCACCTGTCTCGCCACCTGCTTCTCGGCCGGCACCCGCACGACGTCCCACGCCAGGCCGACTCGCTCGAGAGTGTCGATCAGCCACGCGCCGAGGTCGAGCTGGCCGCGGCCAAGCCCATGACGCGAGGAGGTCGGGAATGCGTGGTGGTTGTTGTGCCACGACTCGCCGAAGGTGATCGGGGCGAGCCATGCGAGGTTGCGTGACTCATCGGTGGTGCCGAACGGCCGGCGACCGAAGAAGTGGCACAGCGAGTTGATGCTGAAGGTCGCGTGGTGCAGCAGGAAGATGCGCGCGCCGCCGCCCCACAGCAGGCCGGTCAACCCTCCGATGACCGAACCTGTGAGCGCGACGCCGAGCCCGAACGCGAGGCCGAGGCCCGCGACGACCCACAGCGGGAAGGCGCGGCTGACCCAAACCAGGTCGCGTTCGTTCATCAGGTCCCTCGCATAGCGAGCGGGGTTTGCACGATCGTTGCTGCGGAACAGCCAGCCGACGTGCGCGTGGACGAGGCCCTGAACGGCGCCCCGGACACCGCCCGCCTGACCGACGTGAGGGCTGTGGGGGTCACCCGGCTGGTCTGAGAAGACGTGGTGCTTGCGGTGGGTCGCGACCCACTCGACCAGTGACCCCTCGACCGCCATCGACCCGAGCACGGCGAACACCACGCGCAGCACGCGCGTCGTCTTGAAGCTGCGGTGCGTGAAGAGGCGATGGAAGCCGACGGTTATGCCGAGCCCCGTGATGAGGTAGACGATCGCCAGAACCACGAGGTCCTGCCAGTGGAGGATGCCGCCCCACGCCAGGCATCCCGCGGCGATGAGTGCGGCGAGCGGTGCGCCGGTAGCGACTCCTTGGATGGCGCGGTCAAGCCACACGTGCTCGATCGGAACCGACTCGGGGGGTTTCGAAGAGGTCATGGTCGTTCGGCCTCCTTGCAATGGGTGACCGTTCCCGAATGGCCCGGTCGCCGTACTGCGTCGAATTTGGTCGCCTCAGCGCTGTCCGTCGAGGCGCGCGTTGAGCGCCCGCAACTGTGCGTCCTCCGCCAGCGCCAGCCGGCGCTCGCGCTCGCTCGCCGCGACCGTGGTCGCCGAGTCCTGCTCGTGGGCGCGCTTCTTCGCCGCAGCGTTGCGCTGCTCGACCGCGTCTCGCTGGGCCCTCCAGGCGGCGTCGCCCCGCGGACCGGGTGCGGCCACCTCGTTGGGCTGTTCGTCCGCGGTCACGCCGGCGTCACGTTCACGGCACGGGGGCCCTTGGTGTCTTGCTCGGTGTCGAACGAGACCCGTTGACCCTCGCGCAGCGAGCGGAAGCCATCGGCGTTGATTGCGCTCTGGTGGACGAAGAGGTCCTTGCCCCCTTCATCCGGTGTGATGAAGCCAAAGCCCTTCTGGTCGCTGAAGAACTTGACCGTTCCTTCTGCCATGGTTTTCCTCCGAGGTCAGTGCTGGCGTTGCGCGGAGGACTCCTGTGAAAGGACGAACTGCGTACGTCTGCACGGGTTGCCGGACGCGGGGTCCGATTCGTACTGCTCTTAACCCTACCGCCGATAACGGTCAGCGCCGCCCTTTTCGCGCGGCGGACGGGCCGGATTCTCCTTGCGTTCGGCGGGCGTCATCGGGCGTATGACCAGCAAGCCATTCGCAACCTGATCCTCGATCAGCTTCAGCTTCTCGGCGCGCTGCTGCTCCTTGCGTTCCCAATGAGTGCTCACGCTTACTTGACCTGCCGTCCTGCCGCTCGCGTGTTGTAACCAAGTCGATGAGGAGCGGCTAGAGACACCAACCCGGCTTCTGCTGTCCCCTCAACCATACCCACCGATACTGCTACCGTCACGTGCGCCGGGCGAGTTTGCCCGGGTGTAAATCGTGTAGCGCCGCAAGTTGCCGTAAGAGCTCCTCCGCGTTCGCAGCACACAACGCCGTGGAGGTAAAGAAACATGGCAACCGGAACAGTGAAGTGGTTCTCAGACGAGAAGGGCTTCGGATTCATCACCCCTGACGAGCTGGGCAAGGACCTCTTCGTCCACCACACAGCGATCCAGGGCGATGGCTACCGCTCGCTCAACGAGGGAGCCAAGGTCTCCTACGACGCCGAGCAGGGCCCCAAGGGTCCGCAGGCGCAGAACGTCCGGGCGATCTAGCCCGCTTCTCCTTCCGCGCCGCGACTGCGGCGCGACGAAAGGTTTCATGAACAAGCAGTCATTCGCCGATCTCGGCGTGCTGCCAGTCCTCTGTGAGGCGCTGGCGGCACGCGGGATCGCGTCGGCTTTCCCCGTGCAGCAGCTCGTCGTCCCCGACGTGCTCGCCGGCCGGGATGTGCTGGCCCAATCGCCGACCGGCAGCGGCAAGACGCTCGCCTTCGGCCTCCCACTTGTCCAACGACTTTCACGCGAGCCCCGTCCCGGGTCCGGGCTCGTTCTCGCACCAACTCGCGAGCTGGCATTGCAGATCGCCACGGAGCTCGAGCCGCTGACCGACGCCTGCGGCCTCCGTCTGGCCGCTGTCTACGGCGGCGTCGGCTTCGGTCGCCAGATCGCGGCCGCGCGCCGCGCGAACCTGATCGTGGCGTGTCCCGGCCGCCTGGAAGACCTGATCGGCCGCGGCGATGTGAAGCTAGGCAACGTCGAGTGCCTCGTGCTCGACGAGGCCGACCGGATGCTCGACATGGGCTTCAAGCCCGCAGTCGACCGCATCGTCAAGCAGATCCCGCGTGACCGCCAGACCCTCCTGTTCTCCGCGACGCTCGAGGGCGCCGTCGGAAAGCTGGCGCAAACGCTCACGCGCAATCCTCGGCGGCACGAGCACCGGCCCCCGCGCACGCACGAGACGATCGCCCATCGCTTCGTCTCGGTCGTGCACGAGGAGAAGCTCGACACCCTGGTGCACGAGCTCGGCGCGAGCGAACGTGGGCGGACACTCGTGTTCGTACGCACCAAGCGCGGTGCCGACCGGCTGGTCAAGCGCCTGCGCGGCCACGGAGCGGATGCCGTCGCGATTCACGGCGACAAGTCACAAGCGCAGCGCGAGAAGGCGCTCGCGCGCTTCCACGCCGGTTCGACCGACACGCTCGTGGCAACCGACGTCGCCGCGCGCGGCATCGACGTCGAGGGGGTCACGCACGTGATCAACTTCGACGCGCCGGCCGACCGTGACACGTACGTGCACCGCATCGGGCGCACCGGCCGTGCAGGCAAGACGGGCGTAGGGATCACGTTCTTCGTCGACGACCAGGCGAAGGACATGCGCTCCATACAGAAGGCGCTCGGGCTCACCGTGACGCGTTAGCGCGACCTCAGTCGCCTCCGAGCACTGCCAGATCGAGCTGGGCGATGCGGTCCGGGTCGGCAAGGAAGTCGATCTCGAGCGACGACCGTCGTGAGCCAGGCGCGGAGGTTCTCGACGTCGCTCGTGCGCGGACGTGCCCCCGGTGCTGCTCGAAGCGGTCCGCCAGCCACTCACCCTCGTCCATCGGTCACATTCTTCCTTCGCGTTGGGTCATACCACCAGGACCCCTGAAAGCCCGCGTATGTGACCAGGAGATCGCCATGGAATCGGAATTGCATTCACCCGTCTTCGAGGAGACCACGACGCTGCTGGCCGGCGGCGGCCTCATCACGATGGTGCTCTTCCCGTTCGCGGTGCCGCTCCTTCTCCTGACGGCGCTTGCGGCGCTTCCGCTGGTGCTGGGCGCGCTCGTCGGCGGTCTGGTCGCGGCTCCCTTCTTGCTCGTGCGCCGCCTTCTGCGAGGTCGGAAGGGCGTGCCACGCATCGCGCGGTCATTTGGGTTGTGCAGGCGCTTGACATAGCGAGAGCCCTCGAGCTCGTCCACGACTGCCACGATGGTCGTTCGGTCGATCCGCAACAACTCGCCGCGACTGGTTCCGGTGGCGGCCGCGGACGAAGACCTGAGTCCGTCTAGCGGCTAGCAGCGCCGCTGTCGATTGCGGCGCGGCGGACGGCTTCGGCGACCTTGGCGTGCACCTGGCGGTCGAGCACGTCCGGGACGAGCTCTGACTCGACCGTCAGCCCCGCAAGCGCCCACGCCGCGGCGCGCTTCATTTCGAGGTTGATCTCTTTCGCCTCGGCGAGCAGGGCGCCGTGGAAGATCCCGGGATAGCCGAGCACGTTGTTGACGCTCGTGCCGTCCGCTGCGAACGAGGCGCCCGCTGCGAGGGCGTCCTCCGGCTCGATCTCCGGTACCGGATTGGTCAACGCAAGGATCACCTGGCCGGTACGCACCATCTCCGGGCCGATGAGACCAGGCCGGCCGCTCGTGGCCACGACGACGTCGGCTTCGCGCATCACGCTTTCCAGGTCCGCGATCTCGATGCCACGTGCACGCGCCCGCTCCTGCGCCACTCGGTTGGGGTCGGAGGCGAGCACCCGGCGGACGCCCGCGTCGTGGATCAGCGTGGCGATGCCGAAGCCCGCTGCGCCGAGGCCGATCTGGCCGACGGTCGCCTCGTCGAGCCGGATGCCGACGCCGCGACAGGCCGCGATCGCGGCGGCGAAGGTGACCACTGCGGTGCCGTGGACGTCGTCGTGCATCACGGGCTGGGGGAGGCGCTCGATCAGCTGGCGCTCGATCTCGAAGCACTCTGGAGCCGAGATGTCCTCGAGGTGGATGCCGCCGAAGCCGGGGGCGATGCGAGCGACCGTCTCTACGAACTCGCTGACGTCCTTGGTGTCGATCAGGATCGGCGTGGCACTAACGCCTACAAGCTGTGCGTAGAACAAAGCCTTGCCTTCCATGACCGGCAGCGAGGCCAGCGGGCCGATGTCACCCAGGCCCAGCACGCGTGTCCCGTTCGTACATATCGCGACGCTGCGCCCGACCGTGGTGAAACGGCGGGCGATGTGCGGATACTCGGCGATGGCCGCGGACACCCGCGCGACGCCTGGCGTGTAGACGTCACGCATGTCTTGATGCGAACGCACCTGCACGTGCGGCACGACGTCGAGCTTGCCGCCGTCGTGCGCGATGAATGCGCGGTCGTGGAACCAGGCGACGGTCACGCCCGGCAAGCTCGCAAGGGCAACCGCGAGCTCGTCCGCGTGCGCCTTGTCGCGTGTCTCGATCGTTATCTCGCGGATCGCTTCGTCGCGTGCGACAGAGATCGTCGTCAGGTCGCCGATCAGGCCGCCGTGCTCAGCGATCTTCGCCGCGACCGCGGCCAGCTGTCCCGGCTGGTGCGGGATCCTTACGCGATATACGCAGTCCATAGCCATGACTGGAGCGCGCCGCCGGGCGGCGGTCATTCGGCCGCACCCTAAACGACGTGCTCCTCACGGCTGGCCGGCGGAGCCGCTCAGGTCGATCCCGCACCGTTGCGGGCTTCGATCGCCTCGACCGTCTTTCCGAATTCCTTCGGCAACACGCCTCTGCCGACGGTCCCCAGCAAGAGCCCCAGCGCCCGCCCCCGGACGTTCTTTCCCTCGCGCACGACGACAACGTCGATGTCGGTCGTGCCGTCGGGCGTCCGGGTGAACGTGTAGGTGTGGCCCGAATGGCCTCCCCACGCGTTGGAGTCGGTGGTCTTCATGACGACGCGGTCGGGATTGGACCAGTCGTAGTCCAGTCGTTCCCAGGTGCCGTGCGAGCCCTCGGTGACGTCGGCATGACCGGGGCTCTGGTCGTGCACCTTGAGGTAGCCGTCGTCGCTGTTGCCGAACAGCTCCGAGCGACCCGGCCCGAAGTCGGTCAGCCCGGCAACGAACTGCTCCGGTGTCGCGGTGGTCGTCTGGTTGAAGTGGATCGTGGGCATTCGTCCTCCTTTGTACGCGGGCAGCTTTACCGCCCGCGTCGCCCTTCGCACCCGTGGAGTCCCTGGCAGTCGACCCGGGTGTTGTGCAAGCTCAGGTCGTCTTGATCAGGCCGCCGCGGGGAGCATCCCACGTCGCCCGACCTGGCTGTTCCGGATTCTGGCGGCGGTCATCTTCGCGTTCACATCGATCGCTGCCGTGAACACGCTGATGATGATCGCGATCCACCGCACCCGCGAGTTGGCGCTCCTGAGGCTCGTGGGCGGAACGCGACAGCAGGTCATCGCGATCGCTCGCTGGGAGGGCGGTCTGGCGGTCACGCTCGGGATCGTCCTCGGGTCGGCGATAGCGCTCGTGGGCGTCCTCGCGACGCAGATCGCGACGCGCATAGCGCTGCGGACGCGCCCGGTCGACGGGATCGGCGTGCACGAATGAGGGCCCAAAAACGCAGTTAGTGCGTTTCCGCTCGAAAGGCGTCGGGAACCCGAAGTCTGAGGGAGCGGGGAG
>DATBDN010000128.1:0-12675 GCA_036269895.1 Thermoleophilaceae bacterium
GCCGTGGACGCACCCACCCGCGCGGTGTCGGCGTTCCCGCTCCGGCGCTCGCATGCGATTGCCGCCGCGGTGGCGCTGGTCGTGCTGCTGGCGATCGTCATCATCGCTGCCTCCAGCGGCGGCGGCTCCAAGCTCGACGTCAAGCCGCCTTCGACGGTGCTCCAGCCCGCGCCGACCGGGGCGCCGGTCAATCAGCAGCTCGACCGGCTCGAAAGGATCGTTCGAGCCGAGCCGCGCAAGCGCTAGCGGCGCCGACCCGGCGCCCGCAGCCTGAAGGTCTTCGCGCTCGACAGCCACGCCGGGCGGCTCGCCGTGATCCGGCACGAGCCGCGCCGCGCGTAGCGCACCGTCACCGTCCGCTGCCCGCCCGCGGACGTCCGGCGGGGGCTCGCGCCCCGGCACACCCCGCCGAAGACGATCTTCGCCGCGCGGCCGGTGTTGATCGCGAAGCGGACGTGGTTGCGGTTCATCCGCCTGGCGCTCACCTTCAGCTCCAGGCGGGGCGCCTGATTGAACGTCCGAGCGCCGATCGGCGCGAGCCCGTCCACCCCGGCGTAGCCCAGGTGCTCGAGCCCGAACAGGTCCTCCATCGTGCGCAGGAAGCTGTAGTGGTTATAGGGGGTGTCGTCGACGGTCCCCGGCCTGATGAACGGCGACACGAGCACGGCGCCCACCTTTCCGCCGCCGGCCCCCGGCGACGGCCCGGCCGGGTTCGGGGTGTTCGCCGCCCGTTCGCCGCAGCACGCCGAGTTGTCGCTCTCGGCCTCGTCGAAGCTGACGACGAGGAGCCCGTCGTCCTTGTATCCGGGCGACGCGAGGATCTTCGGCACCCACGCGCTCAGGAAGTCGTTGATCCCCCCGTAGCCACCCTTCTGGTTCGGGTTCTTGCAGGGGTCGTCATGCCCGTCGCTGCAGAGATCGGGAGTGATGAAGCTGAAGGACGGGGTCGTAGCAGCCTGCGACATGTCCGTCGTCAGCTGCGCCAAGTCGACGTCGTAGTTGCGGCAGCTGGGCCCGTCGATCAGCGAGTGGAAGTAGACGAAAGGGTTGTGCCGCGCGGCGTACTGATTGTCCGCCGTCGCGGACTGCGTCGGGTCGCGCTGGTTCGGATCCGGGTGGCGACACGTCTTCTGGTCGCCGATCGCCATGTCTTCCATGTAGCCGCGCCAACTCCGCCCGCTGTCCTCGAGCTGATTGGCAATCGTCTTGACGGACACTGGGTACACGCAACCCGTTCCCATCTCCTGCCCGTCGGCGCCCGCCCCCGCGCTCGTGAAGTCCGTGAAGAACTGGCAGTCGGACTGCGTCTGCGGATTCGGCCCCTGTCCAGACACGGCCGCGATGTAGTTGTCGAGGCTCTCGTGCCCGATCCCATAGTAGGAGGGCAGCAGCGCACCCATCGCGGGCAGCGTCTTCGCCAGGTACGGCGCCTGCGGGCTCTGTGCCGCGAACGTCTCCGCGTAGTCCTTGTTCTCGAGCCAGATGACGAAGACGTGCTTGATCGGCGGCAACGCTGCATGGGCCGGCGCTGCCGCGCAAATGGCAATCAGGCCGGCGGCGATCCCTGCCAGGCGACGCACCGGCGGCATCCTAAAGCGCCCGCAGCCTGCAGGCGCCTACTCGACCGTGTGGACCTTGAACAGGTTGGTGCCGCCGGATCGCAGCGAGGGCAGCCCGGCGGTGATGCCGATCTTCTCGCCGCTCTGCGCCATCCCGAACGCCTTCGCTGCCCGCCCGGCAGCCTCCAGCAGGTCGGTCGTGGTCTCCGGCTCGGTGAACAGCTCGCCGCGCACGCCCCAGTAGAGCGCGCAGCGCCGCACCACCGGCAGCGTCGGGCACAGCGCCAGGACCGGCACGCTCGGGCGATGTCCGGCGATCAGCCGCGCGATCCGCCCCGACAGCGTCGGCGCCACGATCCCCTTGACATCCAGCTGTGCCACCGCCTCCGTAGCAAGCGCCGCGATCGTGGCGGAGTCGTCACCGCCGCGCAGGCCGCGCTCCTCGTTCCAGCGCTCGTACGGCAGCTCGCGCTCGGTTGCCTCGGCGATCGCGGCCATCATGGCGATCGCCTCGACCGGGTAGCGCCCGACGGCCGTCTCCTGCGAGAGCATCACGGCATCGGTCCCGTCGAAAATCGCGTTCGCCACGTCGGTGACCTCCGCCCGCGTCGGCCGCGTCGCCTGCACCATCGACTCGAGCATCTGCGTGGCGGTGATCGATGGCTTCGAGCGCTGCCCACACAGGTAGATGAGGCGCTTCTGGACGAGCGGCACCTCCTCGATCGGCAGCTCGATGCCCAGGTCGCCACGGGCAACCATGATCCCGTCAGCCGCATCGACGATCTCCACGGCACTGGCCGCCGCCTGCGGCTTCTCGATCTTCGCGATCAGCGGGACCTCGTAGCCGTACGGGAAGTTCTGCATCCGGTCACGGACCGGGTCCAGGTCCTCGCGGCTGCGGACGAACGACAGCGCGATCGCATCGACGCCCATGCCGACGCCGGCGTCGATCCGCTGCAGGTCCTCGTCGCTGACGGCCGGGAGCGAGACCGTCACGTTCGGCAGGTTGATCCCCTGTCGTGACGCGACCGAGCCGCCCACCTCGACCCTGGTCACGACCTCGTGGTCCACTACGCCTTCGATACGCAGCCGGACGGCGCCGTCGGCCAGGTAGGCCACGTCACCGGCCTCCACGATCTCGGCGAAGCCGCGCCAGGCGACCGGCAGGCGCTCGCTCGTGCCGAGGATCTGCTCGGGCGTGAGCACGAGCTGACTGCCCGCGTGGAGCTCGCACACGCCGTTGTCGACGGGCCCGAGCCGGAGCTTCGGGCCGGGGATGTCCTGAAGGATTCCGACCTCCCGACCGACGTTCTGCGATGCCCGCCGCAGCATCTCGACCGTCTCCGCGTGCTCTTCTGTCGAGCCGTGCGCGAAGTTCAGCCGCGCCATGTCCATGCCCGCGGCGATCATGCGCTCGAGCATCTCTGGAGTCCGCGAAGCAGGACCGATCGTGGCAACGATCTTCGTCGAGCGCACTAAACCCTCCCCTTTAAAGGTGATGTCACGAAAACCCCGCTCTTAGCGAAAGTGGCTTCGTTTCGCCGGTTGACCAATCCGCTCACTCACGCTTATTTTCGCGACGAGTCGTTCGCGACGCGAAGTCGGTCCGACAGACACCTAGAAAGAGGCCCCCGCCTGTGAGGTCTCGACTGGCTCTTGGTGGATGTCAACAGGACCGTCCAGTACTCGCGTGCGCGGATGACATCCGGTGGTGGACACAAGGGAACTAGCTGCGGGGAGGATTGATGGGAAGCATCGATGGGAGCGTGATGGGCGAGCCTCAGCATCTGCGGGCGCTCGAACACGCGAATCGGGTCCGGCTGGCACGCGCCGAGCTGAAGCGTCGAATCGCCTCTGGTGACTTGAGTGTGCCCGACGTCGTGTTGGAGAGCCCGTGGGAGGCTCGAAGCATGGAGCTCTCGGAGCTTCTGATGAGCCAGAAGCGCTGGGGCCGTGAACGCTGCCGTCGACTGCTGCTCGCGCTGGGCATCCCTGAAAACAAGCAGATCGGGACGCTCACAGAGCGCCAGCGCGCTGCGCTGGCGACGATGCTTGCCGCCCCACCTGCCGAGCGGCAGGCTCAGGCAGCCGCGCAACCGCTCGCCCTCCGGGCTGTCGCCGCTGCGTAGTCAGCTGGGGGCTCATCGCCTTGCCGGGCTCGGGTTCAGCGGAATCCGAGCCCGCCCGAGCGCCTGATGAAAGCCTGGCGCAGTCCGTAGAAGACGAGCACGAAGACGAGGACCCCGACTCCGACGACGACCGCGAGGATGCCGATACCGGCCTTCCCGGCGATGACCGAGACCAGGATCATCGCGCCGACGGCGCAGCTGGCCGCCAGCAGCGTCGTATGGGACCGGTACCCGGCGAAGTGCTCTCGGATCGAGACCTCGAGGCCGCCGAGCGAGCCCAGGCACATTGCCGCGACGACCATCACCTTGCCGCTGTGGGTGCTGAAGCGGATGAACCCGATCACGCCGAAGATCAGCGCCACCAGCACCACCAGCTCCGTCAGCGGGAACGAGCCCCAGGGAGCAGGCGGTGCCTCGCGCGTGGCTCGTCGCGGCGCCCGTGCGGCCTGAGCCCGCCGCGCGTCGCGCTCGGCTCGCGTGCTCACCGCTCCGCCTTCGGGGCGCTGCTTGCGTGAACGTCTACCCACGTGCCGCTACCGCGGCCTGGCTAACGGACAACCCGACGAGATCTTCACGCGCCACCAGCCCATCATCATGCCGATGAGGCCGAGGCGCGGGCGAACTTCCCAGTACTTGCAGCCGGTCTCGCCGATGTCCTCGTTGCCGATCCGCATCCACTTGTGCTTCTCGGGCGCGAGCATCATCTCCTCGATGAGCCGCCGGTTGCGCTCCTCGACGTAGGTGCGGTCGCCAAGCAGCGCCCGGTTCTCGGACAAGCGGTCGGCGAGCTGGTCCCGGATGCGCTCGAGCTCGGCCAGCCCCAACAGGCGGGGACCGCCGTGCGAGCGGACATTCCACTCGAAGCCGCGACGGGGATAGGTCGCGCAGAACAGCGCCGACAGCTCCTTCTCGAGCTTGGCGATCTGGTCCAAGAGGGAGCGGCGCGCGGCACGCTCGTCGACTTCCGGTATGACGAGCGGCGTCGGTGTGACTTCGAGAGTTGTCACGGGCTGGATGCTACGCACCAGTCACTATCTCCTCAACCGTCCAGAGCGCTTCCTCTACCGCGATATCCGGGACCCCGGCAACCTGAACCGCAACGAGAGCCATCCGCCGGGTCCGCGCAGTGACACCCGCGTCTGGGTCGAGGTCGGCAAAGAGCACCGCGAGCGCGCGTTCCTCGTCCGCGACCACGATCTGGCCGCTGGAGAGCGGACGCCCTGAGGCGCCCATGAGCTCCCCCGGTCGCGCGAGCCGCAGGTGCAGCGGTGGCCGGACGCGGTCGGCGTCGAAGGCGATCACCGGCACGCCCGTCTCGAAGGTGCAGATCGTGATCGCGTCGTCAAGCAGGTTCCGGCTGCGGAACCCACCGTGCTTGAGGCGGTCGAGCACGATCTGCTCCGCCGGCGTGCGGCGCTCGTCCGGGTCGATGCCGACCTGACGGAAGAAGACCCGGTAGGCCCACGGGACGCCTTCCTGGCGCATCTGGATGGCCTTTGCGCCGGTGACGCGGTTGCTCATCTCGCGCAGCCGCTCGCGCACGGGCTGCGGCGATCGTCCCGGGCCGGCCTCGATCATGCACCAATGGATCGCGAGCGCCGGGAACTCGCTCGCGAGCTCGCGATCGACGGCGCCGCGCTCGGTCACAGGATCCGTCTGATCTGCGCACGCAGCTGCGCTTGCGTGAGCTTGCCGAGCTTCGTCGTCACCACCCTCCCCCCGGGCTTCGCGAACACCGTCGCAGGACAGACGCCGATGCCATAGACGTTCGTCAGCTGCCCGTCGCGGTCGAAGGCGATCGGAAAGCCCCAGCCGCCCTTGCGCACCGTCTTCGCGGCGCTGTCGCGGCCCATCCTGATGAGGATTCCTGCGAAGTTGACCTGTGGGAACGCCTTGCGCACGCGTTCGATGCGGTCGAAGCCCGGCAGGCAGTCGGCGCCGCGCGTCCCCGCGAAGACGACTACCGACGGCCGCTTCCGCAGGTCGCAGCCGTTCAGCGCCGAGCGCACGTGCACGGCGCACGCCAGCGTCTTGCCCGGCTCCTTGCCGGTGGCCTTGATGTTCACATCGGCGTCGACGCTGCCGGTTGCGAGCGGGGCCGCGAACGCCGGCATCAGTTGCCCGGCCTTCGGCCCCTTGAGCCCCTCGCCGGCGTTCGGCAGCGAGTTGAAGCCGACGACGATGATCAACAGCAGGAACGCGATGCCGACCACCCAGGTGTAGGCGCTCGACGGCTTCGGCGCCTTTCGCCGCTCGAGCTTGTGCTCGGCGGCGAGCTCCGCTTCGTCTCCGGCCGCGAGCAGTTCGGCGGCGGACGGCCGGCGCTCCCGCTCGCCAGGCCCCAGATCGCCGAAGCGATCCTCAGCCACCGGTGGCCGCGCTCGTCTCCGCGCCACTCGGCACGCGGCGCGGCCGCAGCTTGCGCAGCGAGAAGCGGTCGTGCTGCTCGGCCCAGATCAGGGCGGCCGGCAGCACGATCATCACGCCCAGCAGCGACACCGTCAGGTCGACGACCGTGACGATGCCGAAGTCGCGCAGCATGCGGATGTCGGAGGCGATCAGCGCCGCGAAGCCGGCGATCGCCGTGGTACCCGAGGCGAGCACCGCGGCCCCTGTCGACCCGTAGGTGCGCTCGAGCGCCGCGCGCGGGCTCCAGCCGGCTTCGCGCTCCTCGCGGTAGCGGGCAGAGAGCAGCACGCTGAACTCCGTCGAGATCGCGATCACCAGCGCCCCGAGTGCCGCCGACATCGGGTTGAGCGGGATCCGCAGCAGGAACAGCAAGGCAGCCGACCAGCCGGTCGCGAGCGCGATCGGAATCAGCGGCACGGCTGCCAGGCGCACGCGCCGGCGGATCGCAAGGAGCACGAGGAAGACCGCGAGGATGCCCGCCAGCAGCGCGACTGCGCGGCGGCTCGTGGACGACAGTTCGTGGTTGGCGTCCGCCGCCAGGACCGGTAGGCCGGCCAAACCGGCGGTCACCCCGGGCGGCGGGTTGAGACGACTGCGCAGGTCGTCGATCACGCGCTTCTGCTCGTCCAGGGGCATCAGCCGGATGCCGAACGCCAGGTTCGCCGTCTTGCGGTCGGGCGCGATGACGGCCTGCGAGAAGTACGGCGGGACCGCGTCGAGCAGCGCCTGAACCTGCCTCTGGTCGTTCGTGTTGGTCGACCGGAACAGATCCGGCAGTGACAGCGCCGGGTACAGCTCGGGCGCGCCCTTCATGCCCGCCGGAGCCTTGCCTTTCGGGCAGTTGGTCTTCGTCTGGTAGCCGTGCTCGCAGAGCGCCTGGCGCTGGAAGTTGATCATCCAGCCGATCACGCCGGGGTCCGTGAAGTCCTTCGCGCTGACCAGCACGTCGATCTCGCCGGAGACGTCGGTCGTGTTCTGCAGCGTCTTCGCGTCCTTGAGCGCCTGGAGGTTCGACGGCACGAGGTCGCGGACGTCGGAGACGACGCTCGTCTGCGTGTCGGCGACCCAGCCCAGGACGGCGACGGCGAGGCCGATCAGGAGCACGCGGCGCGGGTGTGTGAGAGCTGCGCCCAGTGCTGACCGCCCGGCGCTCCTGAACAGCCCACCCAATCGACCAAGGCCGGATGCGGCGCGGCCTCCGAACGCACCCCGGCCGCGACTTGCCATCGCGCCCAGCCCGGCGCGTGCCCGCGCAAACATCGGCGGCAGGTCGTCGGGCCGCTCACGGTCGTGCCACTGGACGAGCGCGGCGAACCCGCCGGTCAGCGCCAGCAGGAACGCAAAGGCGATTCCGATGATCAGCGCGACGCCGAAGCCGCGCACCATCGGGATCGGCGAGAGCAGGAGCACGAGGAAGCCGGTCGCCGTGGCAAGACCGGCGGTGGCGATCGTCGGCCCGCCCACGGCGGCCGCCATCACCGCTCTCTCGGCCGGCTCGGCGCCGGAGCTGGCCTCCTCGAAGCGCGACTGGAACTGGATCGCGTAGTCCACGGCCAGCCCGATCAGGATTGGCAGCGCCGCCACCGAGGCCATCGTCAGCGAGCCGCCGAGCAGCGTCAGCAGGCCGAAGGTGAGTCCGGCCGCGGCGAGCGCGAGCGCGAGCGGCAGCAGGCGCATGCGCACGCGGAAGACCAGCGCCAGCGTGATAGCCATGATCACGAGCGCCGCGATCAGCAGCACGATCGTCGCGTGCTGCACCGCCGTCGCCAACGCGTCCGCCACCACCGGAACGCCGCTGACGATGTAGCTCGCGCCGTACTTCGGTTTGAACTTCGGGTCGTGCGTCGCGGTTTCGATCAGCTTGATCGCGTCGGCTCGCTGCGGGTCGCTGAGGCCCGGCTTCAGGCGCACCTGGATCAGCGCCGCCTTGCAGTTCGGGAACAGGTAGGCGAACCGTGCCTTCGGCGCGCATGTGCCCTTCGAATCGTCGAACACGAGGTTGTCGACGAAGTCGACGTTGTCCAGCGACGGCAGCCCCGAGAAGCCGTACTTCAGCGCCAGCGCCAGGATGTTGCGTGTGAATTGCGCGTAGACGAGCGAGCTTGCCTCTTGCGCCAGCCGCTCCTGGCGCGCCTTCGAGTAGCCCTTCTTTGCCGCCAGCTGGCGCGCGGCGCTCGCGGCCTGCTGCGCCTGCTTGGCCTTCGCGTTCTTCTGCGCGTTCAGGCCGTCGAGGAGCTCGCCCGCCGCGGTGTTCACGAACGTGCCGGGTCCGTACACGACCTTGACCGGATGCTTCTGCGCCAGCGTCGTGCAGACCGGCGGCAGCTGCTTCAGACCCTGCTTCGGAACGTTGCCGGCGAGGCAGCCCTCGAGCTGGAGCAGGCGGCCCAGGTCCGAGGTCTCGACCGTGTGGCGCAGGTCGCCCTTGGCCATGATCACGACCGGGTCGCCGCCGAAGAGGTCGCGGTACTTGTTGGTTGCGTCGTAGGAGCTGCTCGACTTGTCGATGAGCGTGTCGGTGCTGGTGCTCGCGGTCAGGCCGAGAATCGCCGCCAGGGCGCCGCCGAACGACAACAACGCGACAAGGGCGACGGTCAGCAGGGGGCGCCTGCCTGCGGCCGCTGTTATGCGCGCGAAGCGGTTTTCCATTGGTCTTGGCGGTTCGTTGGTGGATTTTGGGGGCTATAGCACCGAAAACTCACCAACGAACCGGATTTATTCATCAACGGGCCTCCGGCGCGCCGCCTTCCGCTCGGACTGCCGGCGCTTGGCGTGGAGCCGCTTCTCCGTCGCGGCTCTTGACGGCTTCGTAGCGCGCCGCGGCTTACGGACGACTAGTGCCCGCTCGACCCGCGAGCGCAAACGCTCCAGGGCAATCTCGCGGTTGCGCGCCTGCGACCGAGTGTCCTGAGCAGACGCTCGGACCACCCTCCCCAGTCGAGCCGTTACCCGCCGCTTCTGCTCTTCCGAGAGCGTCTCGGAGGCCGCGACGTCGAACACGGCCTCGACTCGGGATGCCGTCACGTTCGCATGCTGCCCCCCGGGCCCGGACGAGCGACTCGTCCGCAGCTCGATCTCGCGCTCCGGGATCAGGGCTCTGCTTGGATGTGCGGGTAGACGCCCGGTTGGCCCACCTTCCTGCCGAGTGGCGTCTGCGGCGTGCACGGGGGCGAGACGACGTTGCCGTTGCTGTACGCGAACCTGTTGATCAGGTCCACGAGCGACTGCGGGATGATCTGGTTTGCGTCGGGCGCCAGCGGCGGGACCGCGTTGTTCGTGCACGTATAGGTGCCGAAGACCTTGATCGGGAGCTTCTTGTACCCGAGTGGCTCGACGTACGGGTTCGACCTGTTGGACGAGATCCGCTTCGGGTAGATCGCCAGGTTCTCCGGGTTGAGCGGGTTTGTCGTGCGCAGGTAGTGCAGCTGCGTCTTCTGGTCGGCGCCCAGCGAGCTCGCCTGCGTCGACGCGACCACGTTTCCGAAGAACGCGGTGATCTCGTGCTTGTACAGGGCGACCCACTTCAGGAACGGGTTGAGGTTGCGCAGGAAGGGATCGGTCGCCTCGAGCAGCGGCCGCAGCTGGTTGAGGAACTGCGAGGTCGCGGGCAACCCGGTCTTCGAAACAGCGACCAGCGGGTTGATGTCCTCGAAGAGACCGAGCAAGTCGGGCGCCAGCAGTTTGAGCTGGATGAGCGTCGGTGAAAGCTGGACGGCTGCCGGCCGCAGCTGGGTCACGAGCGGATTCGTGTTCTTCGCAAACGCAGTGGTCGCAATGAGCGTCTTGCGCGACTCCTGGAGGAACGTCGGCAGCACCTGGAAGGTCGCCGCGAGCTCCTTGTCGCGTTGCGCGGTCGTCTCGAAGACGCGGTTGGAGTTCACGACCAGGTCGCGCAGCTGGCCCTGGCGCTCGGTCAGCGCGCCGAAGACGCTGCCCGTGTTTCGGATCAGCCTGCGGACGTCGGTCGCGTTCTCGTTGAGGATCTGGGTCAGCGTCCCGAAGTCCTCGGCGAACGGCGGCAGGTTGCCGATCGCGTCATTCAGCTCGAGGCCACGGTTCCCGAAGGCCTTGCCCTGGCTGATCATCCAGCGCTGGAACGCGTCGCGCGTCTTCGGGTCGAAAGCGCGGAAGATCTCGTCGAGCTGGACGGTCGGGGCCACCTGCATTTGCGGGATCCGGCCGCCGTCGGGGATCGTTCCGGACGACTTGTCACCGGGCGCAAGCTCCACGTACGTCTCCCCGAGCAGCGTCTTCTGACGCAGGATCGCCCTCGTGTCCTTCGGAATCGGGGCGTACTGGTGGTCAATCTCGAGGACCACGTCGGTGGTTGCGTTCTTCGGGTCTGGCGTCTTCGCCTTGACCTTGCCCACGGGCACACCGGAGATCCGGACATCCGCCTCCTGGGCCAGGTTCGCGGCCTCGGGGATCTGCACATGGACGCGGTAGCCCTGCGGCTTCAGCGGAATCGTGCCGCCGAACGAAAGCCAGAGGAACAGCAGCAGCCCGACGCACGAGAACGCAAACGCAGCCATGGCGATCATGCGGGCGGGTGTCGGTGCCTGCTTGATCACCTGAGATGCCTCAGCTTCGGGACGGAGGCGGCCGTGACATTGCCCGTTGGCAGCGTCGTCGTGCCGGAAGGACCGCCCGGCACCTGCTGCCCGCACGCCTGGGCGCGGCTCGGAGCGTTCAGCAACTGCGTCAGCACCGAGAGCTGCGGGTTCGAGCGGATGATGTTGTCGAGGACGCCCAGAGCGCCGCAGCTGACGATCACGAGGCCGCGGCGGATCGGGCCGTGCGCGTCGTCGGTGTTGAAGATCGTGGCGCCGGCGTGGTTGAGCCAGGTCTGCCAGAACAGGAAGCCCTCTTCCTTGCCCGGCGGGTTGTATGCGAAGAGGTTGAAGACCGCATTCAGAACGTTGAATGTGTTCGTCAGATGCGGAGTCGCGATCGCGAGATTCGCCGCGGCCGGACGCAGGTCGTTCACGGTCGGCGCAGCCAACTTGGTGAACGGGCGCAGCTGGTTCTTGATGACCGGGGTCGTGGTGCGCAGGAACGGACGCACGTCGCGCAGTGCGGGGCCGAGGGCGCGCGCGAACGGCTGCAGGTCCGTGAATGCGGGTGTGGCGATGAGGGCAAGCCGGTTGGCCTTGTTGAGCGTCGACTCGGTGACGGTCAGCGCGTGCGGGAGCAGGCCGAGCGCCTGACGCAGCGCCACGTCCTGCCGAGCAAAGGCGCCGAAGTTCGCATTCGAGGACTCCACAAACCGCCCCAGGCGTCCGTCGGTGCCGGCCAGCTCATCGGTGATCAGCCGGAAGTTGTGGATCACGTGGCTGACGTTGTGCCGGCGCTTGGCGATCTCGGTGGTGATCGCTGCAAGGTCGCGGTTGAGCGGGTCGAAGCGCTTGAGCGTCTGACGCAGCGCGGCCGAGGTCTCGCCACTCTTGCCGGACTTGTCCGTAAAGGCCTCGCCGCCCGCCGAGAGCAAGATCTTCAGATAGTCGCGCGTGTCCGCATCGAGCGACGCGAGAACCTCGTCCGGGTTGACGTCGGGCAGCGTATTCGCGACCGGGATCGTCCCGCCGCTCGGAAGCCCGCCGCTGTCCTTCGTGCCCGGATCGAGGGCCAGGTACATGTCCTTCAGGCCGGTCTTCGGGCGTAGCAGCACGTGCGCGTTGCGGTAGACGGGCGCGTACTTCTTGTCCATGTTCACGGAGACGACTGCGACGCCGTCTTTCAGCTGAACGCTCTGCACGTCCCCGACCTTGACCCCGGCGATGTTGATCGTCTGGCCTTGCCCCGGCACAACCGCCTGGGCCGTCTGGAACTCGACGTTCAGCTTGTAGAAGTCGGAGCCGGCGACCGGCACCCACTTCGGCAGGTGGAAGCGCTCCTGGGACAGGATGTAGGTGGTCACACCGAGCGCGACCAGCACGATGAACAACAGCGCGAGGAAGTCGCGCAGATGCTTCTCGATCGCCTTCCTCACGGCCCGCTCGCCGTCGTGGCCCCGTTGACGTTGGGGATCGGGTTCTTGTAACAGGGGAAGGTGCGGTTGTACGGCGGGCGCGACGCCGGGCGACCCGGGCGGGAGCCGATCGGCTGGAGGATCGCGTTGCCGTACTGAATGCTGGTCGAGTCGCCGCCGAGGGCCTGGCCGGTCGAGACGAAGTGCGAGCCGCCGCCGGTCTGGAAGCGGGTGTAGCTGCCGTTGCCGTCGAAGTTCTGCGACTCGCCGGACAGCCCCACCAGCGCCTGCCAGAACTCCTTGTAGTTCTCGATGCCCGTCGACAGCGGCGGGTCCTCGACCTTGATGTCACCCGTCGGGAGCACAACGTTCGTGAAGCACTTCGACACGAGGTCGACCTGGGGGAACAGCTTGATCGAGGCGTTGGTTGTCGCTGCAAGGCTTGCGACCGTCGGCTGGAGATCCTCGACGAGTCCGCCGAGCTCGGCCTGCGAGACCAGTGGGCGCGCCTGCGCGATCCACGGGAACGAGGCGGCGACGGTCGCCGGGGTCTCGTGGACGCCCGGGAGGATGTCGCGCGAGAACTGACGCAGCGGCGGGAACGATTCGT
>DATBDN010000129.1:0-2239 GCA_036269895.1 Thermoleophilaceae bacterium
GTCAGCCGCGCGATGGTCAAGCTGCGCGCCCGCGACCGGGCCAAGCTCGTCGTGTTCGCCTACGAGGCCGGCCTCGTGGTCGCCCGCGCCGAGCGAGTCCTGGCGGCGGGCCAACGCTTCGCTCTGGCGACCTGAAACGACGCGCGAGCAGCGAGAAGGTCATCGAGACCTGTCAGTACGAGCCCCGGTTCCAGCCGCATCCGGCCGCCGGACCCGCCGGGGCCACGCTGCATCAACTGCCCGTCGGTCGATCTGCCCAGGCCACGCGCCGCGCGGCGTAGCTGAAGCTGCTGCTCATTGAACGCCCTCCGCGCGCCGGTCGCCCGAAGCGTCCGAGGGCGAGCAGGGCGAGCTTGCGAGCTTGGGCGCCGCGTCGCCACGAGTCGCCGCAAGCTCCGCCGCCGTCGTCAACCGCCGTCGCGCTCGGCGCGGAGGAGCGCGACGGCCGGAATGATGGCCAGGAGCGCCATCGCCAGCGCCCACATGAAGGTGTGGCCGAAGGCTGTGGCCACCGGCCCGCTGATCTCGGCGCGCTTGCCCGCGGGCAACCGGCCGAGCAGCTGTCCAGCTCCCCCGCGAATCGAAGACGTGGCGGCGGCGCCCTCGTGCACGAGGACCACGGCGAGAAGCGCGGTGCCGATCGAGCCGCCGATTTGCCGCAGCGTGTTGAGCGCGGCGGTGGCCCGCGGGATCTGCGACGAGTTGAGCAGCGCGTAGGCCGCGGCCGTCGCAGGCTGGATAGCCGCGCCCAAGCCGATTCCGCGCACGAAGAGGACGCAGGCGAGCAGAGCGTAAGGCGTGTGAGCGGTTACGAACACCAGCGGCAACGTCGCCACCGCGAGGAGGCTGGAACCTGCGACCACAACTCGCCCGCCGCCGAGCCGGTCGGTCAATCGGCCGCTGATCGGCAGCGCCAACGCGGCTCCGATGCCCTGCGGCGCAAGCAACAGCCCCGCATGCAACGCACTCTGTCCGCGGTCGACCTGGTAGTAGAGCGGGAGCGTCAGGAGCGTCCCGAACAGGGCGCCGCCAAGGAGGAAGGTGGTGCCGGCGGCCGCACGGAACCCGCGTGAGCCGAACAGTCGCAGCTCGATCAGAGGCCGTGGTACCCGCAGGCTGTGCCAGGCGAACGCTGCGATGAGCGCGACGCCGGCCACGATCGGCCCGAATGTGATCGGCGCAGCGATCCCGCCGTGGCCCTCCGTCTCCGAAAGGCCGAAGACGATGCCCGCCAACCCCGGGCACAGCAAGACCGCGCCGACCCAGTCGAGAGCGCCGGCGTCGGCGCGGCCCGCGTCCGGGCGCAGCTTGCGCGCGGCGACGACGATCGCAACAACGGCGATGGGGATGTTGACGAGGAAGATCCACTGCCACGCTGTGCTGTCGACGATCAAACCGCCGATGATTGGCCCGAAGATTGGCCCGAGCAGGAGCGGCACGCCCACGACCGCAAGTGCCCGGCCGACTTGCCGAGGCCCGGCGCTCTGCGCGACCAGCGTGAATCCGACCGGGACCAGCATGCCGCCGCCCAGTCCCTGCACGACGCGGAATGCGATCAGCTCGCCGGCTGAGGTTGCCGTTGAGCAAAGCGCAGAGCCGACGGCGAAAAGCGCGATGGAGGCGATCCAGGTCCGCTTCGAGCCGAAGCGCTCGGTGACCCAGCCCGAGAGCGGGATGACCACCGCCAACGACAGCAGATACCCGGTGGAGACCCACTGGATCGTGCCCAGTGACGCATGGAGGTCGCTCGAGAGCTTGTCCAGCGCCACGTTCACGATCGTCGTATCGAGGACGGCCATGACCAGGCCGAGCGTCGCGACGCCGGCCACCACCAGTGTTGGCCGGTCGAGCCCAGCCGCGAGGCGCTGGACCGGCGCGACCGCATCACCATCCAGGCCGTGCTCGCGGCGTCGTGGCTTCGGTCGCGCCCGTGGCCGCCGATCGTGTTCGGACCGGGGCCTCATCGGGCGCCGGCGAGTGCACCCGCGACCCGGCGAACGGTGTTGCTGTCAATCGCGAAGCCGATGCCGGGCGCCTGGCTGCCGCCCATCTCGGGATCAACCGCGGCCAGCGTCGGGATGCCGATCACGCGACCGGCGAGGTCCACGAGCGCGCCGCCCGAGTTCCCGGGGTTGATTTCGGCACTGGTCTGGATGGTCGACAGCGTTACGCCGTTGCTCTCGGAAACGCGCCGCCCGACGGCCGAGACGATGCCCTGGGTCACGCTTGAGCGCAGCCC
>DATBDN010000130.1:0-4213 GCA_036269895.1 Thermoleophilaceae bacterium
CCGAAGAGGCTGTCGCACAAACCGCCTCGCTCCGTCTGATCCGGGCAGCACGATCCCGGGCATGCCGCAGAACTTCATCGACTGCGACCGCGAGCAGGAGCTGCTCTTGCCGCCGAGCCTGCGCGAGTGGCTGCCCGATGACCACCTCGCCTGGTACGTGATCGACGCCGTCGCCGAGATGGACCTCGAGCCGTTCTACTCGGCCTACCGCTCGGACGGCTGGGGCCGAGCGGCGTTCGACCCGCAAATGATGGTCGCGCTCTTGCTCTACGCCTACGCGATCGGCGAGCGCTCAGCGCGCAAGATCGAGCGCCGCTGCTCAGAAGACGTCGCCTTTCGCGTGATCTGCGCGAACCGCGTCCCCGACCACGCGACGATCGCGCGCTTCCGCGCCCGCCACGAGCAGGCGCTCTCGGACGCCTTCACGCAGGTGCTCGCGCTCTGCGCGCGGTCAGGGCTGCTGTCGGTCGGCCTCGTCGCGCTCGACGGCACGCTGATCACCGGCAATGCCTCGACGGCCGCGAACCGCAGCTACGCGTCGATCCGCGACGAGGTCGAGCAGATCCTCGGCGAGGCCGCCGCGACCGACGCCGCCGAGGACGAGCGCTTCGGCGACGGCCGCGGCGACGAGCTGCCCGCCGAGCTCGCTGATCCGCGCTCGCGCCGCGCACGCCTCAAGCGCTGCAAGGACGAGCTCGAGCGCGAGCAGCAGGCGGCGGAGCAGATGCACGCCGACAACCTCGTCTGGCGCGCCGCCTGGGAGGCGGAGCACACGTGCAAGCCCGGCGCCGCCCGCCCCGGCCGCGCTCGAGCGCAAGCTGATCAACACCTCAGACCCCGACACGCGCCCGATGAAGCGCGCCGGCGGTCGCTCGGTCCAGGGCTACAACGTCCAGGTCGTCGCGAACGAGGCGCAGCTGATCGTCGCGGCGGAAGTCACTCAGGCCCACAACGACTCGGCCCAGCTCGAGCCGATGCTCGCCGAGGCGAAGCGTGAGCTCGAGCAGGCCGGCGTCGAGGAGCCAATCGGCACCGTGCTCGCCGACGGCAGCTACTGGAACTCGCCGCAGATCAGCGCGGTCCGCACCAGCGGCACCGAGGTGATCGTCCCGACCAGGGACCGCCAGCGCACGAAGCCGCGCAGGTACGCGCCGCCCCAGGGCCGCGAGGCTGAACGGATGGAGGGGTTGCTCTCGAAAGCGGAAGGCAAGGCGCTTTACAGACGACGCCAGCAGCTGGTCGAGCCGGTTTTCGCCGACACCGTGCCCGCCTGAGCCGCGGCGGGCCCGCATCCCGGCGCGCCACGATCGTCACAGATCCCAGCCATCTGGCTGGATGAGGGCATAGAAAAGCCCCGCTGGAGACTTAATGCGACAGCCTCCGTCGAGCGGGCATCTGACGAAGCGGCTGATGGGACTCGAACCCACGACCTTCTGCATGGCAATCAGTACGTGGACGCCCGATTTCCAGGACTGATGCGGGTTTCTCGCCCGGACGGATGCCGTCGGATTACCTTCGGTTACCGGGGATTCGGACAGTCATTAGACAGTCAGACGGATCGCCGGTGCCGGCGAGCGAGTGCGTGTCCACACGCTCGCTCGACGGAGCGAAGCGACCGCGTGCTCCGTATCGGACGACGCGCTCGAAAGGTGGTCCAGACCGGGCGTGTCCAGCTTGACCAACGGGACGCTCGCCACGTCAGAGCGGGCGTGTCCAGCTTGACCAACGGGACACTCGCCACGTGGGAGCAGAAGTGCCGAGCAGCAATCCAGGCCCGGGCGTCAGAGCGCTGCGCGTACACGCTCGCCGATGCCTCGGACTCTCTCGAGGGGGCTCGTCTGCGTAGACGAGCTGGACGTAGCGGGGAGGACCTCCGAGCCCCAGGCCGTCATCGGCGTGCGTTCAACGCGCCTCGGGTACTCACTCGTCTCTAAGGTGTAACCGCTTCGTCAACCGTCGCATGCCCTGACGGGCGGCGCTTGTCCAAAGGAGTTATTCGACATGTCAACTCGCTTCGCCGTGCTGGCCGCAGCGGTCGTCGCCGCGGCAGTCGTTGCCGTCCCGGTCCTGGCCGATACGAGCCCGGACGGGAAGACCATCACCTTCAAGGAGCTCAACAAGGGCTCGCGCTTCGAATACGTCGACAACCCGCCGAAGAACAAGCCGCGCGTCAGGCCCAAGTTCTCAGTCGGCGACGAGTTCGTCATAGGTAACCCGCTGCAGGACTCGCAGGGCAGCGACGGCGACCTGCGCGCGACGTGCACGGTCACGAAGGCCGCTCTCGCGCCCAACGGCAACAACATCAACGTCACGCACCCGATCTGCGTTGGCGGCTTCACGCTGCGCGACGGGACGCTCTTCGCGAACGTGACGGACGCAGGCGCCAAGGGGACCCATGGCGCCATCACGGGCGGCACCGGTGCCTACGCCGGCGCGCGCGGAACGTTCGACTCGGTCAACACGAAGACCGGCTCGAACGACACGATCACGCTGCTGCCGTAGGGACAGGCGGGGCCGGTGCACCGGCGCTGGCCCCGCTTCGACCCCACACTCACGAGGTGCCGGGTCCTCTTGTTGTCGCCCGCGGCCAACGCCATGCCGCTTGCCCGCGGTCGCCCGTCGAGATCACAGCGCAAGGTCCTCACGGCATCGAGACTCGACTACCGCTCGGGACGACACCGAGGCGTCGCGTGCGGCTGGACCTGCGCGCTCGCTTCCACCTGTCAATAGAGGTGCGCGCGCCTGGGGCGCCCGCCCGCGCTGTCGCCGCCCGGGTTCATGGCTGCGCGGCGTCTGACGGGGACGCAGACAGTCGATGGTTCGGCTCGTCAAAGAGCGCCTGCAAATACGCGGGTTCTCTTGGCGCGAGTGACGAGCGGTGTCGCACGACTGTCCATTCACTGTCCAAAGTCGCCCCAGAATCAGACGCACTAGCGGACGGACCACACGAAGAAACCCGTTCGTGGAGTGGGCATCTGACGAAGCGGCTGATGGGACTCGAACCCACGACCTTCTGCACGGCAAGCAGTGGCTAAATCGCGGATTTCCGCTGTCTATGCGCGATCCGGCCGGAAGCGATACCCGTGGATTACCGGCGATTACCGTGGATTTGGGTAATGAGTGGGTAACGGACTCCGACAGCGGCGGCGGCCTGGTCGTGGTCCAGGCGCTTGCGGTTCACGTCCCGGCGCTTACCGCTCGTAGGGCGTCGCAAACGCGGGGCTTCCGGAAGCACGCCGCGCTGGGGGCGGTGCCAGCATTTCGACTCGCGCAACGGATGCGCCGCCGAGTCCGGTCGCCGGCATCTCGAGGATCGCGATCGTTCGCGCACCCGCCCGGAGTGGAGTGATGCCATACCGCGCGATCACTGCGGCTCGGTCGTATGTGGCCATAGGGGCAAGCTAGGTCGCGCTCCGCCGGATGAGAACCGTTTGCGTGGGTTGACCAGGCAAGGCGCTTATGCCGCGGTTTTGTGCGTTCTGCTCACGGGTGCACGAGGCTCGCGCGCGGAACACTTGACAACACGGGCGTCGATGAGCCGGCCGATCTCGGCGTCGGTCCGCCCGAGCTCAGTGAGAAGGATCTGTTCCGTGTGCTCACCGAGGAGCGGCGCCCGCGTGACCGGTAGGCGGCCGTGCCGGCCGAAATCGAGTGGCGATCTCGGCATCAGGTAGGCGCCGGCTCCGGGCTGCTCGACTTCGTCGAACATCGGATTTGCCGTCGAGCAGCGGTCGTCCTCGTCGACGAGCTGCCGGAACGTCCGGTACGGACCCCAGGAAACCCCGCTCCCGACAAATGTCGATCGCAGTTCATCGAGCGACCGCCGGGCGAACCACGGCTTCAGTGCCGCGGCGATGAAGGCCCGTGCCTCGTAGCGACCCGATTCCGTGTCGAGGTCGATTCCGCTGGCCTGCGACAGGCCGGCCATGACATCGCGGGTTCCGGTTGCTTCCACGAGCGCGTTCCACTGGCGCGCGGTCAGTGCCACCACCATGATCCGGCGACCGTCGCGCGTGGCGAAGTCGTGGCCGAAAGCCCCGTAGAGGTAGTTGCCGTCTTTCTCCTCGTCGCTGCCGCCCAGGCGCGCCTGGGCGAGTCGGCCGAGGTTGCCGACCATTGCGAACGCCACGTCCGACAGCGCCAGGCGGACCTGCTGCCCTTCGCCGGTCTTGTCGCGCCAGCGGTCGGCTGCAAGCAGTCCGACCGCAGCCAG
>DATBDN010000131.1:0-8397 GCA_036269895.1 Thermoleophilaceae bacterium
TCGTGCAGAGAATGTGCTCGATGCCGAGCTCGGCTGCGATCGGCTCTACCTGGAACGCCAGCGCCGAGGAGGCGATCGCGATGGTGTGCCCACGGCGTCGGTGCGCCCCGAGGATCTCAAGCATCTCGGGAAACAGCAGCCCCCCGAGCGTTCCCTGCAGCAGGCGCTTGCCGAGGCGGTCGAGGTTGCGCGCGTCGTGTCCGCGGAACGCTTGCACGCCGACACGCATGAAGTGATTGAAGTCGGCCCGGCCGGCGCGTGCGTCGAGGCCAGTCCGCAGCAGCTTGGTGGCCTCGCTCAACGAGAGGTCGCCGCGCCGCGCGCGGTCTTTTAGAAATGCGCCGGCCGAGTACCCGTCGATCAGCGTCCCGTCGAAGTCGAAGATCGCCGCGATCTGCGTACCCGACGGGCCCGAGAGAACGTCCTTGGCGAGAGGCTCGTGCATTTCAAGCGCCTGCCGCCATCGGCGGCACCAGAGTCTCCGCGCCCCGCTGTGCGCGATCGATCCCGGCGAGCACTCGCACCCGCCGGACGGACGTCGGCACGTAGAGGAGCAGCACGGTAGGGACGCCGGCCACGGGCGGCCAAAGATCACCCCGCGGTGTGAGCGCGTCAGGCATCAGGCTTTGCCCGTCGCCTTGACGGTGCCCGGCCGCGTCGCGGGACCGTCACCGTCTGGCGCTGGGCGCTGCCGCCTCCCAGAGAGCGCGGTGATCTCGGCCAACCCCTCATCCATGCAGCGCACGAACAGCTCGTGGTCGGGAACCGCAGCGGAGTTGACGTTGACGGCGATGCAGCAGGTTCCGTCGTAGGACATCAGCGTCACCATCACCGCCGGTCCGGGTGCCGCGCCAAACGCGTACATTCGCTCGACGCGCGCCCCCGCAAGATAGGCGACGCGATCCAGGCCGCGGACGTTCGACGCCTGCAGGTCGATCGACCTGGTCACCCGCTGCGTCATCGTCGCGACGACCGTCGCCGGGAGCCGGCTGAGCGCCGGCGAGAGGACATCCATGAAGTTGAGCGCAGGCTCCGCGCGGGCCGCTTTGGTGCGCTCGCCGATCAGCCAAACCCGCTTGCGCGGGTCGAGCTCGCCGATGGGAGCCGCAATGCGGGCGCCGGCGAAGCGGTTTGAGCCCAGCGGGTCATCGCTTGTTCGCAAGCTGATCGGGAGCGCCAGCGTGAGCTCGTCGAGCTCGATGCCGTGGTGCTCGTGGTAGCGACGCATGCCGCCCGTGAGCCCAGCGAGGAACGCGTCGTTGAGCGTTCCGCCCGCGGCCTTCCCGCCGGCTCGCAGGTCGGCGAGCGGCATCTCGATCATCCCGAAACGGCGGCCGAGGCTGCGCTGCTCGAGCAGGATCGAGCTTCGCGCCGGCGGGCCGCCGAGCATCCGGCCGAGCGACCCGACGTAGCGCACGCCCGAGACGATGCTCTCCGGGCTGGTTACGAGTCGCTCGACGGTCGAAGCCATCAACCCGCCCGCCTTGAGCGCGTCGGCGACCGCTCGCCGCGGAGCCCCCAACAGCGCTCGAGCGGCGAGAGAGGTACCGGAGATCCGCTCGGGGGCCGGCACAGGGAGCTCCCGCGCGCGCCCCGGCTCGGGCGTGTCGCCATGCAGGATCTCGAACATCTGAACGGTGCCCTGACCGTCTGTGATGCTGTGGTGGAGCTTCAAGAGGTAGACCGCCCGACCGTCGGCCAGCCCATCCACGACGACGGCTTCCCACAGTGGCCTGGCACGGTCGAACGGGGCCATAGCGAGACCTTGTGCGAGTTCGAGCGCCTGCTGTAGCGAGCCGGGCTCGGGCAGCCGGACGAACCGCAGGTGATACGACAGGTCGAAGTCCTGGTCCACGACCCAGCGGGGCGATGCCAGGCCGAGCGGGTCCGCTACCACCCGGTGACGCAGCGGCGCCAGGAGGCGCGAGCCCCATTCGTGCGCCGCGATCACGCGATCGCGGTCGGGCGCTGAGTCGAGCAGCTCGACCACGACGCCGGTCGAGCGCAGCTGCGGGTTGACCTCTGAGCGCCACATCAGATTCTCGAACGGGGACAGGCGCCTGTCGGCGCCCCACGCAGCGGCGATCGCGGCCAGCTCGCGGTCAGAGGTACTCATTCCGGCGAACGCTACTCACGCGCGCGGTGCCAGGCCACCCTCCTCAGAGAGGTCGTGCACCCCCCTCCGAGAGGTGTGCGGGACCGGCTGCCCCCTTCGGGTGATCCGTTTCACCCGTCCAGGCGTTCCGGCGCGCGGCATGGCGTCCGTAGTGTTGGTGCGCGAGAGAAAGATGCCGACCGAAAACCACCACTCTGGCGACGTCGTGCGCGTGCGGCAGGCGCTGTCAAAGCTTCGAACCTCGGAGTCGCTCGCCGAGCTCTACGAGCGCGCGACGCGGGCGCTGTGCCAGAGCTGCGGATTTGGCCGCGCCGTGCTGTTCCGGCTGCAGGGCCCGGAGATGGTGCCCGAGAGTGTCTACTTCACCGATGATCCGGCGTGGGCGGAGGACTTCTATCGCCGCGCCCAGACCGATCGGATGCGAATCGACTACGACATCGTCGAGACGGAGATGATCTCGACCCGCGCGCCGATGATCGTGCCGGAGGCGCAGAGGAATCCGCGTGGCTTCAAGCCTCTCGTCGTGGCGTCCAAGACCCGCTCCTACGTGGCCGCTCCGCTGATTCCCCAGAACATGCTGATCGGCTTCATCCACGCCGATCGCTACTTCGAGGAGCGCGACGTCGACGAGTTCGATCGCGACGTGCTCGGCACGTTCGCCGAAGGGCTCGGCTACGCGATCCATCGCACGGCGCTGCTCGAGCGGGTGGCAACCCAGCGAGCCCAGATCCACAGGTTGCGCTCAGTTGTTGACGAAATGGTCACCAGGGTCTCCGCCGCGGTCACGGTGCTCGACACCGACGTGGAGGCTGGGCCGACGGCTCCCGTGCTGACCGTCCCCCGCTTCGAGATCACCCGCCGGGAGGACGCGATCCTGCGGTTGCTCGATGACGGCGCGAGCGACGATGAGATCGCCGCGCGCCTCGAGATCCCGAGGGCAAGCGTCGATTGGCATCTCGACCAGCTGATGGACAAGCTCGGTGCCGGGACGCCTACGGCTGCGGTGTCGCGCTGGCGGTCGCTGACGAGCGAGGCGAAAGCCGCAAGCGCATAGATCTCGTCTCGCGGTATGGCGAGGCTCCGTCAAGGCGCTGCCGGCGCGCCGGCAATCAGACAACCCGATGCCCCAGGGCGACCTCGGGTGGCGCCGAATCTATGTGCCCGGCGGGGAGTGCTCTCCCCAAAGAGGCAGAGCGCTCCTCCTGCGGTGCGTTGCCGCTCGGAGAAGCTCCTCGTACCGTCTCCGGTGAGGAAATGCGATCAGAATTGGCCGACCACATTCCATTCGCGTCGCGGGCCTCCCGGTACACGGCAGAAGTCGACTCGGTACTCGCGGCAACTTGGTTCCACGAGCGCGCTCGCGAGCTCGCCCGGGAGTTGGGACGCGACGACACATCCGTGCTCAAGGAGGCGACCGCCCACCTCCACGAGATCTCCGCCAGTCACGAACGGATCGTGATGGAGTCGTGGACCCGATTCGGCCGCTGGTTGCTGCGCGGTTACGACATCATCTCTGACGATGAGCAGCTAGCCCGCCTGCGCGCGCTTGATCGGAAGCACTCGCTGATCTTCCTGATCTCGCATCGCTCGTACTTCGACATTTGGGTGATGCCGGTTGTCCTGCGCGCCGCCGGCATATCGCCGTTCTTTGGCTTCGCCGGCGCAAACATGATGTTCTTCCCGATGGGTAACGTTGCTCGGCGAACCGGCTACATGAGGCTCCGGCGTTCGACGGTCGATGCGCCGGCTTACCGGCTCGCTCTCCGTTCGCTCGAGGTGCAGCTCGTGGCCAGTCGCGCAAACATCGTGTGGTCGATCGAGGGCGGCCGTACGCGGACGGGCAAGCTCCGGCCGCCGCGCTACGGCTTGCTCAGATACCTCGTGGACGCCGTCGAGTCAGTCGAGGGTCCTGAGGCGATGATCGTCCCGATCTCGATTGTCTACGATCAGTTGCCGCCGCGCGAAGTCGCAGTCACGACTTCCGAAGCGCTCGGCCAGCGCAAGCGGCCCGAGAACCTACGCTGGCTGCTGAGCTACGCGTTGCAATCGCATCAACGGTTGGGCCGAGCGTTCGTCGATGTCGGTGAGCCGCTGGGGCTCCGCCAACGGCTCGCTGAACTGCGCGCCGAAGACCCGGAGGCGAGGTACGCCGTCGAGCGCGTCGCGTTGGACGTGTCCCATCGCATCAACCGTGCGGCGCCGGTGACGCCGACTGCGGCTGTGTGCGTCGCGCTGCTTGCTGCCGACCGCGCACTGACACTCGACGGCGTGCTCGACACGGTCAGACCGCTGGCAGACTATCTGCGGCGGCGCGGGTGGCGGGTCGCCGGCGCTGCCGAGCTCACGGATCGATCGACGGTCCGTCGCACGCTTCAGGAGCTCGTGGCCTCCGGCGTTCTGACGTCCTATGCCGGGGGTACCGAGGCAGTATGGGGGATCGGTCCGCACCAGCACTTGGTGGCCGCCTTCTACCGCAACAGCGCGGTCCACGTGCTGATCCTCAGGGCGATGACCGAGCTCGCGTTGCTCGCCGTCGCCCGCCGCCCCGACAGCTCTGCCCGTACTGCCTGGGACGAGGCAGTACGGCTGCGGGACCTGCTCAAGTTCGACTTCTTCTTCCCGCGGCGACGGGAGCTGGGTGATGAGCTGCGCGCCGAGTTCGCGCTTTTCCAGCCCGAGGCTTCGTCGCCTGGCGACGAACTGACGCAGAGCGACGCCCAGAGCTGGCTCGAGGGTGCCGGGCTCCATGTCGCCCATCTGGTGCTGCGTCCCTACCTCGACGCCTACTTCGTCGTGGCCGCTCAGCTGCTCGCAAACTTCGACGAGGCTTTTGACGAGGGAGCGTTCTTAGAGGAGTGTCTGCGCGTCGGCCGCCAGTGGGTACTCGAGCGGCGCTTGGCGAGCGAGGAGTCTCTGTCAACCGAGATGTTCCGGACGGCGCTCAAACTTGCGCGGCATCGCGATTTGTTCGCCACCGACGATCCGATGCTCCTGGACCGCCGGGCCGCGTTCCTGCGCGAGATTGATGAAGCGCGACGGGACGTTGCGGTCATCGGGGAGATGGCGAGGCAGCGCGACGGCATCGCGGGGGAGCTTTCGGCGGCCAAACATTGGTAGGACAACGCGGGTCTTGCGCCTGTACGGCGAGGATTCCGGGCTCGACTTGGAACCGATCAAGCGTGTTTGTCGAGGAGGCGCGAATTCCTATACGACTGGTCCTACACCGACTCGAGGCATCGCGCTCGAGCGGCGGGGGCTGTTGGCCATCTGCGAGCGTCGTCAGCCGGCTGTTGGGGAGCTCGGGAGCGGCTCTCGAGGCGGCGGAGACCGAAGCGGCTGAGCGCAGCGTTGCGGCCTTCGATGCCTCCTCGGTGGCATCGACGAGCACGACCGTCTCGATGAGATCGGGGACGCGCAACGCGACGTCCGGCCGCGACCTATTCCTGCTGCTCGGTGGGGCGGATGACGACCTCGTTCACGGCGACTCGGCGGGGCCGTGTGACGATATACGCCACGGTGTCCGCGATGTCGTCAGGCTCGAGCCGCTCGACACTGCCGCGTGCGCGGCCCCGAGCCTGTACAGCGGCGCGCAGATGGCTGCGGAGCTCGGTTCTTGCCGAGCCGGGCTCGATCACCGAGACGCGCACATGTCGCTCGGCAACCTCTTGGCGCAATGACTCGCTGAACGCGCCGATGCCGTACTTGGTCAGACTGTAGACGCTCACTCCTGCGCCGGTCTTGATGCCGGCGACGGACGAGATGTTGACCATGTCGGCCACTCTCCGCGGCTCTTGCTGCGCGGCTTGAAGCAGATGAGGCAGCGACGCATGGGCGACGTGCAGCAAGCCGTTGACGTTGACAGCGACCATGCGGTCCCACTCCTCGAAGAGCGCGTGTTCGACCGGATCGACGAACATCACGCCGGCGTTGTTGACGACGGTGTCGATCCGACCAAGACGGTCGACGGTCTTCTGCACAGCGGCGACTGCCTCCGACCGCAGCGTAATGTCGGCTCCGATCGCCAGAGCCGTGCCGGCTCGCTCCTCAATGTCGCAGGCAAGCTGCTCAAGCCGGTCCCTGCGCCGGGCGACAAGAGCGACCGTCGCCCCGTGCGCGGCAAGCGAGCGGGCGATCGCTTCGCCAAATCCGCTGCTCGCGCCGGTTACCAAGGCAACCGTTCCATCTAGACGTTCCACTATGGGCTCCTAGCCACCGAGAGAGCCACGGCCGCCGTCAGCGGCCGGTCCAGATCGGTTCGCGCTTCTCGATGAACGCCCTGAGCCCTTCGCCTGAGTCCTCCGTTGCCAGCGCCAGCGTCAGGCGCCCCTGAAGGTAGGCGAGCGCATCGTCGTAAGTCATGTCATCGTGGCGGCGCATCGCGTCCTTGCCGAGACGCATCAGCACCGGCGACTTCGAGGCCAGTCGCTCCGCCCACTGCGCGACGGCGGCGTCGAAGTCCTCGCGGTTAGGTATCACCCGGTTGACGAACCCGAGCGCCTTCGCCTCCGAGGCCGAGACGCGCTCGCCGAGCAGCATCAGCTCGTTGACCTGCTTGCGGGGGATATTCCTGTACAGCAGTGCCATCAGCATGAACGGGAACACGCCGACGTTGATCTCGGGCGTCCCGAAGGTCGCCGATTCGCGCGCGACGATCAGATCGCACGCGAGTGCGAGGCCGAACCCGCCGGCCAGGGCATGACCCGCGACCGCGCAGATGCTCGGCTTCCCGAGCTCGCCGAACAGCTTGAACAGGCGGGGAAAGCGGTCGTTGGCGACGTGCTTGTCGATGATCGACGAGTCGTCGCCGAAAGCCGCGAGATTGCCGCCTGCGCAGAACACCTTCGGGTGCGTGGAGGAGAGCACGACGCACCGGGTGTCGGGGTCGGTCCGAGCTTGCTCGAGCGCGTCGATGAGGTGATCGAGCATCTCGGTGGAGAGGGCATTGCGCCGGTCGGGGTCGTCGAGCGCGATCGTGCGCACGCCGGCGTGATTGATGGTCGTGCTGACCCTCGGAGTCGCGGTCATACGCTCTCCGATTCCTGGGCGTACCTGAGCGTCTGCAGGTAGTCCTCGCGCAGCTCTCGCCACACGGTGGCGATCGACTCGACGGCCGGGCCGAACGCGCAGCGCAGGTTGGGAGCCAGCTCCGGCAGCGATCCACGGAGTGCGAGCGCGTGGACGGCGCGAAAGACGCCCGTTTGATCTAGATCCTGGATTGCCACCGAGCATGAGCGTAGGAGGACGGTCCCGCATGGGCGCTCCCCTACGGGGGAGATCGGCTCTCCCCATGGGGTCATTCACGGGACCAGGACGACCTTGCCCGCCTCGCGCGCCGCCATCACTGCGTACCCTTCGGCGGCCTGGGCCAATGGCAGGTGGTGCGAGATCGCCTTCTCCGGCTCGAGTCGCCCGGAGGCGATCAACGCCAGCACCTCGTCCATCCGCGCCTGCACGTTGACTTGGTGCATAACCAGCGTGAGGTCCTTGAGCCACATCTCGCCGAGCGGGATAGTCACTTCGCCGTCGGCATGGACCGTGGTCACGGCGATCACGCCGCCCTTACGTGCCAGCGCCACCGCGTCGGCGGTGCCCTGGACCGTGTTCGTCACCTCGACCACGAGATCGGCGCCTTGGTAGCCGCTCAGCTCGAGGACGGCGTCGGCGGGATCGTCGCTGGCTACGTTGACCCCCGTCGCGCCCAGCTCCGCGGCCCGCCGCACCCGGCTCTCATTGGGATCGCTGACCACCACCGCGCCGGCGCCGAGGGCCAGCGCCGCCTGCGCGGTCAGCAACCCGGTCGGCCCGCCGCCCATCACCGCCACCACCTGGCCGGGCTGAAAGCCCCCGCGGTGAAGCACGTCGACGGCAGTCACGGCGTTGTCGCCGACCAGGAGCGCGGCGTCGTCGGAGACGTCGTCGGGCACCTTGCGCAGCGTGAGGTCGGCCTCGGGCACGCCGATGTACTCTGCCTGGCCGCCGGGCAGGTCGCCGAACGCGAACCCGAAGCCGAAGAAGCGCAGCATCAGGCAGCGGGCGTGCTGGCCCCGCTGGCACTGCACGCAGTGGCCACACGAGACCGAGAACGAGCCGGTCACGCGATCGCCGACCTCGATCAGCCGGACGTCGGGTCCGATCTGCTCGACGATGCCGAAGTACTCGTGGCCGATCGGGAAGTCCGGCTCGATCGTCACCCGGCCGTCCAACAGCATCAGGTCGCTGCCGCAGATGCCGGCGCGGGTAATCCGCACGACTGCCATTCCCGACTCGGTGAGCTCGGGGTT
>DATBDN010000132.1:0-31730 GCA_036269895.1 Thermoleophilaceae bacterium
AACGCTTCTCGCATATCTCGAGCCCGGCAGCGGCAGCATGACGTTGCAGGTCGTCGCGGTCGCCGTTGCAGCCGCGGCCGTTGCGATCGCTGCGAACTGGCGCCGCCTCCGCGGACAAGCCCTACGGCGCGGCGCCTAGTCGCTCCAGCCGCCGCCGGCTGTCGATCCTGTAGACCTCGAGCACGTTGCGACCGTCGTGATAGGCGCGCGGCGAGATCATCGCTGCCCAGTTGAGCTTCTTCGGGCCGCGGGGTGCGAAGCCCTCGGCTGTTGCGACGATCTCGCCGTTCAGCACGATCGCGAGGGGCATGCCACTCGGATCGGACGCGGAAAGCGGCGGCGCAACTCCGGAGGACGGCGCAGCTCCGGAGGACGGCGGCGCAACTCCGGGCGGCGGTGCGACGCCTCCGGTGGCCGCGGGATTCGGCGCCGGCGACAAGCTGCTTGACGCATCCGAACCGATACGGCCACCGACCTGGCACAGGCAGACCGGCCCGACCGGGTTCACGTTCTGGAAGCGCTTCGCTCCCACGATCGTCGCGTTCGGCGTCGTGGCGGGGAAGATCTCGAAGTCGGTCACCGGCCGGCCAACGAGCTCGCGGTAGGGGCCGAACGCGTACACCGAGTGCGTCCCCGATCCGAACACTCGCAGCCGCCGGCCGAGCGAGAGACGGCCTTCGCGTGCCCAGCGGGCAACTGACATTCGTACCACCCGGCCGCCGATCGTCGCGACGCGGACGCTCGTGTGTCCGCGGTAGCGGTCGTCCTGCAGCGCCCGTCCCGCTACGGCCGGCTGCTCGAGGCCGAGCTCGCGCGCGATCGTCGGGTAGACGTCGACGGAGCGGACGTAGCGGTCGTCGATCCCCGTCGGCCCGTGCCCCTTCGGGTACTTGATGAACATCGGGATCGACGTGCGATCGGCGAGGCTGCTAAGGCCGAACGACTCGCCGCGGTCAGCGACAACGACCACAAGGGCGTCGTCGTAGATGGCGAGCTGCCGGAGGCGCGCGATCACCCGCCCGACGATGCGGTCAGTGAAGCCGAGTTGCAGGATCGCGCGCTGCTCCTGCTGCTGCGACAGGAATCGAGCGCCACCCGCCGGCGCGGAGCCGAGTCCGCCGGCTGGAGTCACATATCGCTGCTCATCCGGCACGAATTCGCGCGGCTTGGCCGGCAGGAGCAGCTGTATGTAGTCGAACTCCGGGCGTGCGCCGCCGTGGCCGATGTTCCTCAGCCAGCTCTGGAAGCGGCTGATCCGCCCCGACAACCGGGCGCGCGCCCGTTCGCCCGCAGTCTTCTCCCGAGTGCGGAAGCTCGTCTGCAGCGGCTCCTGGCCGAACCGCGTCCAGCGATCGCCGATCGACGGCAGGCGTGCACGGGCCTGTGCCGGCAGGACCGTCTGCTCGAAGACGATGCGCGTGTCGTTCCAGATCGACCCGCCGGCCGGGACAGCACGCACGCAGAACTCGTCGGGACAGAGGCTCGTCTCCGGCTCGGCGACGTTCATCCGGTAATCGGGCCCGAGCAGCGTGAAGAGGTTCGGGTTGTGGTCCTGGACCGCGGGCACGCTCCCGCTGCGCGGCAGTCGCCCGTCGACGAACGACGGCAGCGCCTGGCCGCTGTCCTCAGCCACGGTCGACGCGTTGCGGTACCAGACGCCGTCGTGCGCGAGCCGCGCGAAGTTCGGGAAGCGCGCAGCGTCAACCCGGTGCTCGGGCGTCTCGAGCAGCAGAGCTGACAGCGCGTCGAGCTGCAGGAAGACGATCGGCGGCCGGAACGAGCCATCGGCGCGCCACGCATCGAGCTGGTCACCGGAGACGAATTTCGCCGTCGGCGACACGAACAGGAACGCCGCCAGGTATAGGAGCGGCGCGAGCACCAGCACGGTCGTGAAGGCGCGGACGGCGTGCCAGCGCGCGTAGGAGGCTGCGAACCCGATCCCCACCAGGCCGGCGACGGCGTAGGGACCCGCGCCGGGGAGGCCGCCGATCGGCGGCAGCAAGATCAGCGCGGCGAGCACAGCTACGAACAGCAGGTGCACGACCCAGCGCGCACGCCGGCCGAAGATGCGCGCCACACTCTCGAGCGCGATCAGCACCAGCGCCGGCACGACGACGAGCGCCATCGCGAACAGCACCACCTCGGTCGAAGTCATCCCATGGGCGGCGAAATAGCCAGGCGCCGAGCCGAGCTTTGCGAACAGCGGCGCCGCGACCGCGGAGGAGCTCAGCGCGAGCAGGTGCGTTGCCCGGTGGACGCCTCCGCGAGCGCGACGCTCGCCGCGGCCGGCGCGGCGGGCGTCCCAGCTTGCAGGTGCGTTCACGCTGGTTGTACTCGGGCCGGCCGCGTATGAGCGGCCAGCACGACGCCGCCGACGATCATCACGACCGACAGCAACTGGGCAAGCGTCAGCCCGAGCACGATGGCGTCGTTGCGCCGGATGAACTCGACCAGGAAGCGCTCGATGCCCGCAAGCACCAGGTAGAGCGCGAACAGGCGTCCGCCGGTGAGGCGGTCACGGTAGTTCCAGAGGATGAGGGCGACGATGCCCATCGCGAGGGTCTCGTAGACCGGCGTGGGATGAACCTTCACGTCCGTGGGGACTGTCCCCTTCGGGTAGGCCATCGCCCACGGCAGCCCGCTGTGGATGCCGTAGTCGCCGTCGCCTGAGAGCTGACAGCCGCAGCGCCCGATCGCGTAGCCGAGCGCCAGCGGGATGCACGCGAGATCAGGAAGCTGCCAGCCCAGCCACGCGCGCCGCCGCGCCCACAGCACGGCGCCGAGCGCGCCGCCGATCACACCGCCGTACCAGATCAGGCCCGAGCCGGAGAAGAGGTTGCGGAGCAGGTGGTCGTGGACCTTGTCCCAGTTCTCGAGCAGGTAGTCGAGGCGCGCGCCGACGAGCCCTCCCACCAGCACCGAGAACGTGAGCTCCCAGCTCCAGTCCGGCGGCTCGCCGAGTTCGCGGAAGCGGCGTGAGATGATGGCGGCGGCGGCCAGGAAGCCCACGGCGAAGCAGATCCCGAAGGTCTGGATCGTGAGTGGTCCGAGGTGGATCTCCGGCTGCATGCCGGGAGGAACCTAGAAGATCACCGAGACACCGGCCTCCGGCCTCCATTGATCGGGCTTCGCCCTAGAGGTAGTTCAACGGGTTCGTCACGGCGCCGTTGATTCGCACCTCGAAATGCAGGTGGTCGCCGAAGCAGAGGCCGGTGCAGCCGGAGAGGCCGATGACCTGCCCCTGGCTCACGTTCTGGCCGACGCTCACCTTGATCACCGATTGGTGGCCGTAGCAGGTCGACAGTGAGGCGGTGTGCTGGATGCACGTGTAGTTGCCGTAACCGCCGACCCAGCCCGCGATCACGACACGTCCGGAGTCGGCCGCGCGAATCGGCGTCCCCGCGGGCACGCCGATGTCGATGCCGGGATGGCAGGCCTCCCAGGCACGCCGCTCGCAGAACGGCGAGGTGATCGGACCGTTGACCGGCCAGATCAGCGAACCGGAGCCGTGGCGGATCGGGCCGGCCCCGACCGACGGCCCCGCCGCCTGCGCCTGGGCCGCGCGCAACTGCGCCGCGACCTGCGCCTGCATCTTCGAGAGATCGCCCTCGAGCCGGTGCCGCGTCGAGCGGACCCGCGAGAGGATCACCTGGCGGCCGTCGCGTGCGCTCTGCAGGTCCGTTCGCGAGGACACGAGCTTGCCCTTCACGGCCGCCACCTGGTTGCGGCGCGCCTCGATTGCGATCGCGGCGGCCTTCTGCTGCTTCTGCAGCGCCGCGAGCTCGTTCGTCTGGTGCGTGGTCTCGGCCTTCAGTCGGCGGACCCGCGTGATGATCTGGTCGTCCTGGTTCGTGATCCGGTCCAGGAACTGGGTGCGCTCGAGCAGGTCCGCGAAGCCGTTCGACTCGAGCACGACCGTGAGCGCGTCGGGCTCGCCGTCCTTGTACATCTGCACCAGCCGCTGAGCGAGCACCTTCTGCGCCTGCGCCAGATAGACCTTCAGGCGCGCGAGCCGGTCCTTGGCCTTCTCGAGCTTGTTCTGGGTCGCGAACAGCTCGGCGCGCTTGGCGTCGAGCGACACCTGAATCCGGTTCTGCCGATCCTGTAGCCCGCGGATCTCGCCCTGCAGGCTCTGAATCTTGTGGTTGTAGCTGGTGATCGTGGTTGTAAGGACGCCTTCCTTGGCCGTTTTCTGGCGGATCTTGGCCTTGACGACGTCCATCCGCCGGTCGAGCGACGACGTGTGCCCGGGCATCGGCAGCACCAAAAATGCCGCAAGGGCAAGCGTGATTGAGAGCTGGAAGGCGCGCTTCATGGAGGCGTTTACCTGCGTTATGCAGGTAAAAAGCGGCTACAGACGTCGGAGAACCTAGCACCGGTCCTGCCTCCTGCAAGCCACGTTGCAGCGCTTCCTATCCTTAGTGCATGGCACAGACTCGCACCGTCTTCCCCCGCGATCGCGGTCTGCAGGCGCGCATGCTGTTGACGCTCTTCCTGCTGGGCGCGCTCTACGTCGTGTTCGCGGGTGTCATCTTCGCCTCCGGCGCCGGTTTCGGCATCATCGTCCTGTTCCTGGCCGGACTGTCGCTGGCGCAGCTGTTCCTCTCGGACAAGCTCGCGCTCTCCGCGATGGGCGCGAAGGTCGTCTCCCCGGCGGAGGCTCCTGGTCTGCACGCGATGATCGAGCGCCTCTGCATCCAGGCCGACCTGCCGAAGCCGCGCATCGCGATCGCCCAGTCGGACGTGCCGAACGCCTTCGCCATGGGGCGCTCGCAGAAGAAGGCGACGATATGCGCCACCACCGCGATCATCGAGACACTCGAGCCGCACGAGCTCGAGGGCGTCATGGCCCACGAGCTCACGCATGTCAAGAACCGCGACGTGATGATCATGACCGTCGCGAGCTTTTTCGCCTCGATCGCGTCGACGATCACGCAGTTCGGCTTCTTCTTCGGCGGCTGGGGCGGCGGTGACGACGACGGCGACGGCCCCGGGTTCGCCGTGGTCCTGCTCGTGTCGTTCCTCGTCTACATCGTCTCGTTCTTCCTGATGCTGGCGCTGTCGCGCTACCGCGAGTTCTCAGCGGACCGCGGCGCCGCGCTGATCACCGGGCGCCCGTCGGCGCTGGCTTCGGCGCTGATGAGACTGAATGACGCGATGCAGCGCGTGCCCGACCAGGATCTGCGTGCGGCCGAGCGGATGAACGCCTTCTTCATCGTCCCCACGAGCGTGAAGTCGACCGTCCACACGCTGTTCATGACGCACCCGCCGCTGGAGAAGCGGATCGAGGCCCTTCAGCGCCTGGAGTCGCAGCTGCAGGCACCGGCGGCCGTCTAGAGCGTGGGCTTTCTCGACTCGATCCTCGGCGGCCGTAAGAAGCTCGCCAGCGCGAACGCCGACCGGCTGTTCGCGATGGCGACGGCGCAGGTCACGCTCGAGGCCTCGCTCGGGATGAAGTCGCGCGGCGCGGCCGCGATCGTCTTCCAGCAGATCGCCTCGGCCGACTTCAAGCAGATCCTCACCGACAGCGAAGAGCTGATCAAGAGCGCGGCGACCGACACCGGCACCGCGCTCACCCAGTCCGACGACGAGTACGGCTACCGCTGGATGCTCTTCCACGATGACGACTTCGAGGACCTCGTGACGGCCGTGAACACGGTGGTCAGCGAGCTTCAGGCCGGCGGCTACGGCGACCGCGTGCTGGCGGCGGTCTTCGCCTGGCAGGACAGCGACGGGAAGCCCGTCGACTTCATCTACAACTTCAAGCGCGGCCGCTTCTACCCATTCGCACCGCAGCCGGGCAAGCAGCGCGACAACGAGTACGAGCTGCGGCTGAAGGCCCAGATCGAGAACGATCTGCCGATCGAGCCCGAGCTCGACCGTTGGTTCCCGCTCTGGGACGCGCCGATCGACTGACGCTCAGGGACCGGCCGTCCAGCGAACGGTCGGGCTGCGGCAGGTGCCGATGTCCGAGGGGTCCGTCACATGCCCCACCGCCGTGATCGTCCCCCGGGCGACGCCGTGCCTGTTGATCGTGCCCTTGATCGTGGCGTCGGGCGTCTTCTTGTCTCCCGCGAGCCGCACCGTGAAGCGGCCGTGGGTGACCGCATCGGGGATCTTGTCCAGCGCCCGCAGCGTGAAGTCGTAGTCGCCCTGGTTCTTGCCGTTGCCGTCCACGCAGCTCGCGCGGATCGCGATCTTCATGCTGAAGACACCGGCGCGTGAGCGCTTGAACGCGATCTGGTGGCCCTGGGAGGTGAAGCCCTGGTAGCTGAGTGTCGCGGCAGCGTCGGCTGCGGTGGGCGCCGCGACCGTTATCGCCGCAGCCACCGCAAGCCACGCTCTCGCCGACATCAGTCCGGGATCAGCCCTTCGCCCGTGAATTCCGCGCACGCATCTTCGAAGGAGATGTCGCGCGGCGGCAGGATCACGTCGGACGCGACCAGTTCGTCATCGGCAAGCTCCTCGCCCCCGTCGGCGACGATCGAGAGCATCTCCTCCCAAAGCTCGTTGAAGCGAGCCTCGTCCTTCGCTTCGGCGGCCGCAACCGCCTGGTTGTCGAGCTCGCTGAGACGAGCGGCATCGGTGTCCGGAAGGCGGTACTGCCCTTCGTTCGCGATCCGGACGATCACTGAGCGGGACCCTTCTCGGCCTCGCCCTGCCCGAGCGCGGGCGCGTCCCCGCCGCCCGAGCCGGGGCCGATGTCGGACTTCATCTTCGCGAGCTCGTCGTCCACCTGGGCGCCGCTCGTCAGCTGCTGCAGCTGACGGTCGATGTCGTCCTGGCCGTCGCCGAGCGCGGTCAGATCCTCGAACGTGCCGGCAGCCTCGAGCTCGCCGACGGCGTCCGCCCGCGCCTTCATCTGCTCGGTCTTGTCCTGGGCGCGCTGGATCGCGAGACCAAGATCAGCCATCTGCTCGCCCACGCCGTTGGCCGCCTCGCTGATGCGCACCTGCGCCTCGGCCGCCGAGTACTGCGCCTTGATGACTTCCTTCTTGGTCCGGAACGACTCGATCTTCGCGCGCAGCTTCTGCTCGTTCTCAGTGAGCTGTTGCTGCTGCGCTTCGAGCTGCGTGATCTGGGTGTCGAGTGACTGCAGCTCGGTCTGGGCAAGCTGCTTGCGCTCGAGCGCCATCCGGGCCAAATCCTCACGGTTCTGCGCCAGCGCCTGGCGCGCCTGCGTATCGAGCTTTACCACCTGCTGCTGCAGCTTTTCGGTCTGCATCTGCAGGCGCTTCTTCGACGTGACAACGTCGGCGATCCCCTTCTTCACGTTCTGAAGGAGCTCAACCTGCTTCTGGTAGCCGTAATCGAGCGTTTCGCCGGGGTCTTCGGCGCGGTCCAGCAGTCTCGAGACTTTCGCCTTGATCACGGTTGACATGCGGCCTCCGAGGCCTGGCACGGCTCCTCCTTAGGACGGGTACGCGGTCGTATAGAGAGCCTAGGGGAAGACCGTCTCTCCGGTTGAGGCATCGCGGATCGTGATCGCGTTGACGGGGCAGTTCGAGGCTGCCTCCACCAGGTCGTCCCGCGGCGCGCCGTTCGGGTCGACGACGATCGACTTCTCCTCGTCGTCGAGTTGGAAGACGTCTGGTGCGGCCGAGACGCAGTCGCCGAACCCGTAGCAGAGCTCGCGATCGATCTCGATCACGAGCCCGTCGGTGGTCGTGGCCGTGCTCACGCGGGCAGAGGCTCCAGGACCGCGTCGGGCTCGGCCAGCGCCCTCTTGCGCTCGTCCCGCTGCAGGCGCGAGATCACGAGCCGCTGGACCTGGGCCGTGCCCTCGAAGATCTGGTAGATCTTCGCGTCGCGGAACCACTTTCCGAGCGGGCACTCGGACGACTGGGCGTAGTCGCCGACCAGGTCCATCAGCGCCGTGGTGGCCCACATCGCGACGTCGCCGGCCTTGAGCTTGGACATCGAGCCCTGGCCCCCCGTCAGCGGCACGCCGTTGCGCGCCATCCAGGCGGCGCGCCAGCAGAGCAGGCGCGAGGCGTCGATCTCGGTCGCGACGTCGGCGAGCACCTGCTGCACGCCCTGCGTCTCGAGCGCAGGTTGGCCGTCGACCTCCCGGTTCTCCAGGTAGTCGAGCGTCCACTCGTATGCCGCCCGGGCAATCCCGATCGCGGACGCGCCGACCAGCGGCCGGGTCATTTCGAAGGTCGCGAGCGCGCCCGATGCTTTGCCTGTCGACTGCCCTGATCGTGCACGCTCCAGCTTCGCCTCGAGCTTGTCCAGGCCGCCCAGCAGGTACTCCATCGGGATGCGGCAGTCCTCGAACACGACCTCGCCGGTGCGCGAAGCGCGGATGCCTAGCTTGTCCTCCTTCTTGCCCGCCGACAGGCCCGGCGTGCCCTTGGGCACGATGAACGATGCCTGGCCGCGGTGGCCAAGCGCCGGGTCGACCGTCGCGACAACCACGTTGACGTCGGCGATGCCGCCGTTCGAGATGAAGATCTTCGTGCCGTTGATGACCCAGTCGTCGCCGTCGCGCTTCGCGGTGGTGCGCAGTGCCTTGACGTCGGAGCCTGCGCCGGCCTCCGTCACGCAATAGGCGCCGAGCTTGACGTCGTCCTTCGTGCCGAAGCAGTCCGGGATCCACTGGCCCATCTGCTCCGGCGTGCCTGACGATGCGATGCCCGCGGCGGCGAGCGACGACGCCGACATCGCGAGCGCGATGCCGGCACAGCCCCAGTGGGTCTCCTCCGCGTAGATGACGCCGAACAGGCCGCCGGGATCGGAGGCCATCCGCTGGATGTAGTCGATGCCGTACAGGTCCCGCTCGGCGGCCGCCTTGATGACGCCCCAGGGCGTCTCCTGCGTGCGGTCGTAGTGGTCGGCAACAGGCCGCATGACCTCGCGCGCGAACTCGTGCACCGCGCGCTGGAACTCGACTTGCTCGTCACTCAGGCGGAAATCCACAGCGTGCCTCCAGTCGTTGACCGACTAGTCAATCAGTTGCTCCAGAGTACCTCAGGCACCCAGGTGCGTCGCGGCCCAGTGGGCGAGCTCGGAACGCCTGCCAAGGCCCAGCTTCCGGCGGATGCTCGTCAGCTGGTTCTGGACCGTGCGCGGCGAGACGAACAGCGCGCTCGCGATCTCCTTGTCGGTGAGCCCCTCCGCGACGAGCTGGACGACCCGCCGCTCGCGCTCGGTCAGCGCAGGGCGCGTAACGGCCGCGAGCCCGGCATCGACGACGGTCCCGCCGCCGTGAACGGTCACAACCGCGTCGCAGAGCTGGCGCGGGGTCGTTCGCTTGGTGAGGTAGCCGACCGCGCCGGCTGCCATTGCACTCGAGAGGACCTCGACGTTCTCGCTGGCCGTGATCACGACGACGCGCGATCGCGGGGACTTCTCCGCCAGCCGCGAGATCATCGTGACGCCGCTCTCGTCCGGCAGGCCGAGGTCGAGCAGCACGACGTCGGGCGCCTGCGCCACAGCCAGCGCCATCGCCTCCGCGGCGGTGCCGGCCTCGCCCACGACGTCGATGCCGGCCTCGTCTTGCAGCGCCGCCGCGATCCCGCTGCGGACGAGTGGGAAGTCGTCGACCAGGAGGACTCGTATCTTCAAGCGCGCCTCGAGGCGAACCCTAACCCGCTCCACGGAGGTGTCATCCCTGCACCACCTCGACGGCTAAGGTGCGCGCCCATGCGTTGGGGCGTCCTCGTGGTGCTGACGGTCGTGCTGGCCGGCTGCGCGATCGGCGGCAGCGACGAGCGCGGAGGCGGAGGCGGAAGTGGAGGCGGAGGCGGAGGTGGAGCCGCAACGGTGGCCGTCGGCTCTCCGCCCACGTCGTCACAGCCGCAGGCCGCGGAGAAGCTCGGCTTCCCGACCGTGGCGACGCGCAACACGGTCCGCGTAGGCGGTGGCGACGCCGTCGCCGACCTGGCAGGGGTGGCCTCAGCAGTTTTCCCCGGCACCACGACGCAGGACCGCCCGGACGCCGTCGTGCTGGTCGACAAGGACGACTGGCAAGGCGCGGTCGCGGGCTCCGTGCTGAACGCGCAGCCGCTCGGTGCGCCGCTCCTTGCCAGCAGCGGCTCGACCCTGCCGCCGGCGACCTCAGGCGTCATCGATCGCCTACAGCCGCGTGGCGCCGACCTGGCGCGTGACGCGCAGGTCATCCGCATCGGCACGAAGCCGCCGGCTCCGCCGGGCCTCAAGAGCGGCAAGATCACAGGCGCCGATCCCTACGCCACGGCGGCCGCGATCGACCGCTTCTCCACGGCGCTGCGCGGCAAGCCGTCGCCGCACGTGGTGGTTGCGTCCGGCGAGCAGTCCGCGTTCGCGATGCCAGCCGCGGCGTGGGCAGCGCGCTCCGGCGACTCCGTGCTCTTCGCGAAGCGCAACAGCCTGCCATCGGCCACGGCGCGGGCGATCAAGGCGCACGAGCGTCCCGACATCTACGTCCTCGGCCCCGAAAGCGTCATCTCGAAGCGGGTCGAGACGAAGCTCGCGGACTTCGGGACCGTGCGTCGCGTCGAAGGCCCGACGCCGGTGGCGAATGCGGTGGCCCTGTCGCGCTACTCGCGTCGCGGGTTCGGCTGGGGGGTGACGGTGCCCGGCTACAACTTCTCGCTCGCCAGCACCACCCGGCCGCTGGACGCAGCGGCCGCGGCGACGCTCGCCACGAACGGCGTGTTCGCGCCGATGCTGCTCACGAGCACCGCCTCGCGGCTGCCCGCTGATGTATCCGGCTACCTGCTCGACGTCCAGCCCGGCTACGAGACGGACCCGTCTTCCGGCGTCTACAACCGCGTCTGGGTCCTGGGCGACACCAGCACCGTCTCGCTCCACGCGCAGGGACGGCTCGATGCGATCACGAGCCTGATCCCGGTCGAGACCCGCACCCCGTAGGCAGGGCGTCTAGATTCAGGAACCGTGAGCGAGTACGAGATGCCCTCGCGCGCGCAGCGCGAGCCAACGGTCGAGGACGTGCAGCAGTTGATGGGCGCGTCCACCCCGCATTTCGCGCTTCAGATCCGCAATCGGATCAAGGCGTTGATCGCCGGTCTGCCGGCGGACCACGAGGCGCGGCGCCTGGGCGAGCGGGAGATCGCGCGTCTCGACCAGCTCGCACGCGACGGCGAAGAGCGCAGCGAGGTCCTGGACCTCCCGAAGATGCCGAGCCTGTCGCGCGAGGGTTGACGGGCCTCGAGCGCGCCCGCCCGCTGCTGGCATCCGCTGCCCGCGACCGGGCGCGCGAGGCGGACGGCTACCTCGACCTGCTCGGCCCGGACGAGCACGACTCCCCCGGACTCGCGCAGAACTTCATGCTCACCTCGGTCGTGCCGCGCGTCTACGAGCGCTGGTGGCGGCCGGCGCTTGGGCGCGTGGCGAAAGGCGCCTTCGGCCCCGGCATGAACGAAGAGAAGCTGATCGCCCGCCTGCTGCTCGCGCTGTCGCCGGGGGACGGGGTGCTCGACGTCGGCTGTGGCACCGGCAACTTCACGCGCGACTTCGCGAAGTCGGTCGGTCCCGATGGCCTCGTGGTCGGGCTGGATGTGTCACAGACGATGTTGAAGCGTGCCGTGCAGGACACCGCGGAGGCCGGCTTCGAGCAGGTGGGGTATGTCCGCGGCGACGCCTCCGACCTGCCGTTTCTGAACGCGAGCTTCGATGGCGTCTGCTGCTTCGCGGCGCTGAACCTGTTCGCCGACCCCTACGCCGCGCTCGACTCATTCACGCGCGTGCTGACGCCCGGAGGCAGGCTGGCGATCTTCACCAGCGCACGGGGCCGCTCGCTGCCGCTGCGCAGCTTCGAGCGCGTGTTCCAGTCTCAGAGCGGCATGAACCTGTTCGAGCGTGACGAGCTCGTGAACGCGCTGTTCGAGCGAGGCTTCACGAACGTCCGCCAGCGCCTGACCGGGATGACACAGTTCGTAGGCGGGCGTCTCGCAGGGTGAGGCTGCGGGATCGTTTGTGAACCGCGGCGCCCGGTTTCCACTCAGTGTCCTGTTTCACCCACCCATACGGTGGTCAAGGCAGGACACTTGAAGCCAGTCAGGCTATTTCGGCGGGAGCGAGCGGGCGAAGGCCACGCCGCGCTTCACCCACGGCTCGAGCTGGCGCTTTGTCTGCAGACCCTCGTCGTCCACGCGCAGCCAGCCGTCCATCTCGCGCCCTCGCATCTCCATGCGCCGGGCGTGCGCCTTGGCGATGAGGTTCTCCGTCTCCTCCGGATCGCATCGCACCATCAGGCCACCCTGGCCGCTCGCGGCGACAGCCATGTTGCCGCCGATCAGGAACGCCAGGCCGCCGAACATCTTCTTCTCGCTCACGCCCGGCTCGCCGGCGACCAGCTCGCGAATTCGGTTGGCCAGGTCCTCGTCGTAGGCCACGGCTACGTCAGCGAGACGGCCCCACGAGGCGGCGGAACAGGACGATGCAGATGACCATGACGACGGCCGCGACGAACGGCAGCCCCCAGCCGAGCACGCCGAAGATCGCCAGCACGCCGCTGACGACCGCAACCGCTCCCGAGACCCCGCCGGCCACCACCAGCTGGTAGCCGCGCCGCTCCCGGTCGTGGCGCGACATCCCTGAGCCGCGGCGTGGCTCGAGCGAGCTCACACCGCCGCCGCCGTGGCGCCCAGTCCGGCGAGCTCGGCCACGCGCTCGCGGTGGTCGCGCGCCGACCCGTACAGCACGCCGTCCGTTTTCGCGCGCTTCAGGAACCAGTGCAGATCGTGCTCCCACGTGAAGCCGATGCCGCCGTGCACCTGCAGGGCGCTCGCGCTCACGTTCCAGCCGGCGTCGGAGGCATAGGCCTTCGCCATCGACGCCGCGAGCGAGAACTCGTCCGGCGCGGCGTCGGCCGCCCAGCCCGCGTAGTACACGAGCGAGCGGGCGCCCTCGACCTGCTTGAGCATCTCGGCACATGCGTGCGAGACCGCCTGGTACGCGCCGATCGGCCGGTCGAACTGCTTGCGGTCCTTTGCGTACGCGACTGCCATCTCCAACACGCGCTGCGAAATGCCGACCAGCTCCGCCGCCACCGCCAGCGCGATCAGGTCGCGCCCGCGGCTCACGTCGCCCAGCGACTCGCCGCCGTTCGCAGTCACGGTCGCATAGCGGCGTGTCGGGTCGATCGCGTCGATCGGCTCGACCTGGGCATCGCCGTGCTCCACGAGGGTGGCGTCGGTGCCGTCGAGCAGAACGATGAAGCTCGCCTCGTCGGCATCCGGCACGAGCGCGGCGCGGCCGTCCTTCACCACACCCACGGTGCCGCGCTGCTCGCCGTCGGCCACGCCTTCCAGGCGCTCGGTCGCGCCCGCATCCTGCAGGATCAGTCCGGCGGCGGCGTTCGACAGGAACGGCAACGGCGCCAGCACGTACCCGAGCTCCTCGAGCAGGATCAGGAGCTCGAGCACTCCGAGCCCTTGGCCGCCGTTCTCCTCGGGAATGAAGATGCCGGGCCAGCCGAGCTCGCACACCTCGCTCCATGCGTCGTCGGCATAGCTCTTCGACTCGGCGAGCTCGCGCACGCGTTCGAGCTTGAACCGATTCGCAAGCAGGTCGCGGGCCGTCTCCTTGATGGCCCTCTGGTCGTCGGTGAAATCGAAGTTCACGCGTACTCTCCTAACGCATCCGCGGCAGGCCGAGCACGCGCTCGGCGATGATGTTCTTCAGGATCTCCGTCGTGCCGCCCTCGATCGAGTTCGCGCGCGCACGCAGGAAGCGGTAGGTCCAGTCGGAGTCGAACACCGGGCCTTCGTCGCCGCGAATGTCCATCGCGAGCTCCGTCAGCGCCTGGTTCGTCTGCGACCACTGCAGCTTCGGCAGCGACCCCTCCGGCCCCGGCTGGCCGCGCTTCATGATCTGCGTCAGGCCGCGCGACGCGGTGTGGCGCAGCGCCTCCGCGTTGATGTAGAGGTCGGCGATCTTCTGACGAACGATCGGGTCCTGGTCCACGCCGCGCTCGCGCGCCAGGTCCATCAGCTGGCCAAGCGCGACCTTGATCGAGATCGCCGCCGCGCCGCCCAGCCCGGCGCGCTCGAACATCAGCGTCGTCAGGGCGACCTGCCAGCCGTTGCCGACGCCGCCGACCACGTTCTCGTCGGGAATGCGCGCCTCTTCGAGGAAGAGCTCGTTGAACTCGGCCTCGCCGGTGATCTGCCGCAACGGGCGGACGGTCACACCCGCCTGCTCCATGTCCATCAGGAAGTACGTGAGGCCTTTGTGCTTGGGCACCTCGAAATCGGTGCGCGCGACGAGCATGCACCACTTCGCCTTGTGTGCGTAGGTCGTCCAGACCTTCTGGCCGGTCACGAGCCACTCGCCATTCGACTTGACGGCCTTCGTCTTGAGCGAAGCCAGGTCGGAACCGGACTCCGGCTCCGAGAACCCCTGACACCAGATCTCGTCGGCGGTCAGGATCGGCTCGAGGTAGCGCTCTTTCTGCGCGTCGGTGCCGTGCGTGATTACCACCGGGCCGCCCATCACGAGGCCGAGCACGTTTGCCGGCGACGGTGCGCCCGCGCGCGCGATCTCCTCGTTGAAGATCGCCTGCTCGATCAGGGTCGCGCCGCGGCCGCCGTACTCCTTCGGCCACGACAGGCCCGTCCAGCCGCCGTCGTGCAGCTTCTTCTGCCACTGGCGCTGGAACTCGAAGGCGTCGTCGTCGCGGCGCGGAGCGGCCCCCGGGTTGTTCGCCTCGAGCCAACCCCGAAGGTCGTCTCTGAATCCTTGTTCTGAAGGTGAAAGGGAGAGGTCCAAAGCGAGGGCGATGCTAACCGCTCCCCGCCTCCTGCTTCGCCTTCTGCAGCTCCTGCTTGACGACGCCGCGCTGGTTGTTGATCCTCAGCCGCTGCTCGAGGATCGGGATCGCCTGGTCCGGGTGCCCCGAGACGCGCAACGCGTGGCCGAGGTCGAAGAGGGCGTAGGCGTAGGTCAACCCGGTGCTCGGGCCCTTCGCCACGACCTGCTTGTCGAGCGCGATCGCATCGGCGTACTTGCCCTGGTTGATGAGGTTGTGCGCCTGCATCTGCATCTGCGCCGGATCCGCGCTCGCGGTGGGCGCCGGCGTGGTCTGGGACTGGGTCGGTGCCGGCGTGGTGCTCGGCGTCGTCTGCTGGGTCTGGGTCTGCGCCTGTGCAGGCGTCGAGCTCGTCTTCTTCTTCGGCTTCTTGGCCGCCGTCTTCTGGCTCGTCGACACGACTGGCGGCGTTGCCTTGTCCGAGCCGCCGTTCGTGAGCGCGGCGATCGCGCCCGCCACCACCAGCAGCATCGCCACGAGCACGGCGACGGGTATCCAGCGCGGCAGGCCGCGGTGCGAGCTGCGTGCCACCGGCGGAGCCGGGCGCCGCGGCGGCGGCGTGACCGGGCGCTCGGCGCGCGGCCGTTGCTGGGGCGGCGGCGTGACCGGCATCGCGCGCGTCGTCTCGGGCTGCGGCCGCGTCGTGGCGGGCTGAGTTGCCTTGAAAGCTTCGTCGAGCGAACGCCCCAGCCCGCCCGCGCTCGGTGGGCGGTCGCGTGGGTCGCGTGCCATCGCGGCGCACAGTGCCTCAGCCGCTGGACGGGGCGCCTCTGCCCACACCTCGCGGACATCCGGGGTCGGCTCGGTGGCCATCCGATGAGCGATCTCCATCGGCGTGCGGCCCTGGCGCGCCTTGCGGCCACTGAGGAGCTCGAAGGCCACCGCGCCCAGCGCGTAGATGTCGACGGCCTTCGTGATGTGGCCGCCGTCGAGCTGCTCGGGCGCCATGTACGACGGCGTGCCGAGCACGGTTCCCACCTGCGTGATTTGCGTCCGTTCGCTGGCGGTCGCGATCCCGAGGTCCACGAGCTTGGCCTTGCCTTCGGGCGTGATCAGAATGTTCGCCGGCTTGACGTCGCGGTGGACGACGCCGGCCTGGTGCGCGTTGTCCAGCGCGCTCGCCACCTGGCGGATGATCGAGACAGCCTTCTCGGGCGCAACCCGTTCGCGAGCCATCAGGTCGGCGAGGTTCTCACCCTCGACGTGCTCCATGACGATCAGGACGCCGTCGTCATCGGCGACGGTGTCGAAGACGGTGACCAGGTTCGGGTGCGACAGGGATGCGCCGACCTTCGCCTCGCGCTCGAAGCGGCGGGCGGCGTCCTCCGGGCTGTCGGAGTGAAGACGCTTGACGGCCACTTTCCGGCCCAAGCGCCCGTCCTCGGCCAGGTACACGGTTGCCATGCCCCCTGCCCCGAGACGCTCCAGAACCCGATAACGGCCAGCCAGGATCTTGGGAGTCGTGCCGACCTCCATCTGGGGACAGTTACCCACCTTTCGGGGCCGAAAACCCCGCTACAGGCCTCGCATCCTGAACGCCCCCCAAACGATGAGGGCGATCAGGAGCAGGAAGATGATCAGCTGGACGCCGCTCAGACGCGCTCGATGAGGGTGCCGGTGCCCAGGCCGCCGCCGCAGCACATCGTGACGAAGCCGACCGACTTGTCAGAGCGCTCCATCTCGTGCAGCAGCGTGGTGATCAGGCGAGCGCCGGTCGACCCGAGCGGATGCCCGAGCGCCATCGCGCCGCCGTTGACGTTCACGCGGTCCATGTCCGGGTTGTGCTCGCGCTGCCAGGCTGCGACGACGGGCGCGAACGCCTCGTTGATCTCGAAGAGGTCGATGTCGTTGATCGTCATGCCGTTGCGCTCGAGGATCTTGGTGGTGGCGGGGATCGGCCCCTCCAGCATCAGCACCGGGTCACAGCCGACCGTCGTCTGGTCGACGATCCGCGCCCGCGGCGTCATCCCGAGCTCCTTGGCCTTGTCTGCGCTCATCAGCAGCACGGCGGCGGCGCCGTCCGAGACCTGTGAGGCGTTGCCGGCCGTGATCTTGCCGCCCTCCTTGAAGACCGGCTTCAGCTGCGAGAGCGCCTCGAGGCTCGTGTCGGGGCGGATTCCCTGGTCGGTGATGTAGGTGTCGCCGTTGACCTGCATCGGGATCATCTCGCGCTCGAAGCGGCCTTCCTCGGTGGCCTGGTGCGCGAGCTTGTGCGAGCGGACGGCCAGCTCGTCGAGCTCCGACCGCGGGATCTCCCATTTGTCGGCGATCATCTCGGCGCCCAGGCCCTGGCCGACGATGTTGTGCTTGGCCATGAGCTCCGGCGTGAAGGCGTAGCCGAACTCCTCCTGCACCTTCATGCCGGCGGCGAACGGAAGATCGCCCATGTGCTCGACGCCGCCGCCGATGACGACGTCGTGGATGCCCGACGCGACGAGCGCGGCGCCGAAGTTGACGGCCTGCTGCGCCGAGCCGCACTGGCGGTCGACTGTCGTCGCAGCGGCCTCGACCGGGAAGCCCTCGTGGAGCCACGCGTTGCGGGCGACGTTGAAGGCCTGCGGGCCGAACTGCTGCACGCAGCCGGCGATCACGTCCTCAACCTCGCTCGGGTCGATGCCGGAGCGCTCGACCACGGCGCGGTAGGCCTTGCCGAGGAGCTCGTTGGGATGGGTGTCCTTGTAGTAACCCTTCTCCTTGTGCCCGCGCCCGACGGGCGTGCGCGCAGCCTCGACGATGACAACCTCACGACCTTGCTTCATGAAGGGTTTGCTCCTCGCAAAATTCGTTCTCCGACTGAAATCCATAGGCTACTGAGTTCGTTGACTCGCGAGTCAATGAACGAGCGGCTGGGGATCGCGGGGTGCGGCGCGATCGGCTCCGGCCTTGCGCGCACCGCCGCCGAACACGGCGACGTGGTCGTCTGGGCGCGTTCGGAGGAGTCAGCCACGCGAGCCGCGGAGCAGACCGGGGTGCGGGTCGTGACCGATTTCGAGCACCTGGCGGATTGCACGCTCGTCGTCGAGGCGGTCGCCGAGGACCGGATGGTCAAGCGCGCGACCCTGTCCGCAATCGACCGCGTCCTCCACCCGACCGCGGTGATCGCGTCGACCACGTCGTCGCTCGACGTGGAGCAACTGGCCGAGTGGAGCGGGCGCCCGCAACACTTCGCCGTGCTGCACGTCTTCAACCCCGTGGAGAAGATGAAGCTGGTCGAGCTGGCGTATCCGCAGCGCGCGAGCTACGAAGCGCGCAGCCGGTTGCGGGCTCTCTGCAACACCCTCGGCAAGACGGCAGTCGAGGTTCCCGCGGTTCCGGGCTTGGTCGTCAACCGGCTGCTGTTTCCGTATCTCTTCTCAGCCGTCCGGATGATGGACCTCGGCCTCGACCCGGACGCGATCGACACGTGCATGAAGCTGGGCGCCGGGCACCCGATGGGCCCGCTCGCCCTGCTCGACTTCGTCGGCCTGGACGTGGCGCAGGCAATCGGCGATGAGATCGAAGCGGATGTGCCCCCGCGGCTGACGCAGCTGGTGGACCGTGGCCATCTCGGCCGCAAAACCGGGCGCGGCTTCTATGAGTACTAGCCCCGGGGCCAATCTCGATCTCGTCCGTCGCATCTACGACGAGTTCAACGAGACGCTGGAGCTGCCGCGGTGGGCGTTGCGTGACGACGTCACCTGGCAGCCCCCGTCCGACGAGCCTGACAACGCGCTCCGAAGCGGCGCCGATGCCGTAACGGCCTACGTCCGCGAATGGGCGTCCATCTTCGACGACTACCACTGCGAGGTGCACGAGCTGATCGACCGGGGCGAGAGAGTGTTGGCGGCGCTACATCTGGGCGGGCGCATCGGCGAGAGCGGCGCGCCGATGACGATCCCGGTGACCCAGGTCTGGACGATCCGTGACGGGAAGGTCGCCCGAGTCGACGAGTACCGGTCGACGGACGAGGCGCTCAGAGCGCACTAGACGGGGTTCTGCAGCTCGTGCTCGATCCGCTCGAGCTGGGCCAGCCGCGTCTCGAGCCGGGAGTGCGTGGCCCACAGACGTGCGGTGCCGTGCGGCTCGCTCTTGCGCGCCGGCAGCAGGTGGAACGGCGGGTGCCGCGGAGGATCCACGTCGAGGGAGCCGACAGCAGCGTCATCACGAGCGAGTCGCGATTGCGGATGTGCGTGATCTCGTGCGCTACGACCGCCTCGAGCTCCTCGGGGGCCACGTCGTCGAGCATCCCCGTCGTCACGTACACGCAGGGCCGGTGCCACGGCGTGTTGTAGGTCCAGCTGAGCGGGACGACGTCGCGTTCCACGCGCGTCTCCGGCGACGCGATGTCGGCCAGCGCGGCAAGGCGGTCGAAGGCCTTCTGCAAGCGCTGGCGATCCGTCGGCCGGCGGGACGAGATCCGCACGCCCCGTCACACGAACGTTGTTTCCGCGGACGCGGACGGCGAAAGCTAGACGCGCGTAGTCGGTCGCGTCGAGACGAGCGGTCGCGCGGCCTTCGACGGCATCCCGCCAGTCAGGTCCCAGACCACGTCCGCCTCGTCGATGCCCTGAACCGACGCGAGCTCAGCGACCCGTTCCCAGGGCAGCTGCGCCTCCGGGAGGTCGTCCCAGCGCGCAAGCTCCAGAGCCCGCAGCGCATCTCTCAAGTCGCTGTCATACGACTCACCCTGAGCCTTGATCATCACGCAGAGCGCCTCGCGCTGATCGTCGCTCAACTTGACGGACCACATCGGCAAGGACCTCCTGGGAGAGGGACCGGCTTGCTCCTCGACGGTATGTCCTCATCCGGACGGAAGCGCCCTAATGCGGCGGAAGCTGGGTACCACACGAGCATGGCGAGCGAAGTTGACTTGACACGAGCGATGAACGCGATCGCGACGACACTCAACGATCAGAGGGTCAGCGAGTTCGACTGCGAGCGGGTCCAGGAGATCACGACCGGGTCCGTCGGCGGCGAGCTGAAGCTGATCGCGTATGGATCCGGCACCAGCGGTGAGCTGCGCGACGGCAGCATCGACGGGCGGGCCGTGGCGCGCTTCACCCTCGCCAAGGGCGAATGGTCGGTCGAGCGGGTCCCGAGTGCGCGCAAGAGCGACGCGCTGCAGCAGTTCGAGCAGGAGCGCTCGCAGAACACCGCGACGGAGTACCAGAAGCCGATCCGCGGCCGCCTGGCGATCTGGAAGAAGACCTTCTCCGGCAGCTAGGCGCCTTCGGGGCGCACGGCCGGGTGCTCGCCGGTCTCGCCGCCGGCCTGCCGGATGCGCACGGCCTCGACGCGGTTCTCGCGCACCGACTCCACGCGCAGCGAATAGCCGTCGAACTGCACTGTGTCGCCGCGCTTCGGCAGGCGGCCGAGCTCGCCGAAGACGAAGCCGCCGACCGAGTTGTATGCGTCGGTGTCGACCGGCAGCTCGAGGCCGTAGTCGAGCAAGTCGGTGATCGGCACGTGGCCGCGCACGAACCAGTCGCCGTTCGCCAGACGGCGCACCGCGCCGGCGGCCGGGTCGGTCTCGTCCGCGATCTCCCCGACGACCTCTTCGATGATGTCCTCGACGGTGACGATGCCGGCGGTGCGGCCGTACTCGTCGACCACGACCGCCATCGACGCGCGCTCGCGCTGCAGGTCGGCGAGCAGGTCGTCGAGCGGCTTGGTCTCAGGGATGATGAGCGCATCTTTCACGAGCGGCTCGATCGAGGCGTCCGGACCGCGGTTCATGAGGAGACGGGCAAGCGAGTTGGAGTGCACGGTGCCGCGGATCCGGTCGGTGTCGTTGTTCTCGGTCACAACGAGCCGTGTGTGACCTGATTGCACGCACTTGCGCAGAGCGGCCTCGACCGGCTCGGAGATGTCGACCGTCACGACCGCCGGGATCGGCGTCATCACGTTGCGCGCCTCCTGCTCGTGCAGGTGGAAGACGCCCTCCAGCATGTGGGCCTCGCCCGGGTCGAGCTGCCCGCCGTGCTGCGAGCGGGCGATCAGGAACTTGAGGTCCTCGGAGGTCGTCTCCTCCTCGCCCGCAGCGTCCGGATCGACGCCGAGTGGCCGCAGCGTCAGGTCCGCGAGCCCGGTCAGTCCGACGATGAACGGGTAGAAGACGCGCCGCGAGAAATGCAGCGGGCGCGCGAGCCGGCGACCGACGCGGTCGGCGTGGACGACGGTGTAGACCTTCGGCACGAGCTCGCCGTAGGTGATGTGGAGGCTCGTGATGATCAAATAGGCGACGATCCCGGCGATCACGGCTGCGGTGCCGTTAGCGAGCGGCCCGCCGAGCGGTCCCTTGAGCAGGTCTGCGATGACCGGCTCGCCGACCGCACCGAGACCGATCGACGTCATCGTGATCCCGACCTGGCAAGCGGCGATGTAGTCGTCGATGTCGTCTATCTCGCGCTTGAATAGCGCAGCGCCCTTGTCGCCTCGCTCGACCGCCGCCTCGACACGGTCGGGACGGCTCCGCACCAGCGAGTACTCGGCGGCCACGTAGAACGCGTTCAGCGCGATCAGCGCCGGAACGGCGAGGAGGAGCAGGGGCGTCAACCCGCGGACTCCGACAGGGCAGCGGCACTTGGCCGACTACTTCGAGGTGGATCTGGATCGTCGCGCATTCGCGGGGACGAAACGAAACCTAGCAACCAGCCGGTGCATCAGCGGCGTTTTTTCGGGCGAGGCAGCCGCGGTCCTTCGACGCCGCCATGCGGGCGCCGCCCAGCGGGTGGGCGCAGTAGGCGCCGTGCGTCTCGGTGAGGTGGGGGAAGCGACCGAGCCCGCGCCGCTCCACAACCGATTTGATCGCCGTGTTCGCGGCCCCGCGCACCGCCACCGACTGGTCGCTCATCGTGTAGCTGATCAGGCCGATCTTGACCGGGCCGGCGTTCGCGTCCGCGGCGCCGCCGCCGTTCGGGGGCGGCATGTAGAACTCGCCGTCGTGCGTGTCGAAGGTGCCGGCCAGCGGAAGCGAGCGCAGCGACAACTCGGCGAGGAACGCGGGCTCCAGCGCATCGAAGCCGACCAGCGGATCGTGGAAGAGACGCAGCACGTCCGCCTCGACGGCGCCCGGATCGGGGTCGACACCGGCGATTGCAAGCGGGTGGATCGGGTCGCCCAGGTCCGTCGTCCAGCGGCGTACGCGAGCTCCGACATGACTAGCTCGGCAGCCACCCTGCCGCGGATGACCCGCCGCATCCGGCGAGGAGCTTACGCCGGATTCCTAGGCCAGGTCGTCCAGCTTCTTCGCCAGCTCGAAATCCTTCTCGGTGATCCCGTGCTCGGAGTGGCTGATCAGAGAGACACGCGCCAGTCCCCACGACAGGAAAACGTCGGGATGGTGGTTCAGCTCGTTCGCGATCGGCGTCAGCCTGTTCACGAAGTCCACCGCACCCGAGAAGTCGTCGAACTTGAACTCACGGCGGAGGCTGTTGCCGTACTTCTCCCACCCGTCGCCGAGCTCGCTCAGCCGTGCCTGCACATCCTCATCGCTCAGTACCGACATCTATTGGACCTTTCCTGAGCGACGGGCGACTGTCAAGCGACCGCGATCGCCACGCCGAAGGCGACGATCCCGATGACGCCCGCGATCGCGTCGGCGCCCCAGCTCGGCATCCGGATCAAGGCCGGCAGCTCGACCACGACCCAGGCCGCGAGCGTTCCTGCGACCAGGCCGCCTATGTGGCCTCCGACCGAGATGTGCGACACCGTGAACGTGATCGCCAGGTTCAGGAAGAGCCAGACGCCCAGCCCGCTCTGCCACGGGTTGATGCCGCGGTTGCGCAGCACGAGGATGGCCGCGCCCATGAGGCCGAACACCGCTCCCGAGGCACCCGCCGTAAGCGCATTCGGGCTGGCGATCAACGCCCCCAACGAGCCGCCGAGGAGCCCGACGAAGTAGATCAACGAGAACCGCACGCGCCCGATAACCGGCTCGATCATCGTGCCGAGGATGTAAAGGGCGTACATGTTGAATGCCAGGTGCAGCAATCCGTAGTGCATGAAGCCCGAGGTGATGATTCGCCACCAGTCGCCGTTCGCCACCGCCGGGCCGTTCAGCGCCGCCTTCGCGAGCAGAGAGCCTCCGCCGACGCTGCCACCCACCGACGCGCCCGAGATGACCGTCCCGAAGTACGCGAGCACGTTCATCCCGATCAGCGCGTAGGTGACGATCGGCTCGCCACCGGCGTACGCACGCCGCACCACGCGCGTCTTGGCGCGCGCACACTCGGGGCAGCGCATGCCGACCGAAGTCGGCGTCATGCAGTCGGGGCAGATCGGACGCCCGCAGTTCGAACACGAGACGGCCGTCTCGCGACCCGGATGGCGATAACACGTGGCCACTGATCGAAGATAGCCCGCGGCTCAGTCAAGCCGCCTCGCTTGGGCCCAGCGCGACAGCTGATGGCGGTTCGACAGCTGCAGCTTCCGAAGCACCGCAGAGACGTGCGCCTCCACCGTCTTGGTCGAGATCCCGAGCCGCTGCGCGATCTCCTTGTAGAGGTAGCCGCGCGCCAGGTGGCGGAGCACCTCGCGCTCGCGAGGCGTCAACTGGTCGACGTCCGAATCATCACCCGTGACAGCCGGCGCCGCTGGCGCACCTGCGAACGCGTCGAGGACGAATCCCGCCAGCCGCGGTGAGAACACCGCGTCGCCCTCGCGCACACGCTCGATCGCGTCCTGGAGCTCGCCGGCCGAGATCGACTTCGTCACATACCCGCGGGCGCCGGCGCGGATGACCGCGATCACGTCCTCGGCGGCGTCGCTGGCCGACAGTGCGAGAAAGCGCGGCAGCGGCTCGAGCTGCGACGCGCGCCGCAGCACCGCGACGCCACCGCCGTCGGGCATGTGCACGTCGAGCAGCACGACATCGGGTGAGGTCTCCTCGATCAGCCGCACGGCGTCGTCGACGGCGGCTGCCTCCCCGACCACCTGAATCGCCGGCTCGAGCTGCGCGCGCACACCTGCTCGGAAGAGCTCGTGGTCGTCGACGATCAGCACGCGCGTCACGGCTTCACCGGCAGGCTCAGCTCGACCTCGGTGCCTTCGCCCGGGCGCGAATTGATCACAGCGCGCCCCGCGTGGCGTTCCATGCGCCCGGCGATCGACTCGCGGACGCCGCGACGATCAGGCGCGACGGCATCGAGGTCGAACCCCGGCCCGCGGTCTCGCACGAACACCTCGACCGCTTCCGGGCCTGCCTCGGCGAACACGTCGACCACCGATCCGCCGCCGAACTTCGCTGCGTTGACCATCGCCTCGCGTGCGGCCGCGACCAGCGCCTCGACGTGCTCGTCGAGCGGCACGTCCCCGACGTTGACGACCTCGACCCGCGCGCCGTGGTCGCGCTCGACCTCGCCGGCTGCGGCTTCGAGTGCAGCTCCGAGCGTGGCCGCCCCACCCGGCGCCGCCCGCCGTCCGAGCCACGCGCGCAGCTCTCGCTCCTGGCGGCGCGCAAGCGCTTCCACCGCCCGCGGGTCACGGGACCGCTGCTGCACCAGGGCGAGCGTCTGCAGAACCGAGTCATGGAGGTGCGCCGAGATCTCTGCCCGCTCCTGAGACCTGATCCGCTCAGCGCGTTCGTCCGCCAGCGACCGCCCCATGCGGAGGATCCACGGCCCGAAGATCACGCCGAGCACCACCGCAACGACCGACACCGACAGCAGCACGTTGCGAGCGGCGGACAACGCCCCGGTCGCACCGAGGAACGCCACACCCGCGGCCACCACGAGGAACACGCCGAGGCCCGTTCGCGAGGCCGCCGCGACCGGTTCCTCGTCCTCACGGTCCTGCTCCGCGGCAGTCGTCCGCCCGCCGGCCTCGTGCCACAGAAGCACACCGCCGGCGGCCACCAGCACCACCGGCCACGTCAGGACATCCGACCACCACACGCCCAGCGCACGCAGCGTCAGGAGCAGCGACAACAGCAGCAACCCCACTCCGGCCGCGACCTCGAAGCCGGCGCGTCCGCTCAGGCGCGGGAAGCGAATCGAGCGTCCATCCTCACCCTCGGCCGGCACCAGGAGCGCGAGGACTACGTACATCACGACACCCAGGCCACCGGCGAAGACCAGGGCGACGAACATGATCCGGATGACGGCCGGATCGATGCCCACCTGCTTCGCCATGCCCGCGCAAACGCCGGCGACCACTCCGCTGGAGCGGTCGCGGCGCAGCGGCGGGGTGACGCTCGGGTCGGCAGACGCCACGATCCGATGATCTCAGTCGCGCCGGGTGAGGCCCGTGGCGAGGAGCGTGGCCCCGCCGATGAGCGCGGCGATCGGCGCAAGGGCAACGAGGTGGAGGTGCAGGGTCCCGGCCGCATCGAGCAGCAGGACCACGCCGAACACGGCGACGAGGATTCCCGCGACCAAGGCCGCCATGTCGATCCGCCTAGCCATTTGCACACCCTCCGTTCACGCCCTGCACGCCGACGCCCGGCTCGATCCGAAGCTGGCCGAAGCCGATGTCGGCATCGACCGTCAGCTGCGGCGTGCCTGCGGGCGCCCGGTGGATGTCCTGCCAGTCGTGGCTGGTACCGCCCGTCGTGCGGTCGAACACCTGCGCCTCGCCGGCGGCGATGTGCGCCGTGCTCGACACGCACACGTGCGGCGGAGCGAGGACCTCGGCCTGGCCGACACCGAGCTTCAGGTACACGCGGTGGTTGCCGGGGCCGAAGTGGGTGTTGCGAAGGTCGAGCAGCAGGTGCCCCGCACCGAGCTTGTAGTCGCTGCGCAGGCTGGCTGCCGCCACTGGGCGGTAGATGCGCTCGCCGAACCCGCCGCGCACGTCGAGGTCGGCCGCCGCGGCCACGCCGGCGCCGATCGACAGCGCAATCGCCGGCACGATCAGCCAGCGCGCGCCGCCGGTGAAGGCGCCGGCGATCAGCGCGGCACCGCTCAGGATCACGACGATCGCGACCGTCGTGCCGCCGCCGAGCGCGAACCCCCAGAAGCCGCCGGCAGCGGCGGCGACCGTGAGCACCAGCACGCCGAGGGCGATGCCCGTGCGGCGGGCCACGCCGCGTCCGTCGAACCCCTCGCCCTCGTCGCCGTCCGACGGGACGATCAGCCAGGCGGCGCCGTAGACGATCAGCCCAGCGCCGCCGAAGAAGATCAGCACGATCAGCAGAAGCCGGATCACGACCGGGTCGATGCCGAGGTAGCGGCCGAAGCCGCCCGCCACGCCGGCGATCACGCGATCGCTCGACGAGCGTGTGACCCGCTTGGAGACCGGCGGCTCGGGAGTGGGTGTTGTCGCTGCTGTTGTCATGGCCACAGCGTCGGCGAAATCGCACCTGGCGACCATTGGGAATTACCCCTAGGGAGACACGCCCCCTCAGATGGTGAAGACCATGACGGGTGGCCCGGTTGGAGCAGGTGCGCCGCCGGCCCGTTCGACTGTGACCATCACAGCGTTGGCTCCTCCCACGGGAACATCGGAGTCGTAGGAGCCCTTGCTGTTCGGGCGGAACGTTCCGCCGCGCTCGATCATCTTCCCGTGCTGGTACCAGAGCTGGTAGACGCGCCCGCGCGGCGGCTGCGGCGCTCCCGTCAGCTGGAGCTTGCCCGTGTTGCCCTTCACGGACAGCGATGCGGCACCCGTCGGCATGAGCCTGCGGTCGATGTGCGCGGCAACCGTAGTCGTCCCGCCGCCCCCTGCGAGCTTGTCGACGGCCACGCCGACGACCACGCCGAGCACTAACACGGCCGCAGCCAACGCCACCGCCATTCGCGGCTGCAGGCCTGCGAGCCAGGCGCCGAGGCCCCGTCGCTCCTTTCGCCCTGCGCGCACCGCGGCCTCGGCGTTCACCGTGGCCATCAGGCTCGCCTTCAGCGACGGCGGTGGCTGGACCTGCGGCACCGAGCGCGCCATCGCAGCGGTGACCGGCTGCAGCCGCTCGACCTCGGCACGACAGCTCTCGCAGCCGGCAAGATGGTGTTCCAGCAACTCGCTCTCGAGCTCGGGCAACGCATCGAGCACGTACGGCCCGATGTTGTCCTTGTAGTCGTCGTGGCTGCGCGCGTTCACGCGACCGCCTCCCCAAGTCCGTCACGCATCTTGTCGAGCGCCAAGCGCATCCTGCCCTTCACCGTGCCGAGCGGCATGCCGAGCATGTCCGCGATCTGCGAGTGAGTGAAACCGCCGAAGTAGGCCAGCTCCACGACCCGTAGCTGGTCCGCCGGGAGACGCTCCATCGCGGAGCGAATCGTCCTCGCCTCATCCCTGCGCAGCGCCTCGACGTCGGTCAGCTCGGGCGCCGCCTCGCGCTCCTCGATCCCCTCCACGTCGGCTTGGTGGCGAGTCTGGGCGACCGAGCGGCGCAGCCAGTCGATCGCGCGGTTGTGGACGACCGACAACAGCCACGACCGGAGATTCCCGCGCTCGGGCTGGTAACGCACGCTCGACCGCCACACCGACAGGAACGCCTCCTGCACGATGTCCTCAGCGGCAGCGCGGTTGCCGGCGATCCGGTACGCCAGCGAGAACGCCGCCGCCCCGTGGCGGTCGTAAATGGCCTCGAAGGCGCGCGCGTCCCCCCGTTGCACGAGCCGCATGAGGTCTTCGTCTGCAGCAGAAGTTGTCGAGTTCAGTAGACGCAAGGCTTTGCCCGCTTTACGCCGAAGAACCTCTTCCGGATCACATGGAAGCCCACGTCACAGGAACGTCACGCTCTCCGGCCCAGCTATACGCGCTGATCTTCGGCGCGATGCTGACTATCGCTGGAATCATCGGGTTCTTCTACAACTCCGAGTTCACCAGCAACAAGGCCGTTCGCGATGCCGTCTTCGGGATCCTCGACGTGAACGGCTGGCACAACCTCGTCCACATCCTCACGGGCGTGCTCGGCCTGATCGTGGCCAGCTCGTATGCGAGCTCGCGCGCCTACGCGATTGGGCTCGGCGTGGTCTACATCTTCATCGCCGTGTGGGGCTTCATCATCGGCGATGGCAACTCGATTCTTTCGATCATTCCCGTGAACGCGGAGGACAACGTCCTCCACCTGCTCATCGGGATTGCAGGCATCGCGGCGGGAATGGCGACCCCTGCCGTGGCGGATCCGACCACCACGCGGACGGTTACCACCTGAGCTCCATCGCCCGAGTCCAGTCCTGAAGAAGCGGGGTTACAGGCCGGCCCCGCTTCTTCTTTATCGGCGCAGTCGCCTCTGGATGTCGCGCGAGACGTCGCGCGAGACCTCTTCGAGCGCGCGCAAGGGGTGCCCGTGCTTCTTCGATTTGCGCTGCGCGCGCACCAGGACGAGCCCGGCAGCCGCCGTCCCGCCGATCAGCACCGCCGCGGCGGGGCGACCCCAGTTGCGCGGGTCGCGCATGGCAGCCAGCTCCCAGTCGGCCAGCTCGTCGAATGCGACCGCGGTCAGCTCGGTCAGGCGCGTGTCCAGCCGCTCCGACAACGATGCCGACGGCTCGACCGGGGCCAGTGCGCTGCGCAGCAGCTGCTCGATGTCGAAGTTCGCCTCAGCCATCGTGGTGTTGCATGCTTTCCTCGAGCTGGCGGATCGCCCGGTGTATCAACACCTTCGTCGCGCCTTCGCTGCGGCCGAGCGCACGAGCGATCTCGCGGTTGTCCATGTCCAGTGCGAAGCGCATGATCAGCGCAGACTTCCTGTCCTCAGGCAGGTCCGCGACGCCGGCGAGGACGTCGCGCAGCTCCTGACGGCCCTCCACGAGCTCGTCGGTTCCGTGCTGCTCGGACAGCGGTCCCGCATCGTCGAGGTTCGTCTGCGGCCGCCGTGAGCGGTCGCGAAAATAGTTGGCGGCCAGGTTGTGGACGATGCGGATGAGCCACGGGCGCAGCGGCCGGCCGCCGGATTCTGCGAGCGCGCGCTCGAAGTGCCGGTACGCCTGCAGGAACGTCTGCTCGGTGAGGTCCTCGGCATCGTGGTGGTTGCCGACGCGGTAGTACGCGTAGCTGTAGACGTCGCGCAGGTGCGTCCGGTACAGCTCGGTGAATTGAGCGTCGAGCTGCGCCTTGTCCGCCGGAACCACGGCGCGAGCCTAACCACGCTCAGGCCGCCCTTCGCTCCTGCACGGATTCCACCGGCTCGACCTGATCGCCGCCGAGCCAGTTCCACTGCAGCTCGACGCAGGGCCACAGCCTCGCGGTGACCTCGTCGGCCAGCCGCGGCGACGGGTTCTCCATGCGCGGGAATGTCAGCGGCCGGCCACAGCGGACGCGCACCCAGACCGGTCGGATCTTGAAGCCACGACGAGCGCGCTCGCTGCCGAGGATCGCGATCGGCACGACCGGCGCTCCCGTCTCGAGGGCCAGGCGGCCGACGCCCCGCTTCGGCCGGCCGAGCGGCCCGTTACGCATGCGAGTGCCCTCAGGGAAGATCACAAGCGCCTCACCGCGTTCGAGCACGCCGCGCGCGGTGGCCAGCGACTCCTCGTCCGACTCGCCCCGGCGGATGGGGAACGCACCGAGCCGGTTGAGCAGCCAGCCCTGCCAGCGCTTCTGGAAGAGCTCCTGCTTCGCGACGAAGTAGACGGGGCGGCGCATGCAGCAGCCGACGATGAACGGGTCGAGGAAGCTGCGGTGGTTCGCGGCAAGGATCACCGGGCCCTTCTTGGGGATGTTCTTGCGCCCGGTGCGCTCCAGCGAGAAGTAGAACTGGATCGCAATGCCCAGAAGTGCGCGCGCAGTCCAGAAGAGAGGTTTGTTGACTCCCTTCGTGCGGGTGCGCTGGTGATACCGAGCCAGGTCGGTCGCCGCCATGCCTTGGGGTACCCGGGGAACGGCCGGCCGTTACGCTCGGGCCGCATGCCGGATCGCAGGATTCTGGGAGGTGCAGCGGCTGGAGCCGTGGCGGCTGCCGTTTGGGCGGCGCAGGAGCCGCTCGACATGCGCATCTTCAGAGTCCCGTACTCCGACGCCGAGCTGGTCTCGAAGCCGCTCGGCGCGTCCCGTCGCGTCGGGTCGGTGATCCACATGGCGAACGGCGCCCTCTTCGGCGCCGTCTACGCGGCTGTCGGACCACACGTGCCCGGGCCGGGCTGGGCCAAAGGCTCCGCAGCCGGGATGACGGAGCACCTGGCCACGTGGCCGCTCGTCCGCTTCCTTCCGCACGTGAAGCTGTGGGGAAATCACCGCGCGTTTGCGCAGGCCGTCTGGCGCCACCTCCTGTTCGGAGCGATCCTCGGAGTAGTCGAAGAGCGCTTGGCCGCTGGCTACGCTGACGGCGCGCCCGCTTAGCTCAGTTGGCCAGAGCACCTGTCTTGTAAACAGGCGGTCGTCGGTTCGAATCCGACAGCGGGCTTATGACTTACGGAGCCGCCGCGTGACGCCACACGAACGCCGGATGCGTGAACTCGATGCGATGCGCGGCCTTATCGGCGATCTCGACGCGTTCGTCCAGTCCTCGAAGGTCGGCACCGTGCCCGCAATCGATGTCGCGGCAGCCTTCGAGCGGCATACGGCACGCCTGCCCGCAGACTCGAAGGTCCTGGCGCAGTTCCAGGACCTGGCAGCACGATTGCGACAGGGTCCGACGAGGACACGGGTCGAGGGCATTCGCCAGATCAGCCGAAAGCTGCGAATCAAGGCGGACGAGTTCGCGAACGTGGTCGAGGCGCGCGACGCGAAGCTCAGGCCGCGCGGCTGAGTACGGTCGCCGCCGTGGCGAAGAAACGCACCATCTCCGAGCTGCTGCGCGTTCCTGCGGGGGGTGTCGACGTGCAGACCCTTGACGCGCGTTCGACTCCCGCGGCCGACGGGGGAAAGGCTGCGGCCGGGAAGATGGCGGCGACCCTTGCCACAAGGCTCGCCGATCTGCAGGAAATGCTCTACGCGGAGGGCCAGACCGGCGGCAAGCGCAGCATGCTGCTGGTGCTGCAGGGATTCGACACCTCCGGCAAGGGCGGCACGATCAAGCACGTCGTCGGCCAGCTCGACCCTCAGGGTGCCCAGATCACCGCATTCAAGGCGCCGACACCGGAGGAGCAGCGACACGACTTCCTGTGGCGCGTCAAGCGGCGGCTCCCGCCGCCGGGCAAGCTCGGCGTCTTCGATCGGTCGCACTACGAGGCGGTCTTGGTCGAGCGCGTGCGCGATCTCGTCCCACGCGCCACGTGGTCGCGCCGCTACGCGACGATCAACCGCTTCGAGGAAAGGCTCGTCGCCGGCGGCACCACGGTCGTCAAGTGCTTCCTGCACATCTCGTTCGACGAATGGCGCGAGCGGCAGCTGGCGCGTCTCGACAACCCCGCCAAGCATTGGAAGTTCAACCCGCACGATGTCGACGACGCCCTGCTCTGGGACGACTACATGGCTGCCTACAGCGACGTGCTCGCCCGCTGCAGCACCGACGCCGCGCCCTGGCACATCGTCCCGGCTGACCGCAAGTGGCACCGCAACGTCGCCGTCACGCGCCTGCTGCTCGAGCACCTCGAGGCGATGGACCTGCGCTGGCCGGAGGCGACCTTCGACGTCGAGGAGCAGCGCCGGCGCGTCTCGTCCGTGGGACGCTGACGACCTATCGGCGCGTGAAGCGGCAGCGAATCAGCGTTCGCAGTACCCGGAACCCGTCGGCACCCGTCAGCTTCTTCCCTTCCTCGGTGGCGCGCGCCTTGTAGCGCACAGGAACCTCGAAGATCCGCTCGCCGCGCTGGATCAGGCGAGCCGTGATCTCGGCCTCGATCGCAAAGCCGCGCTCGCGCAGCGGCAAGGACTTGAAGATGTCCGTGCGGATCGCCTTGTGCATCGTCATCAGGTCCTTGAGGTAGACGTTGAAGAGCATGTTGGCGGCGAGCGTCACCGTGCGGTTGCCGAGCACATAGAGGAACGAGTGGCTGGTGAACCCGTCGAAGGCCCGCACTCCGAACACCGCATGCGCGGTCCCGTCCAGCAGCGGCGGGAGCAGGACATTCAGGTCCTGGGGCTCGTACTCGAGGTCGGCGTCGAAAATCGTCGCGAACTCGCCGTTCGCCTGCTCGAGCGCCGTTCGCACCGCTGCCCCCTTGCCACGATT
>DATBDN010000133.1:0-5964 GCA_036269895.1 Thermoleophilaceae bacterium
GCCACGCTGATCCTGCCCGCCGATGTGTCGTGGTCGGACGGCGCCGAGCCGGCGGCAGCGCCCGAGCTCGCCACCCCGCCGGTCGCGTCGAGCGAAAGAGTCGAGGACGCCGTGCAAGCGCTGCGCGGCCGCGGCGACACCGCGATCCTGCTCGGCGGCCGGGCACTGCGCGAGCCGGGCCTCGTGGCGGCCTCGCGGATCGCAGCCGCCACCGGGGTGAAGCTGCTCGCCGAGGTCTTCCCCACCCGCTTCGAGCGCGGCGCCGGGCTGCCGCCGGTCGAGCGCGTGGCGTACCTGGCCGAGCTCGCGTCGGTGCAGCTGGCCGGCCTCAAGCACCTGATCCTCGTGGACGCGAAGGCGCCCGTCTCGTTCTTCGCATACCCCGGCAAGAAGAGCTACCTGGTGCCGGACGGCTGCGAGGTGCACGAGCTGGCCGCGCCCGAAGAAGACGCCGTCGCCAGCCTCGAGGCGCTTGTCGAGACCCTCGGTGCCGCCGACGCCCAGCCGGCTCTGCAGCAGCCGGCCGCTCCGGTGCAGCCGGCGGGCGAGCTGACGGCGGAGAAGGTCTGCCAGGCGATCGCCGCGGTGCTGCCGGAAGGGGCGATCGTCTCCGACGAGTCGCAGACGTCCGGCCTGACGTTCGCGGCGAACAGTGCCGGGGCTGCTCGCCACGACGTGTTGACGCTGACCGGCGGTGCGATCGGCCAAGGGCTGCCGGTGGCCGTCGGGGCAGCGGTCGCGTGCCCCGATCGTCCGGTCTTCGCGCTCGAGGCCGACGGCTCCGCGATGTACACGCTCCAGTCGCTCTGGACGATGGCGCGCGAGGGCCTGAACGTGACGACGATCATCTTCAACAACCGCTCGTACGGGATCCTGAACATCGAGCTGCAGCGTGTCGGCGCGGATGCCGCCGCCGGCCCGAAGGCTCGCTCGCAGCTCGACCTGGCGGGGCCGAATCTCGACTTCGTCCGTTTGGCGGCCGGCCTCGGCGTCCCGGCGGGGCGCGTCGAGACCGCCGAGGACCTGCTCACCGAGCTCCAGCGCGCGGTGGCCGAGCCCGGCCCGCGTGTAATAGAGGTGGTGGTGCCGAACGTCTTCAGCGGCGCCAGGCTGAAGGCGCTGCCCTATGGGTTGCGGGCTATCGAGAAGTTGCCGGGCCCGGTGGCGAAGGCGCTCAAGCGGCGCGTAGCTCCGTAGATAACAGGGCGATCACAGGCCACTGGACGCCGCCGATTAGGCTGCACAAGTGGCCTCGCAAACCCGTCCCGCATCCCGTTTCGTCCGTCTCGCCCGCGTCTGCAGCGCCCACCCCTGGCGCACGTTTCTCGCGTGGCTGCTCGCGCTGGTCGTCATCCAGGTAGTCGCCGGCGGCGTCGGCAAGAAGGAGATCTCGAGCTTCCGCCTGCCCGGCACCGAGAGCCAGCGTGCCTACGACTTGCTCGCTCAGCACTTCCCGGGCGCCAAGGGCGACACCGACCAGCTCGTCTACAAGGCGCGCAGCGGGACCCTGCGGGACCCCGCGGTCAGGGCGCGGATCCAGGCGTCGCTGAAGCGCGTCGCCGCGGAGCAAGATGTCGCGAACGTGAACAGCCCGTACTCGCCGAGCGGGCAGATCACGAAGGACGGCCGCATCGGCGTCGCGACGCTCGACTACACGAAGAGCACCAACGACATCAAGCTCGGGCCGCTGCAGAAGGTCGAGAAGGCGGCCTTCACGGCCCGCAGCCCGCGGCTCCAGGTCGAGCACGGTGGCCCAGGCGCCGAGGTCGTTCGCTTCGGCAGCCAGGGCGGGCCCTCGGAGGGCGTCGGCATTCTTGCCGCCACGATCGTCCTGCTGATCACATTCGGCTCGGCGGTGGCCGCCAGCCTCCCGCTGCTCGCCACGCTGCTGGCGCTCGGCTCGACGCTCGGTGTGATCACGCTGCTGAGCCACGTGGTCAACACGCCGGACTTCGCGAGCCAGCTCGCGACGCTGATCGGCTTGGGAGTCGGCATCGACTATTCCTTGTTCGTGGTCACGCGCTTCCGCGCCGAGATGCGGGCGGGCCTCGACCGCGAGGAGGCGGTAGCGGCCGCGATCGACACCGCGGGTAGGACCGTCATGTTCGCGGCCATCACCGTCGTCATCGCGCTGCTCGGCCTGTTCTTGCTCGGCCTCAGCTTCATGCATGGCGTCGCGCTCGGCGCAGCCACCGCCGTGCTGGCGACGATGTTCGCTGCGCTCACGATCATCCCCGCGCTCATGAGCTCGGCGCACGGCTTCATGGACGGCGTCCTGCTCGAGTTCGACCGCCGCGGCGGCTTCCGCTTCTGGGGCACGAAGCGGCGCATTCCGCTTCCGGGCCACGAGTGGCGTGCCCGCCGCTTCGAGCGACGCGAGCAGCGCCGGGCGCGCGGATCGGGCTGGGCGCGCTGGTCGCGCACCGTCCAGGGCCACCCGTGGGTGGCGGCGATCGTCGCGTTGGCGCTGCTGCTCGCGCTTGCGCTGCCGATCACGAACCTGCGACTCGGCTCGAGCGACGCCGGCGTCGACCCACCCGGCTCGACCACGCGCGCCGCTTACCAGTTGGTCGCGCAGGGCTTCGGCCCCGGCACCAACGGCTCGTTCCTGCTGGTGGCCGAGCTGCCCAAGAAGAACGACAAGGCTGCGGTCGCGCAGATTGCGAGCGCGGTCAAGCAGGACAAGGACTTCACATTCGTCGCGCCGCCCGCGATCTCGCCCGATGGCCAGGTCGCGACGGTCACCGCCTACCCGCGCACGGGTCCGCAGGACGCGGCGACCACCGACACGCTGAAGCGGTTGCGCAACGACGTGGTGCCGCCGATCGAGCGTCAGACGGGGACCCGGATCGAGGTGGGTGGCTTCACCGCCTCGACCGAGGACTTCTCGCGCGTGGTCGCGGGCAAGCTGCCGCTGTTCGTGGTGGTAGTCGTGCTGTTCAGCGCGCTGCTGCTGCTCGCCGTGTTCCGCTCCGCGGTCATCCCGGTGAAGGCGGCGATCATGAACCTGCTGTCGATCGGCGCCGCGCTCGGCTTCGTCACGCTCGTGTTCCAGGAGGGGCACGGCGCGAGCGCACTTGGCATCGGCACGGGACCGATCGAGTCGTTCGTGCCGGTATTGATGTTCGCGATCGTGTTCGGGCTGAGCATGGACTACGAGGTGTTCCTGATGTCACGCATCCACGAGGCGTGGGAGCGCAACCACGACGCCTCGGGCGCGGTCGCGTCGGGACTTCAGACAACCGGCCGGGTGATCACCGCGGCTGCCTCGATCATGGTGCTGGTCTTCGCCTCGTTCTCGCTGGCCGACGACCGGGTCATCAAGGAGTTCGGCATCGGGCTGGCGAGTGCCGTCTTGATCGACGCCGTGCTCATCCGCTGCCTGCTGGTGCCGGCGGTCATGGAGATCCTGGGCAAACGAGCCTGGTGGCTGCCCAAGTGGATGGAGCGTAGGCTGCCGCGTCTGGCGATCGAGCCGGAGGTGGCGCCGGAGCCGGCGCGTCCCTAGGTCGACAGTCGCCGGGCTAGATCAGCGCCTCGGACGCCTGATCGAGCCGAAGCGCCTCGGGCGCCGGAATGCGGATCGTGATCCGCGTTCCGCGCGGCTCGTTTTCCAGCGCCTTGATTGTGCCGCCGTGCGCGTGCACCACCTCGCGTGCGATCGCGAGCCCTAGGCCTCCGCCGCTCCTCCGAGTGCGAGCCTGGTCGATGCGGAAGAAGCGATCGAAGATGCGTTCCCGCAACTCGGGCGGAACGCCCGGGCCTTCGTCGGCGATGGCCACCTCGACGACGCCACCATCCGCGTAGGTGGCGATCGTGACGTTTGCGTCCGGCGGGCTGAAATCCAGCGCATTGGCCACGACGTTGCGAAGGACTTGCTGGAACCGCTCCGGATCGACTTCGGCGAGCGTCTCAGCTCCCTCGACCTGCAACGCAATGCCGTTGCGCTCGGCAAGGCCCCGCAGCGACCGCGCAACGCGTTCCGCGAGCTCGTGCAGGTCGGTTGGCTCGCGCGAGACAGCCAAGGCTCCCTCGTCTGCGCTCGCGAGGATGAGCAGGTCGTCGGTGATCGCGCTCATGCGATCCACCTCGTCGCGCACGCTCTCGAGCACATCGCGCGCTGCGGGCGACAGATCGTCGGCGCGCAGGCTGACATCGATCTCGGAGCGCATCGCCGCGAGCGGCGTGCGCAGTTCGTGCGATGTGTCGGCGACGAGCCGCCGCTGCTCGTTCATCCCGTGCTCGATCTGGGCCAGCATCCGGTTGAGCGTCTCGGCCAGGTGCGCGACCTCGTCTTCGGTCTGGGGCACGGCGACCCGCTTGTCGAGCTGGCCGGGGCCGAACGCCGCGGCGGCTCGCGTCATCCGGTCGACCGGGCGCAGCGCACGCCGCGCGAGCCACCATCCGCCGGCAGCTGTCGCAGCCAGAGCCGCCGGCAGTGCAAGCGCGACCAGGACGAGGACGCTGTGGACCGAGCGCGCGACCGGGTCGAGCGACACGGCGCCGACGACTATCTCACTGCGTCCGCGCCGCTGCGTCGCGCGTGCAACCACGCGGAACGCATCGTCGCTCCGCCCGAGCTCGCGCGAGCCGGTTTCCTCCGACCCTGCAGGAATCCGCGCACGTTCGCGTGCCGCAACCATCGGTTGCCGTGCAACCGTGTCGCCGTATGACGCAAGCACGCGCCCGCCCGGCGTGATGATCTGCGCGGCGGCGCGCTCACCGGAAAGGACGGTCGCGGAGGTGTCGCGAAACTCGGGAACCCCTTCTCGCGCGTAGCCGGTCGCGATCTGGCCGACCGCCGGCTGGAGCGTGCGATCGGTTGCGGCCGTCAGATCGGCGCGCAGGCGCACGACCACGAAAGCCGCCACCGCGATCATCACCGCCGCGAGCAGCCCGACGTACCAGGCGGTCATCCTGATGCGGATCGGCGCCTTCATTCTTCTGGCTCGAGCGTGAAGCCGATCCCGCGGACCGTGCGGATCAGCGGCCGTCCGAACGGCTGCTCGAGCTTCCGGCGCAGATGCCCGACGTAGACGTCGACGATGTTCGTCGAGCCGGTGTAGTTCATGTCCCAGACGTGGTCGATCAGACGTGCTCTGCTCAAGACTTCGCCCGGGTGGGCCGCCATGAACTCGATCAGCGCGAACTCGCGTGGCGTCAGCTCGACCGCTTCGCCGTCGCGCGTGACCGTTCGCGTCGCGGGGTCGACCAGGAGGTCGCCGACCTCCAGCTGCAGCGGACGCTCGCGCGGGCCGCGCCGGACCAGAGCTCTTACGCGGGCCAGCAGCTCGCCGAAGTCGAATGGCTTGACGAGGTAGTCGTCGGCGCCGGCATCGAGGCCGGTGATGCGGTCGGTCACACCCCGGCGGGCGGTCAGCATGAGCACCGGCGCGCGGCAGTCCCCTGTCCGGAGTTCGCGGCAGACCTCGAAGCCGTCGCGCCCGGGCAGCATCACGTCGAGCACGATCGCGTCGTAGTCCCACACGCGCGTGTATGCGAGCGCCTCGTCCCCGGTCTCCGCGAGGTCTACGGCGTAACCCTCGTGGCGCATGCCCTTCGCAAGGGCACGCGCCAGCTTCACATCGTCCTCTGCGACCAGTAGCCGCATCTCGGTACCTGTCTACGCCTACGAGTGCCTGACCGCAACAAGTCGGAATTTCTCGTTCCCGCCCTTCACCGTGGCCTCGGAAACTTCACCGATGTCGCGCACGTAGTACTTGTTGTCGACGACGCCCGGCTCGAGCGGCGTCCACTCGCGCGTGCGTAACGCGTTCGTGTAGCTGCCATACGGGACACTGACGTTCGCATTCAGGTCCAGCACGCGGAACCAGTCCTCGGCCGCGCCCTTCAGGTACTCCTGGCGGTGGGTCTCACCGACGTGCGGATGCGCGGGCATGAAGAGCCCGCCGCGCGCGCCATTTACGCCTGCGTGCCAGGTCCCGTCCCTGCTCTTCACGTGGC
>DATBDN010000134.1:0-4817 GCA_036269895.1 Thermoleophilaceae bacterium
CTCGGAACCGGGACCGGGATTTGGAACAGCGTCGTGCCGCGCGGAGGTTGCAGGTCTTCCCGCGTTGGTCGCTCGTCTGGGTCGTGGGGAATGGCCGGAACTCGGCTTAGCTTGTCCGCATGGTCTCCGACGAAACCTGCGGGACGGTCAACGCGGGCGCGGCCAAAAGGCAAACGGGCCATGACGAGCCTTCCTTCAAGCGATTGTCTCCGCCTAGACGGTACGCCCGTCTTCGAACACGATCAAGCCGGGGCTCGGACTGATCGCTTTATCCCCGCTCGGACGGACAGGCGCACTCCCGCACAGCGGGACGGGCACTACTGCTTTCCATCGAGGCTGTCGCAACAGCCACCATGCAAAGCAGCCGCTTCCGCTTTTCGTCCAATGCGGTAGTCGCTCGCCTCACGTCGAGGGCCTGCCAGCCGTTCTGTAGGCCAGCTGCAGGATCAGCCGAAGGGATTGCTCGGGGCCGGACCAGTGCTCCCGCACGATGTCGGAACCGGAGCCGCGCAGGACCAAGCGCAGGACCACCGCGACCAAGATCGCGTCGTCAAGCTGGCCGGCGATCGGGATGAAGTCGGGGACCAGGTCGAACGGCAGCGCCAGGTAGGCGATCATTGCGGCCAGCAGCCCCTTGCGCCAACGATCAATGCGCGGTTCGGCGACCAGTCGCTTGAACAGGACGAGGCAGTCGGGGATGAACCCCGCCAGCGCGCGCGCATCTGCACGGCGGCCGAGCGCGATTAGGGCGAACACGCCCGCCGCGTAGAGCAGCGCGGCAGCGGACAGCTAGAACGATGAGCCAGTGGACCATGACGTCCACGGACTAAAGCACCCAACCAGGCTAGGTCGGGCGAACTCCTGCCCGGGATCCCGGTGACGGTGACCTCGACCGCCGGCGTGGCACCTTCCCGCATCTGGGCAACCCGTCGCCTACTGCTTTCCATGCATAGCGCAAGCCGCTGCGTCGCTGGACCAAAGCGGATGCCTCTTTGCCTGAACCACTGCCGAACCTATTCGGCATAGGGAGCTGAACATCCGCTTCCATTCCGCTTCCAAAGGGGGCGGAGGGGAAAATTGGGTGGGGTCGTGAGAACGAGAAACCCGCCGGGGAGCGGGGGCTTCCAATGATGGGCCGGCTGGTTTCTGAACCAGCGACCTCTCGCGTGTGAATCAGGACAAGGAGATTGACAAACCTCGCAAGAAACGGACGCAATAACGCTTGCGGCGACGTCGCGCCGCCTGCGCTCGACTGCCGCCTTCGACTCAACTCGACACGACTGCGTTGGACCGCGGGCGGCCGGCAGCACACGGTCACGGGAGGGGCTCCGTTCTGAAGGACTTCGTACGCGCCTTCCCGCCGGAGTTGCAAGCCCGGTCGGAGGACCAGTGCGCACGTGAGAAGCGCATCGGGCGGGATACGGTTCAATTCGCGGCGGATGCGCCTCGACGAGACGAGCGACCAGTGGTGGAAGAACGCGATCGTGTACTGCCTCGACGTCGAGACGTTCATCGACTCGGACAGCGACGGCGTCGGAGACTTCCGAGGCCTGATCCGCCAGGTCGACTACATCGCCGGCCTTGGCGTCAACTGCATCTGGCTCATGCCATTCCAGCCGTCGCCGGACTGCGACGACGGCTACGACATCACCGATTACTACAGCGTCGATCCGCGACTGGGGACGCTCGGCGACTTCGTCGAGTTCGTGCGCACCGCGAACGACCGTGGCATTCGTGTCGTCATCGATCTCGTCCTGAACCACACGTCGATCGAGCATCCGTGGTTCCAGGACGCGCGCTCGAGCAGAGACGATCCGAAACGCGGCTGGTATGTGTGGCGCGACGAGCCGTCGGACGTGCCGAAGGGCCTGTTCTTCCCCAATCGCGAAACGAGCAACTGGGCCTTCGACGAAGAGGCGGGCCAGTGGTACCTGCACCGCTTCTACTCGTTTCAGGCGGACCTCGACACCGCCAATCCCGAGGTCCGCGACGAGATTGCGCGCATCCTCGGCTACTGGCTCCAGCTGGGCGTCTCCGGCTTCCGCCTCGATGCGGTCCCCGCGCTGCTCGAGACGTCCGGGCTACCCGAGCGTGTCAGCGAAGATCCGCGCGAGTGGCTGCGCTGCCTGCGGACGTTCGTCAACCGCCGGCGCGGCGACGCGGCGCTGCTCGGCGAGCTGAACGTCAACCTCACCGACCTCGCCGGCTACTTCGGCGAGCACGGCGATCTCCTGCACATGCAGTTCGCCTTCTTGATGAATCAGCAACTCTGGCTCGCGTTGGCACGCGAGGAGGCCGAGCCGCTCGAGGCCGTCATCCGCGAGCTGCCGAAGGTCCCGCCGGATAACGCGTGGGCGACGTTCCTGCGCAACCACGACGAGCTGACGCTGGACAAGCTGACGGCGGCGCAGCGCGACGAGATCTTCGCGGCGTTCGGGCCGAAGAAGAACATGCAGGTCTACGGGCACGGTCTGCGGCGGCGGCTGGCACCGATGCTCGACGGCGATCCGGACCGGCTGCGCCTGGCGTGGAGCCTCGTGTTCTCGCTGCCGGGCACGCCGGTGATCCTCTACGGCGACGAGATCGGGCTGGGCGAGAACCTCGCCCTGGACGATCGCATGGCCGTACGCGTCCCGATGCAGTGGTCGGGCGACCCGAGCGGCGGGTTCTCGACGGCCGCCGCCAAGGACCTCGTGCGCCCGCTCGCGACCGGCAAGTTCGGGCCAAAGGACGTGAACGTCGCCGAGCAGCGGCGCGAGGAGGACTCGCTGCTCAACTGGATGGCGCGGCTGATACGCCGGCGGCGCGAGTCCCCGGAGTTCGGCTGGGGCGCGGTCACCCTGCTTGAGACGCAGTCGCCGAGCCTCTTCGCGCACCGCTGCGACTGGGAGGGCAGCACGGTGATCGCAGTGCACAACCTAGGCGAGGCGCGCACCGAGGCGACGATCACTCTCGACGACGACGTGCTTGCGATCGATGACATGCTCGAGGCACGCGAGCACGAGATCCTGGACGGCGGCAAGCTCAAGGCCAGGCTCGGGCGCTACGGCTATCTGTGGCTCCGCGTGCGTCGCGAGGGCGAGCGGAAGCTGAGCTGAGCCCGTGGCAAGCTGGTGGCAGGACGCAGTCGTCTACCAGATCTACCCGCGCTCGTTTCAGGACACGAACGGCGACGGGACGGGCGACCTGGCGGGCGTGGCGCGCCGACTCGATCACCTGGCCGAGCTGGGTGCCGCTGCGTTCTGGCTCTCTCCGGTCTACCCCTCGCCGCTGGCGGACTTCGGCTACGACATCTCGGCTTACACGGCCATCGATACGGTCTTCGGCGATCTCGACGAGTTCGACGCGCTCATCGCGGCCGCGCACGAGCGCGGTATCCGCGTCCTGATGGACCTCGTCCCGAGCCACACGTCGATCGAGCACCCATGGTTCCGCGAGCATCCCGACTGGTACATCTGGGCACCCGGCGACGGGCCGCCGAACCGCTGGACCTCGGCGTTCGGCGGCTCTGCGTGGAGCCGCGACCCGGGCAGCGGCCGCTGGTACCTGCACTCCTTCTTCCCCGAGCAGGCCGACCTCGACTGGCGCAATCCCGAGGTCCACGACGCGATGGCCCGCGTCATGCGGTTCTGGCTCGACCGTGGCGTCGACGGCTTTCGCATCGACGCGCTCGATCGCGTGATGAAGGACAGGCTCCTGCGGGACGACCCGCCCGCGCGCGAGCCGTTCGGCCTGCCTCTGCGCGGCGACGAGGAGCAATTGCAGCTGATCCATTCGCGCAACGACCCAGACATCGTGCAGGCGCTGGCGGTCATGCGCGCCGCGGCCGGAGATGCGCTGCTCGTCGGCGAGGTGTACCTGCGCAGCGCGCTGGTCAAGCCGTACCTCGAGTACCTCGACACCGCATTCGCCTTCGAGCTCTACCAGTCGCCGTGGCAGGCAGACGCGCTCCGAGGCGCGATCACGCGCACGCTCGCGGCTGGGGCGTTCGCCTGGGTGCTGTCCAACCATGATTTCCCGCGGCTCGTCACCCGCTACGGCGCCGAGAACGCGGCGTCGGCCGCGCTGATCCTGCTCACGCTGCCTGGCCTCGCCTTCGTCTACGCCGGCGACGAGATCGGCATGCCCGATGGCCCGGGTGTCCAGCCGCCACTCGATCGGGCCGGCCGCGATTCACATCGGCACCCGATGCAGTGGGAGCCGGGAGCGCTCGGCGGGTTCACGACCGGCACGCCGTGGCTGCCCCTGATAAACGCGCCCGGGGTGAGCGTCGCCGAGCAGGAAGCCGACGATGACTCGCTGCTTGGCCTCTACCGGCGGCTTATCGCTCTCCGCCCGCTGCTCGGCACCAGCCTGGAGATGCTCGACAGCGATCCCGCGGTGGTCGCGTACAGGCGCGGCGACTACGTCGTTGCGATCAACGCGGGCTTGGTACCGGTCTCGAGCCCGGCGACGGGCGAGGTCATCATCGCGACCCGGCCGGCCGCGCTCGCGCCAAATGGAAAGCTGGCGGCGAACGCCGCAGTTATCACCCAGGCGTAACGCCGTCGTTGCGAGCGGTCCCGCGGGCGTCGTGACCGAATGGGCGCGGCTGGTTCGAACGAGCGACCTCTCGCGTGTGAAGCGTAAGCCGGATCCGCCAGCCGGCGAGTGATCTGCCTGCAAATGGCAACTAGCCGTGTTTCGGGCGCGTGCAGTCGGTTGGGATACGTACGGTTTCGTGGGGCCACATTTGAGACAACGAGTGAGACAACGCCCTGCGGTGAGTCGTGGGGCCACGAGCGGCCAGTCACGCCACATTGCGGACTCCCGCAGTT
>DATBDN010000135.1:0-4820 GCA_036269895.1 Thermoleophilaceae bacterium
GCAACCCAGGGCCAGCGCGATCATCAGGCCGAAGTGGACCGCCTCCGCGTTTGTCGTCGGCAGCGTCCCCGGGTGGCCCAGGCAGACGGGGCAGGTGTGGATGTTCGGGTCGTCCCCGAACGACAGCGCGCAGCCGCAGAACATCTTCGTGCGCGTCTTCAGCTGCACGTGGATCTCCAGGCCGATTACCGGCTCATAGCTGTGCGCCGTCGTCGTCATGCGCTTACCGGGACCCCCTCGAAGCCGAGCGCGCGCTCCAGCGCATACGAGGCATCGAGGATCTTGTTCTCGGAGAAGGCGGGGCCGGCGAGCTGGAGGCCTACGGGCAGGCCGTCCGACAAGCCACTGGGGATCGAAATCGCAGGGATGCCGGCGAGCGGCATCGGGACGGTGCAGTAGTCGTTCATGTACATCGCGAGCGGATCAGCCGTCTTCGCGCCCAGTGGGAAGGCGACGCTCGGCGAGGTCGGAGTCACGATCAGGTCGACCTTCTCGAAGGCGGCCTTGAAGTCGTCCGCGATCTTCGTTCGCACCTTCTGCGCGCGGCCGTAGTAGGCCTCGTAGTAGCCCGACGAGAGCGCGAACGTGCCGAGCATGATGCGGCGCTTGACCTCCTCCCCGAAGCCCTCGGCGCGGGTGGCCTCGTAGAGCTCGGTCAGCCCGCTGTAGCCGTCGCTTCGGTGGCCGTAGCGGACGCCGTCGTAGCGGGCGAGGTTGGCGCTGGCCTCGGCCGGCGCGATCACGTAGTAGGCCGAGATGCCGTGCGGCGAGTGCGGCAGCGAGACCTGCTCGAGCCGCCCGCCGAGCTCCTCGATCGTCTTCAGGTTGGCCTCGAACACCTCGCGCACACCTGGCTCGATGCCCTCGCCGGACAGCTCCGGCGGCACGCCGAAAACAATGCCGTCGAGGCTCTCGGCGGATGGGAGCTCGATCTCGTCCGGATAGCCGATCGAGGTCGAGTCGCAGTGGTCGCGGCCGCTCATGTGCTTGAGCAGGAGCGCAGTGTCCGTGACGTCGCGCGTCAGCGGGCCCGCCTGGTCGAGCGAGGAGGCGAAGGCGATCATCCCGTAGCGCGACACGGCGCCGTAGGTGGGCTTGAGGCCGACGATGCCGCAGAGCGACGCCGGCTGGCGGATCGAGCCGCCGGTGTCGGTGCCGATCGCCCACGGTGCGAGGCCGGCTGCCACCGCTGCTGCGCTGCCACCCGAGGAGCCGCCCGGCACACGGGTGTTGTCCCACGGGTTCAGCACCGGGCCGTAGCCGGAGTTCTCGTTTGACGAGCCCATGGCGAACTCGTCCATGTTCGTCTTGCCGAGCACAGCGGCGCCCGCGGCGCGGAGGTTGCGGACGGCCGTACTGGTGTACGGCGGCCGGTATCCCTCGAGGATGCGCGAGGCGGCCATGCTGGGAACGCCCTCCACGCAGAAGAGGTCCTTCACGGCGAGCGGGACGCCCGCGAGGGGCCCAGCCGTGTCGGCGTGCGCGTCCGGTGCGTCGGCCACCCACAGGAAGGCGTTCAGGTCTTCAGCGGCGGCGCGCTCGCGATAGGCGTCGAACAGCTCGTCGGCGCTGATGTCGCCGGCCTTGATGCGCACGGCCGCCTGCGCGGCGGTGAATGACAGGAGCTCGGTCATCCGCCGGGACTCGGTACTCGGAAGCCCCCGTCGCCGGCGTCGGGCGCCGGTTCGAGGATGCGCGCGCGCGGCCAACTCGGTCGCGGCTCGTCGGGCCGTAACACGTTCTCGAGCGCGACGACGTGGCTTGTCGGCTCGACCCCTTCGAGGTCGAGCTCGTTGATCTTCTCGATGTGGTCGAGGATCCCTGACAGCTCCGAGGACATCCGCTCGATCTCGTCGTCGGCCAACCGCAGGCGCGCGAGCTTGGCGACGTGGAGGACCTGTTCGCGTCCGATCACGCCTTAAAACGTAGTGGGCTTGCGCATGGGCGTGCCTGCTCGCTCGGGTCCGGGCTTAGGCTGGCGCCGTGGACTCGCAGCGGCTGCGTGGATTGCGTGCGCGCGATCGCGCGGCGTTGAGCGCCTTTGCGGAGGCAGTGTTGCCTGAGGATGCCGGCCCGCTGCCGGGCGCCGGCCCGGATGGCGTCGACGCGGCGGCAGCGGTCTCCCGCTTTCTCGCGCAGGTGCCGGGCCGACAGCGACTCGTGGTGCTGGCAGCGGTGCGCGGGGTCGAGTGGCTGTCGCTGCCGCGGCGCTTCTCGCGGCTGAGCCTGGAGAGGCGGACGCGCCGGCTGGAGCGACTGTCGGCGAATGCGCTGGGCCGAGATCTGGTGCTTCTGCTGAAGGCGCTCGTCTCGTTCGGGTGGGCGCGGGACGAGCGTGTCCGCGCCGCGCTGGGGATCGAGCCTGGGTGCGAGCTTGCGCCAGGCGCAACGCATCCGCTGCCCGATGTGCCGGCGCTGCGCACAGCGGATCTCGTGCCGCCCGATTCGGACGAGCGCTGCGATGTCGTCGTAGTCGGCTCTGGTGCCGGTGGCGCGACCGCTGCGCGCCTGTTGGCCGAAGCCGGGCTCGACGTGGTCGTGGTCGAGGAGGGGTCGCTGCACGACGCGTCCACCTACACGACGGATCCGCTGGAGGCGCTCGCCCGGATGTACCGCGACGGCGGCCTGACCGTGCTCGAGGGGCGCCCGGCGATCCCGCTGCCGCTAGGTCGCTGCGTCGGTGGCACGACGGTGGTCAACTCAGGCACCTGCGTGCGGACGCCCGAGGACGTGCTCGCGCGATGGCAGCGCGATCACGGCATCCCGTGGGCGCCGGCGCTTGTCGAGGAGTTCGAGGCGATCGAACGGGATCTGGCGGTGAGGCCGCTGCCGGCCAGCGCGGCGGGCGCGAATGCCGCACCCTGCCGCAGGGGCGCGGAAGCACTAGGGCTGGCGAATGTGCCCGTGCACCGGAACGCAGGCGACGTCGTCCGATGCGGCACCTGCCCTACCGGTTGCGCCATCGACGCGAAGCAGGCGATGCACGTTTCCGAGCTGCCCCGCGCCGTGGCGGCAGGCGCGCGGATCCGCGCGGGCGTGCGGGTGACGCGCATCCTCGTGCGCGGCGGTCGCGCCGCGGGCGTCGAAGCGCGGATCATTCCGGGCGCGCCCGAATCAGCGCGCGGATTCGGCTCTGCGTCGATGCGCTCCGCATCCGATTCGTCGCGCGCTGCTCATTCCGGCGGGCGCATTTACTCGGTCCATGCGCGTGCGGTCGTGCTCGCGGGCGGCGCCATCGGGACGCCGGAACTGGTGCTCCGGCACGGCTTGAACGGGCGCATTGGCCGGAACCTGCATGTCCAGCCGGCCTGCTGGGTCGGCGGTCGCTTCGACGAGGAGATCCGCGGTTGGGACGGCGTCATGCAGAGCTGGCATGTCGATGAGTGGCGGCGTCGTGGTCTGTTCCTCGAGGCCACGTTCACGCCGCTTCCGTTCGGCGCGCACTGGCTGCCGGGCGTGGGCCCCGAATTCGTCCGGAGGCTCGCGGACATCAGCAGGCTCGCGGTTATCGGCGTGCATCTGGCGGACACGTCCGAGGGCCGTGTGCGATTGCGGGGCCGCGCCGCCCGCCTTCGCTACCGGCTCACCCGCAGCGATGCGGCGACGCTCGGCTTCGGGATCGCACGCGCCGCGGAGATCCTGTTCGCGGCTGGCGCCCGTGAGGCCTATCCGCAGGTGGCGGGTGTCGACGCGATCCGACCCGGCCAGCAGAAGGTGCTCGAGACCGGCGTCACGCCCGCGCGGCTGCGCTTGGAGGCGTTCCACCCGATGGGGACGGCGGCGATGGGAGTTGCCACGGACACGTCCGGCGAACTGCGCGAGCTGCCCGGCGCCTACGTTGCCGACGGCTCGCTGCTGCCGACCGCGCTCGGTGTCAACCCGATGATCACGATCGTCGCGATGGCTCGGCGGGTGGCGCGAGGGATCGCTGATGAGCTCAGCTAGTGCTCGGCTCTCCGGCGGCGGGCGGCTCGGCTGTGGCGGGCGACTCGGCGGCCGCTTCACCATCAGCAGCGCGTTCGCGAAGCTCCGCCCATTCGGCCTCGCCGCGGAATGCGGACGCCGATCCCAGCCCGATGATCGCGAGCAGCAGGAGGCCGATGGGTGCTCCGATCTTCACCGTCGTCACCGCATCGTTGCCTGGCTGGTTCACGATCCGGTACGCGAGCAGCAACGCTGCCGATACGGCCGCGACGGCAGCGAACGCGGTTGGCGTCCACGGTGGCCTTGGCCGCCGCCCGGCCGCGCGAGTCGCAGCGGCCACCAGTGGGAGGAAAACGGAGAGCAGCAGCAGGACGAGCAGAACCCGGTCGACAGTCGCCTGCTCCTGCCAGGGGTTCTTCTCGTCACGCGCGATGATCCGATCGGCGTCGGCCTTCACTTCGCGACCCACCTCGCCCGCTTCCCCGCCGCCGATGTTCGCGCTGTTGCTCAGCCGGCGCGCGAGATCGGCCTCGTGGCTGCCGTACCAGTTCATCGCCATCACCAGCAGAAGCACGAGCCCAGCGACAGCGGCCACTACGTGGCCGGGCGCCAGGCGCTCGAGCCTCACGTATCAGCCGGGCCGATCGCCTCGAACGGAAGGTCGACTCGCTCCGTGCGGCCCTCGCCGCTGCTCATCTCGACGATCACGCCGGCCGAGAAGACATCGATGACGGTTCCGCGAGCGCCGGCGTCGAACTTGCCGCCGCCGACCTTGAGCTGAACTTCGTCACCAACCTTCGGCTGGGCATCGCCAACACCCGCCCCGGCGAGCACCTCCTTCGGAACCTTCCGGTTGCCGCTGGAGGGCTTCGGCTTGGGTGCGTCGCCCGCCTCCT
>DATBDN010000136.1:0-2279 GCA_036269895.1 Thermoleophilaceae bacterium
GGATTCGGTCGTGATCGATCCGCACAAACATGGGTTGCAGCCCTACGGCTGCGGATGCGTCCTGTTCGCCGACCCGGGCGTTGGCAGCATCTTCGAGCATGAGTCGCCGTACACGTACTTCACCTCCGACGAGGTCCACCCAGGCGAGATAACCCTCGAGTGCTCGCGCGCTGGGGCATCGGCGGCGGCGCTGTGGACGACGCTGCAGGCGCTGCCACTCACGCGTGACGGGCTCGGCTCGCACGTGGCCGCGGCGCGTCAGGCCGGGATCGAGTTGGCGGCGCGGATCGATGCCGACGACCGCGTCGCCCTGGTGGTTCAGCCTGAGCTCGACATCGTGTGCGCCGTCGCGCGCCGCCCGCGTGCTTCGGAGATCTCGGCCGTGTCAGATCGCGCCTTCGCCGCGCTCGCGGACGACGGCTGGCACGTGGCGAAGCTGCGGCTGGGCACCGCTTGGCTGAAGGCGCGCCACCCGTGGATCGAGGCCGACGAGCCCGAGGTCACCGCGATTCGCTGCTGCCTGATCAAGAAGGAGCATCTGCAGGTGGTCGACGAGCTCTCCGAGGTGCTGGGTCGAACGCTCGGCGACTCCTAGTCGTAGCGCCTGATCATCCGCACGTTCAACACGAGCATCAGTGCGCCGAGCGCCGCAACGACCCCGAAGCCGGGCATGACCTTTCCCCAGTTGAGCGGCTCGAGGATCAGCGAGCGGAGGGCCTCCATCAGGTACGTGACGGGGTTCACCGTCGCGGCGACCTCCATCGGCTTGGTCAGCATGTCCCTCGGCACGAAGTTCGGCGTCAGGAACAGCAGCGGGAAGAAGATCAGCCCACCGGAGTTGGTTGCCGCCGCGCTGCGTGTCTTGAGTGCGATCAGCTGCATGAAGCCCGCGTAGACGACGCCCCACAGCGCGCTCAGGGCGATCAGCAGGATGAAGCCAAGCGGGCCGCTCGCGATCGTGATGCCGAACGGCAGCGCGAGCAGCACGATCACCGTTGACAGGACGATCCCCTTCGCGCCTTCGGCCACCAGTCGGCCGAGCACCATCGAGTAGCGCGGGATCGGGATGGCGCGGAGCTTGTCGAAGTAGCCGCCCTCGATTTCCTCGACCAGGAACAGCGCCGCCATCCCGAACGACGCCGCCAAGAGCAGCGTGATCGGCAGCTGGAACGCGCCGTAGCTCTGGCCCTTCAGGAACGACGTCGACTCCGAGGGGAAGATCTTCGCCGCCTGCCCGGTGTTGACGATCAGGAAGAACAGCGGGATGAACATCGTCATGAACAGCGCGTCGGGCTGCCGCAGCGCCTCGCGCAGGGCGCGCCGTCCGAGCACGAGCGTCGGGTTCATGCCGCCACCTCCTGAACCTCGCCGGCCGCGCGCTCGCGGGTGCGGCCGGTCGCGTCGAGAAATACGTCGTCGAGAGTCGGCTCCTCGTCACCGTCGCGCCGCTGGCGCAGGTCGGCCTTGAGCTCGGATGGCGTTCCCTCGCGCACGATCACGCCGTCGTCGATGATCGCGATCCGGTCGCATAGCTGGTCGGCCTCCTCTAGGTACTGGGTCGTGAGGAACACCGTGGTGCCGCGGCCGTTGATGCGGCGCATCTCCTCCCAGACCGTCAACCGGCTCGCTGGGTCCAGCCCCGTTGTCGGCTCGTCCAGGAACAGCACCTCGGGCTCGTGGACCAACGCCGCCGCCAGGTCGAGCCGGCGCTGCATGCCGCCGGAGTAGCCCTTGATGACGCGGTCGGCAGCCTCGCCGAGCTCCACCAGGGTCAGCAGCTCCTCGGCACGGGCCTTGGCCCGGTCCGAGCTCATCCCGAACAGCTCGCCGTGCATCACGAGCAGCTCGCGGCCGGTCTGCCGCGGGTCCAGTCCCGCCTCCTGCAGCGCGACGCCGATCTTGCGCCGGGCCTCGTCCGGGCGGTGGACCACGTCCGCGCCCGCGACCTCCGCCTCGCCCGACGTGATCGAGAGCAGGGTCGTGAGCATGCGAACGGTCGTCGACTTGCCGGCCCCGTTCGGGCCGAGGAAGCCAAAGATCTCGCCGCTGCGGACCTCGAGGTCCACGCCGCGAACGGCTTGCACGGTCGCGTCCTTGCCGCTGTAGTGCTTGACAAGCCCCTTTGCGCTGACCGCGGGGGCCGCAATCTGATTGAGCATCATCACGCTGTGAGACGGGTTGGGGAGGCAAGACTCATCGGTTCGACGCTAATGAGCGTTTAGGACAGGAACTGTCCTCAATTCGAGGTAGCGCCGAACTACACCAAGGGTCCCTGGCGC
>DATBDN010000137.1:0-5544 GCA_036269895.1 Thermoleophilaceae bacterium
GTCCACGTCGTCGTGGCGTCCGTGGATCGTGAGCTAGGGGCGCGCGGCCAGGCCGCGTTCGTCATTCCGCCTGGGACCAAGGGCCTCGAGATGGGCGCCAAGGTCAAGAAGCACGGGCTGCGCGCTTCGCACACGGCGGACGTGCATCTGGACGACTGCCGCATCCCCGGGTCGTGCCTCTTGGGCGGCAAGGAGAAGCTCGACGAGCGCATGGCGCGAGCGCGCGAGGGAACCCAGGCAAAGCGCCAGGCGGCGATGCAGACGTTCGAGGTCTCGCGGCCGACGGTCGGTGCGCAGGCGGTCGGCATCGCGCGTGCGGCGTACGAGTACGCGCTCGACTACGCGAAGGAGCGCACGCAGTTCGGCAAGAAGATCATCGAGAACCAGGCGATTGCCTTCACGCTCGCGGACATGAAGATGGAGACCGACTGCGCCCGCCTGCTGGTGTGGAGGGCGTCGTGGATGGGCCGCACCGGCAAGGACTTCAACAACGCCGAGGGCTCGATGTCGAAGCTGAAGGCCGGCGAGGTGGCGGTCTGGGCAACGGAGCGCGCGATCCAGATCCTCGGCGGCAACGGCTACACCCGCGAATACCCGGTGGAGCGGATGCACCGCGACGCGAAGATCTACACGATCTTCGAAGGCACCTCGGAGATCCAGCGACTGGTGATCAGCCGAGCGATTTCCGGGATGAAGATCGCCTGATTTCGGGCAAGTGTCCTGCCCTGACCACCCATAGGGGGGTCCAGGCAGGACACTTGCCGAAGTTCAGGCGGCTTCGCGGAGATCCGAGCCGCCCCGCAGCGCCGCCCTGGTCGCCGCAGTAACGGTCCGCAGCTCCGGCCCGATCACGGAGTCCAGTCCGAACTTGCGCGCCTCGGCAAGCCGCCGATCAGGATGCGCGACGTGGCGGATCTCGCCGGTCAGCCCGATCTCCCCGAAGACCGCCAGCGGCTTCGCGCCATCCCCCAGGGGCACGCCCCGGGCGGCCGACGCGATCGCCAGCGCGACGGCCAGATCCGCCCCCGGCTCGTCCACGCGAACGCCGCCGGCAACCGAGACGAACACGTCGGCCGAACCCACTGCGATCCGAGCCTGCCGCGACAACACGGCCAACACCAAGGCCAGCCGGTTCCTGTCGATGCCGTTCGCCACCCGCCGCGGAGGCACGATCTCCGAGGGAGCCACCAACGCCTGGACCTCGACCAACAAAGGCCGCGAGCCCTCCATCGCGCACAGGACGACCGAGCCCGGCGCACGCGTGGCCTCGCCGACGAAGCGCGCCGACGCATCCGGCACCTCGATCAGCCCGTCCTCGCGCATCTCGAACACGCCGACCTCGTTGGTCGAGCCGAAGCGGTTCTTGAGCGCGCGGACAGTGCGGTAAGTGCGCTCCCGCTCACCTTCGAAGTGGAGGACGCAGTCCACCAGGTGCTCCATGACGCGCGGCCCGGCGAGCGTGCCGTCCTTCGTGACGTGACCAACGATGAAGAGAGCGATGCGACGCTGCTTGGCAATCCTCATCAGTCGCGCCGTTGCCTCGCGCACCTGTGCGACCGAGCCGGCGGCGCTGGAAAGCGCAGGGTCATGAAGCGTCTGAACCGAGTCGATAACGCACACGGCCGGCCGTTCCGCCTCCAGCGTGGCCTCGACGACCGAGACGTCGGTCTCGGCGATGATCGGAACGGCAAGCGCATCCGAGCTGATCCGCTCAGCCCGTAGGCGCACCTGCGCGGCCGACTCCTCACCGGTGACGTAGAGAACGCCCTCCTTGGGTGAGATGTTCGCGAGAGCCGCAAGCGTCAGAGTCGACTTCCCGATCCCCGGCGAGCCGCCGATCAAGACGAGCGAGCCCGGCACCAGGCCGCCGCCGAGCACGCGATCGAGCTCGGCGATGCCTGTGCCGATGCGTGCGACCTGCGCCGCCTCCACGTCTCGAAGCGGGACTGGCTTGGCAGCGCGCGTGGATCGCGTCGCGATCCGTGCGGGCGCCGCTTTCTCCTCCACCAGCGTGTTCCACTCACCGCACCCCGGACAGCGCCCGTGCCATTTCGGGCTCTCATGCCCGCACGAGCTGCAGGCGAAGACGGACGCGGATCGGGCCACCCACCCACCGTAAGAACGGTGGCGGACGTTTTCGCCCCCGGCTAACCCGCTGTGCCGGATGCCGGCTGCGACCAGTCGGAGCTCACGCCGGTGGTGGGGTTCGTGAGCCGCGCCCGGAAGCGATACGTACCGGCTCCGGCGTCGACCATGAAGGTCCCGCGCCTGGCCGTCGTCGCCGTGACCCAGTCGCCGAAATCGGCTGCGCCCGGTCGCTGCACCTGGACGTCCACCACGTACCCCGCGTCAGGCATCCCCCAGCCGACCGTGAAGCCATTCGCCCCGTAGGCGGCGACGCTCAACGGCACCCGCACGGCCCCGCGCGCGCCACCTGGCGCCTCGGTCACCGCGTAGGTGCCCGCGACCTTGTAGGCGTATCCGTAAGAGCCGCCAGGCGCCAGCAGCCCCGAGTTGAACAGTCGCAGCCCCGAGGAGTCGCGTACACCGTGCGGCTGGGCGGCATCCCGCGGGACGTTCCAGAAAGTCTGCTTGCCGACGCCGGCGCTGGCCGCGGCAGGCGTGAAGCCGCCCTCCGACACACGCGTCTCGCACAGTCGCTGGGCGTAAGCGCTGTAGTCCCCGCCCGACCCGGAGGAGTAGCCGACCGCGAACACAGCGCCGTCCGGCGTAGCGTCCGTGTCCAGGAGCATCTGGTCGCCTGCGGGCGCGGTGCCTGCCACCAAGCGCCAGCGCTTGTTGTCCCAGTGCTCGACCAGAGCTCCAGCATCGGAATGACCAACGGCCCAGACGTCACCGCTCGAGATCGGGCTCACCCCGTATAGCTCGCTGCCGGTGCCGTCGTTCGGACTCGTCGTAACGCTCCACGCGCTGCCGTCCCAGTGCACGGCAAGCGTCCGGCTCGGCTGCAGGTTGTCGCGGACCCAGTGCGAGTAGCTACCTACGGCCCACATGTCGCCGCGGCCGACTGCAGCGAGCGACTGGAGCCAGGCTTCGTCGCCCGGGAGCGTCGTCCCCATCGGGTTCCAGCCCGAGCCGTCCCAGCGATTCAAGGAGTAAGGGCCGGCCGCCCACAGGTCGCCCGCGCTGGGCGCGCTCGCGGTGGTGATGCTCTGACTGTTGTCGCTGGCGCTCCAGCGGCTGCCGTCCCAGTGCTGCGCGACGCCATCCCCGACTGCCCAGACGTCATCGGCGCCGGATGCGGTCACGTCGTTCAGGTACTTGCCCTTGACCTGGGGCGCATCGGCCACCGACCAGCCGGAGCCGTCCCAATGCTCGATGAGCGTGACGAACCCGACGCCGGATGAGGTCTGCTCGAAGTAGTACCCGACGGCCCAAGCGTCGTTGGGCGCGAGCGCCACGACCGACGTCAGGACGGATGCCACTCCCGGAGTCGCCGTAGGCACGACCGTCCAGCTCGAGCCGTCCCAGTGCTCGGCCAAGGCGCTTGAGAATCCGTCTGCGCCGGTCTGCGAACCCACGGCCCATGCATCGCTCGCCGACAGCGCCGCCACGCCCTTGAGGAAGTTGTCACGGCTCGACGGACTCGGGCTCGGCGTGGCGCTCCACACGCGCGCACACGACGGCGCGGGGGCGGCCATTGCCGCTGTGGTGACTGTCGCTGTGAGCGCAAGCGACGCCGCTGCTGCGGCCCCTGCCATCCGCATGCGCGTCGCGCGAGTCGTTGAAGTTGACACCTCGGAGCAAGTACGGCCCTACGGCCGCGGCCCTTACGCTGCGCGAGCGCGAAGCCAGCCGAGCACTTCCTCGGCGTGCGCGTCCGGCGGGAATACCGGATAGAAAACGTGCTCGATACGCCCGTCCGTGATGACCAGCGTGAAGCGCTTGAGCAGCGTCTGGCCCGCCGCCTCGAACGTCGGCAGACGCAACGCCTTCGTCATCTCGAGGTCCACATCGGAGAGCAGCGCGAACGGCAGGTGCAGGCGCGCGGCGGCCTCGCGCTGGTACTCCGTGTCCTGCGTCGACAGGCCGAAGACAAGGGCCGCGCCTGCCGCACACAGCTCGCGGTAGTGATCGCGAAACGCACACGACTCCGGCGTGCAGCCACGCGCCCCCGGTATCGAGTCCCAGTCCGGGACGAGCGGGTCCTCACCCGGAACGCCCGTGCGCGGATAGGCGTAGACCACGAGGCGCCCCGGCAACCTGTCGAGCCGCACGGTCGAACCGTCGGTCGCCGTCAGCTCGAACGGCGGGAGTGGCATCGCGACCAAGTGATCAGCGGCTCCGTCATCCTCTGGCGCCGGCAGATCGCGTGGCAGGACGTACGGATCGTGCGTTGTCATGTCGCCCGGAAGCAGGACGTCTTGTGGCTCTTGTCGCAGAACGGCTTCGTCTTCGACGCCCCGCAGCGACACAACACGATCGTGCCGTTCTTCGAGTGCGCCGCCGTGTCGATCTCGTTGCCGTCGGCATCGACCAACCGCACGTCGCCGGTGACCTTGTAGGGCCCATTCGCCCTGACCTTGATCTCGACCGTCACAGAAGGAGAGCGGCCGCCCCGAGGGGCGGCCGCTTCGCTATTCCTTGGAACCCTCGGCAGGAGGCGCATCAGGGACGTCCGGCAGGACCTCGGGCTCGTCCGGCAGCGATCCGCCGCCGTCGCCCGAGGGCTCCTCATTGCCGCCGTCGCCACCCTTGGCACCAACGCCCACGGCCTCGCGCTTCTTCGCCTTCGACGGAGCGATGATCTGGATGTCGACCTCGCTCGCGCCGTCGTCGGGTCCGCCAACCTCGGCGCGCGTGACCTCGATCGTCGAGCCCGGCTCCATCTCGGCCCGCAGCACCGCATCGGACAGCGGGTCCTCGATGTAGCGCTGGATCGCACGGCGCAGCGGCCGGGCGCCCATCGCCGGGTCGAAGCCCTTCTCGACCAGGAAGTCCTTGGCGTCGTCGTCGAGGTTGAGCGAGAGCTCGCGCTCCGCCATCGACTCCCGGATCCGCCGCAGCAGCAGGTCGACGATCGTCTTGATCTCGTCCTTCTGCAGCTTGTGGAAGACGATTACCTCGTCGATGCGGTTGAGGAACTCGGGCCGGAAGACCTTCTTGAGCTCGCTCATGATCCGGACCTTCATGTCGTCGTAGGAGACCCCCGTCTCGTCGCCGACCGTGAAGCCGATCGACGCGTTCTTGGCGATGTCCGACGCTCCGACATTGGAGGTCATGATCACGATGCAGTGACGGAAGTCGACGGTGCGCCCCTGGGCGTCCGTCAGGCGACCGTCCTCCAGGATCTGGAGCAGGATGTTGAAGACGTCCGGGTGCGCCTTCTCGATCTCGTCGAGCAGGAGCACGCAGTACGGCTTGCGCCTGACTGCCTCGGTGAGCTGGCCGCCCTCGTCGTAGCCGATGTAGCCAGGAGGCGAGCCGACGAGCCGCGACACGGAGTGCTTCTCCATGTACTCCGACATGTCGATGCGCGTCATGGCCTCCTCGTCGCCGAAGAGGAACTCCGCCAGCGTCCGC
>DATBDN010000138.1:0-27008 GCA_036269895.1 Thermoleophilaceae bacterium
CGGCGCCGATCGCATCTACGCAGCGCTCGGACCCGACTTCGTGGACGGTGGCGCCGGCGCCGACCGCATCATCGCCAGCGAGGGCGACTCCACGCTCAACGGCGGCGCGAACGACGACACGATCAGCGCGATCGATGGCAACTTCAACGTCGACGCCGGCTCGGGTAACGATCACGTCGACACGGGTGCCGGCAACGACTTCGTCACCGGCGGCTCGGGCATCGACGTCATCACGTCTGGCGCGGGCGACGACACGATCAACGTCGCCGACGGACGCCGCGACACCGTCTACTGCGGCGCCGGCGCCGACACCGTCACAGCGGACCGCAGCGACGTGCTGCGCAACTGCGAGACCGTCAAGCGATAGCTGTTACAAACGTGCTCTGACCCGCTTTGTTACGGCCTGTAACAAAGCGGGTCAGAGCTTCTTTGTAACAACGAAGCGGCGGCCGTCGGTCATCGTCGCGAACGCCTTCAGCGACTTCGCTCGCGACCTGACGACCACGCGGAAGGGCGCCCTCGTGGATCGGCCCAGCCGCTTCTTCCCCGCCCTGTACTCGACGTTCGCCGCGTAGCGGCGGTCGAAGCCGCCGAGCGACAGCCGCAGACGGCCGCGACGCAGGCGGCGCGCGTTCAGTCGCAGCTTCGGCTTCGCGGCCGGCACGGCTCCGGGCTTGGCGTCGGCCAAACGGACCAAGCCGCCCAGGACTCCGATGTAGGCCGAGCCGTCGGGGCCGAGCGTGACGGGCGCGTAGTTGTTGTTGTAGCCAAGGCCCTCCCCGGCGAGCGCCTTCCAGAGCGTCTTGCCCGTGGCGAAGTCGAGCGCGGTCAGGTACCAGCCGTCCTCGCCGTCCGAGCGCGCCGGCTTGGTGTACGTGTAGACGATCCCGTTCGCCAGCGACAGCTTCGGCACGACCGACGGCGCCACCTCGTCCGAGTGCCAGACCTTGTGACAGCCGTGCGCGTCGAGGTCGATCCGCTCGAGCCCCGGCGTCGTCGTCCGCCCCTCCTCGGCTGAGGCCGGGCTCGCGTAGCCGTAGTTGTTCTCGGTCACGATCGACGTCGGCGTCGCGACCAGCGACTGGTCGGTGTCGCTCGCGCCATTCGAGAACACCGAGATCTTGCATACGAGGCGCGGCCCGTCCACCTGCGCCGCACGCTTGTAGACGAGCACGTTCATCGGGTCGGCGTTGTCGGTGATCGCGACGTAGTCGGAGCCCATCACGGTCGGCGTGGTGCCGGAGCCCGTCTCCGACTGGCCCGGTTTCTTGACGCCGACGTTGTCATAGGGCTCGCGCCAGGTGACGACCGGTCCGGCCGGGCCGGCGTCGAACCGGTACATCGCCTTGTCGGTGACGATGTAGACGCCGCCGCTCTCGTCGACCGCGAACGAGTTCCCATTCGGCTCGCCGGTGTCAATGGACTTGATCGAGCCGTCGCTGGGGTCGACATAGCCGACCACGCCGTTCGCGGACGCGAACCAGATCCGCCCCGCCCAGTCGGGTAGCGCTGAGATGATCTTGTCGGTCGGCAGCACAACCGTCGTGAGGTCGTAGTCGTGCTGCAGCTCGAACCCCGGCGCCGCCGTCTCCCCGATCACGTAGATGTGGCGGTTATTGGTCGGCGCGACCGCGCGGTCCTGGTCGTCCAGGTAGAAGTAGCCACCGCCCGAGAAGTCCGTGAAGACGCCGGTCGACACGCCCTGGCGCGGCGGCAGCGGCATCGACGCCTGCGACTCCAGCGTCGCCGGGTCGAACATCTCGAGCACGGGCGCCTCGACGCCGACGCAGATGGCGACGATCCGGTTCTTCGCGTCGAACGTGAGCGACGCGCACTCGTGCGACAGGAATGTCGAGTTGCGCGTGATGCCCTTCCCGAGCGGGCCCGTGCCCTGGTAGGTGTCGGTCATGTAGGCGTCGTCGTGGATGTTCGAGCGCCCGTTCGGCGCCATGTGTGGATGACGCGGCGCGTCGGGCGCGAACAGCGGTGACGGCTTCGCGGGCCTGCCGACGAACGCCGGCAGCGAATTCGGCCCCTCCGGAATCGGGACCGCGAGCGCTGCCGGCGCAGCAGCGGCGATGCAGGCGACGGCGACGCAGACCGCTGTGCGCATGGCCAGAGAATGCCCGCTCCCGCGTGGGGTTATGCAGCTTCGAGCAGGTCCGTCCGCCCCGCCTCGCGCAGCATCTGCTCATAGCGGGGGAAGACAGGAGTCACGAGCGGCACGAACCTGAGGATCTTCGCCACCGGCCCCGTCGCGTTGATGTCGCCGCTGCCGAGTGCGGCCGTCAGGTTGACCTTGCCGACCCAGAAGCCATGAGCGGTGTCCGCAGCCATCGTCATGACGACCTCCGGGTCGAGCTCGGACGCGCCGAGGTCGACCTGCATCTCACGCTCGCGGCACATCTCGACCGTGATCTGCGAATCGGGATCGTGCAGCTGGAAGCGGACCGTCGTGTCCGCCTGCCGGAACTGAGGCGCCAGCTCGGGGTCCTCGGCCAGCTCCTGCATGAGACGCCCAATGAACCGGTAGACGTCGCTTTCGTCCTTGAAATGTCCCAAGAAATCCTCCGCCGGGAAAGCCGGGAGCGATCGTACCCCGAATCGGGAGCGGGTTTCGAGTGTTCACATGGCGTGGCTGACAGGTGGGGTCCCTACCCTTGCCATTCTTGAAGCGCGTAGCAACCGCCATCCTGGCCGCGGCAGCCATCGCTGTCTGCGCGGCACCCGCCAGCGCGGCGACTGTCACGACCCCCGCCCCGGGGGCGCTCTACGCCAGCGGGCACACGGACCGGTACCTGCTCGACGGGCCATGGCTCTTCAGGCGCGACACGCACAGCGCATGGACGCAGATCTCGGTCCCGTACGCGTGGAACGCCACCGACGAGTCGGTCACGAGCATGCGCGGCGGGATCGGCTGGTACCGCAAGGACTTCAAGGTGCCGAGTGCGCCGAAGGGCACGTCTTGGATCGTGCGCTTCGAATCGGTCAACTACCGCGCGAACGTCTACCTGAACGGCCACCTGCTCGGCCGGCACGCGGGCGGCTACATCCCGTTCGAGTTCGACCTCGCGCGCTACCTCAAGCGTGGCGCGAACACGCTCATGGTGCGTGCCGACAACCGCCGCAACCTCAACACGATCCCACCGCTCAAGACCACGAGCAAGGGCCTGCCCAGCGCCGGCTGGTGGAACTACGGCGGGATCCTGCGCGAGGTCTACCTGCGCCGTGTCAACAAGGTCGACATGCAGGAGTTCCTCGCCCGGCCGCAGCTCCCGTGCCGTGCGTGCGCGGCGTCGGTGCTGCTGCAGGCGACGCTGCGCAACCTCACGTCGAAGAGGCAGAAGGTGAGCCTGCGCGCCAGCGTCGGCTCGGCACGCGCGCACTTCCCGAGCATCGTCCTGGGGCCGCACGCCGTCGGCCAGGTGGCGACGAAGGTCGGCATTCGCCACCCGCGGCTGTGGGAGCCCGGGTCGCCGCAGCTGTATCAGGTCAGCGCCGCGGCGCTGGTCGGCGGGCGCGAGGCCGCGGGCTGGAGCGCGCAGATCGGGATCCGCTCAATCCGCGTCACCAAAACCGGCCGCGTGCTCCTGAACGGCCTGCCGGTGATGCTTCGCGGCGCGAGCTTCCACGAGGAGGACGTCACGGTGGGCGCGGCGCTGACGCCGCAGATGCGCAGCGACATCTGGCATGAGCTCATGGGCCTGGACGCGACGTTCACGCGGGCCCATTACCCGCTCCACCCATGGTTCCTCGAGCAGGCCGACCGCGACGGCGTCCTCGTCTGGGACGAGATCCCGATGTACCAGACGCCGAACTCGGTGACCGCGAAGAAGAGCGTCCGCTCGAAGGCCCTCAAGTACCTGCGGGACACCGTCGCGCGCGACGAGAACCACCCGTCCGTCCTCACCTGGTCGATCGGCAACGAGATGCCCACGCGCGTAGGCAGCGGCCAGCAGCACTACATCCGCGAGGCCGCCCACCTGCTGCACAAGTACGACCCGACGCGGCTGACTGCACTCGACTACTCGGGCTACCCGGCAGCGCTGCCGTCGTCGACGTACCACGTGCTCGACGCGCTCGGGGTGAACTGCTACTTCGGCTGGTATCCGGGCCCTGGCGGCCAGATCGACGACCGCGCCGCGCTGGGCCCGTTCCTCGACCAGGTGCACCGCTACTACCCGACCAAGGCGCTCTTCGTGACGGAGTTCGGTGCCGAGGCCAACCGCACGGGACCATTCGACGAGAAGGGCACGTACACGTTCCAGCGGCAGCTCATCGAGGACCACTTGGCCGTGTACGACTCGAAGCCGTTCGTGAACGGCGCCCTGGTCTGGGCGCTACGCGACTTCCGCGTGCGGCCTGAGTGGGACGGCGGCAATCCCAAGCCCGCGTCGCCGCTCAACCAGAAGGGCCTGATGGACCAGCTCGGCAATCCCAAGCCCGCGTATGCGGCCGCGAAGCGCATGTTCGACGAGGTCGATCCGCTTCAGGCCGTTACTGCTCAGCGCGCCGTCAGCCGGTAGACCGGCCCGTTCTGCGACAGCGCGTAGACCCGCCCGCGTCCGTCCTCCCCGAACGATGTGAGCGCGGAGACGCGCAATCCAAGCTGGCCACCTGAAGTCGCGCGGCCGGCGCGCAGCCTGGCCCAGCGCAGCTCCGGCTGGCAGTAGTCCCCGTAGACGTAGCGGCCGTAGAGCGCTTTGAGCGTGCGGTCGCGAACGATGTAGCCGCCGGTGATCGAGCAGTAGCCGTCGCCTGAATGCGAGCGTTCGATCACCGGCTTGACGTAGTTGCTGACGCTGCCGCCGTAGTAGGTGTGACGGCCCTCGTACTTCGACCAGCCGAAGCTCTTGCCGTGCAGCCGCGCGCCCCGGACGAAGTCGACCTCCTCGTACTTGTCCTGGCCGACGTCGGCGATCACCACGTCGCCGGTGGCGCGGTCGAACGAGTAGCGCCACGGGTTGCGCAGTCCGATCGCCCACACCTGCGGCGTCCTGCGTGCGGCGTCGAAGCGCAGGATCTTCCCCAGCAGCCGCGTGGGGTTCTGCGCATTGCGGAACGGATCGCCGCTGCCACCACCGTCGCCCGTGCCCGCGTAGAGACGTCCGTCCGGCCCGAACTGGAGCTGGCCGCCGTTGTGGTTCGTGTAGGTGCTGTGCTCGATCCGGATCAGCTCGCGCCCGGTCGGGAACTCCTGGATGTGCAGGTCGCCGTCCTGGCCGGTGTAGTAGACGTAATAGAGCCCGCTTTTCGCGTAGTCGGGCGCGAACGCCATCGAGAGCAAGCCACGCTCGCCACCGGCCTGGACTCGGCTCCTCATGTCGAGGAAGGGCTTCGAAAGCTTGCGCCCGTCGCGGACCTCGCGAATGGTTCCGGCCTGCTCGACCACGAACAGGCGCCGCTCGTCACCGGGCGGCGCGGTCAGGTAGGTCGGCGACTGGAAGGTCCCGATCCGACGAAGCTGCACGCCGGCCACCGCGCGACCGGACGCGTCATCGCCCCCGCCGCACCCAATCGCCGCGATGACGATGCAGGTGGCAAGCGAGAGGATGATTCGCATGAAGAGGAATCGGGCTGGGGAGATTTGAACTCCCGACCTCTCCGACCCGAACGGAGCGCGCTACCAGGCTGCGCCACAGCCCGAACGCCGTCTACCTTAGCGACGCGGCGACGCAGTGCCCTCGCGCGTTGGTTCCCGGTCGAAGCGACCGGTCCGCGTGCGCCGTGGCACCGGTTCCCGCTCGGCGCCCTCCCGGCGCGCCCGGCCGAAGCGGACGCCGTGCGCTTCCGGCCCGATGAAGGTCAGGAACGCGACGCACAGCAGCACCGGCACGATCACGGCCGCCAGCGCGAACGAACCGCCGTGCGCATCGGCGAGGCTGGTCTGGATCGGCAGGTTGAGCGCCGCGAGCAGATTGCCGAGCTGGTAGGTGACGCCTGGGTAGAAGCCGCGGATCTCGTCCGGCGAGAGCTCGGTGAGGTGCGCCGGGATGACGCCCCAGGCACCCTGGACGAAGATCTGCATCAAGAAGGCGCCGAGCGTGATCAGCCCGAGCGTGGGCGCGTACGCGAACAGCGGCACCACCGGCAGCGCCAGCAGCGCGCACGCGATGATCGTGCGACGGCGGCCAAAGCGCTGCGAAAGCGCGCCGAAGTAGACGCCGCCGAGCAGCGCGCCGGCGTTGTAGATCAGCGCGATGATCGTGACCGTCGTGGTCGACGCGTTGAAGTCGTCCTCGAGGAACGTCGGGAAGAAGTCCTGCGTTCCGTGGCTCATGAAGTTGAACGCCGCCATCAGCAGCACCAGGTAGGCGAAGCGCCGAAGTGTGCGCTTCTGCAGGAAGACGTCGCGCCAGCTGGTCCGCGTACGCAGCTCGTTCTCGCGCGTGCTCTCCCAGACCTCGGACTCGCCCACTCGCATGCGGACGAACAGCGCGAGCAGCGCCGGGAGGGCCCCGACGAAGAACAGGCCGCGCCAGCCGAACGTCGGCGTGACGACGAAGAACGCGATCGCTGCGAAGAAGTAGCCGAGCGGGTAGCCCTGCTGGAGCAGCCCCGAGTAGAAGCCGCGCTTCTCGGGCGGGATCTTCTCCATGGCGAGCGACGCGCCGAGGCCCCACTCACCGCCCATTCCGAAGCCGTAGAGCGTGCGCAGCACGAGCAGCATCGTCAGCGACGATGAGAAGCCGGTCGAGAACTCGACCAGCGAGTAGAAGATGACGTTGACGATCAGCGGAGTCCTGCGCCCTACCTTGTCGGCCCAGTAGCCGAACAGCGCCGCACCGACGGGGCGTGCAGCAAGGGTCAGCGTCGTGGCGACGGCCACGCTCGTCTTCGACGTCCCGAAGTCCTTCGCGACGTCGGTGATGACGAAGACCAGCAGGAAGTAGTCGAAGGCATCCATGGCCCAGCCCAGCCATGCAGCGAGAAACGCGTTGCGCTGGTCCTTGGTCAGCCCCGAACCCTGCTCGCGGAGCGCCGCGACACCCATCATCTCGAACCTCCCTCTTCGTGCAAGGGGTGCCCGGGGCCATGCGGCGCTAACGCGTCGTCAGCTGGCGACCGCCTTGTAATAACGCACGGCGAGGCCGGTCAGGAGCGTGTTGAAGGACTCCTCGAGGCCGATCTCGTTCTGTTCGCTGTAGCGACGCAGGCCGGCAGCCTCGATCGCCTCGCTCTGGGCGATCACCTCGTCGACCAGGTCGGGATGCTCGTCGCTGAAGTACGCGCCCATCGAGTAGAGGCTCGTGTCCATCAGTTCGTCGATGAACGCGTCGTCGCGGCGCTCGGCCATGAGCGGTGCAGCCTAACCCGAGCACGGTCGCCAGGTTCTCGGGCGCTATGGACTCGCAGACCGGTTCCCGCGGGAGTGATCCTCGGGTTCGTCGGCCCCCACTTCGCAAGAACCTTCCGGACGCTCGACCCCGAGGCGCCGCCCGCTCAGGCGAACGCGTCGCCGAGCACGTCCAGAAGGCGCTTTGAACTGACCGAAGAGCCTGCGGAAAGCCGCAAATTCCGGGAAAAAGGTTGGCGTCGTCCACTGCAAGCGGTAAAACGTCCTTAACACGCTGCAAGCGACCGCAGGAGGACTGCGAATGGCGATTCATCTGACCCCCACCGAACTCGCGCGCGAAGCAGGCATGCACCGCAGAGAAGTCATCAGCAAGTGCATGCAGATGGGCGTGCCGATTTTCGAGGGTCGGATTGACAAGACGCTGTTCATGGCGACGCTGAAGGACGACGCCAGAACGTCCAACCCGCAGCTCGCCAAGGCATAGACTCGTCCCCTCCCGACCAGGAGGGGTCACTTGGAAGTTGCAGCCGTCCCGGCTGTTGAAGCCAGCACGGGATCGAAGACCATGGCCGACCTCGCGCTGCTCGCGGCGCGCAAGCACGCCGGCCGCACCGCCGTCAAGTACAAGCAGGGCGACGAGTGGATCGACGTCTCGTTCGAGCAGTTCGGCGATGCCGTCCGCGAGACGGCACTCGGGCTCATGTCGCTCGGGCTCGAGAAGGGCGACCGTGTCTCGATCCTGTCCAACACCCGTCCCGAATGGGCGTACGCGTGCTTCGCGATCCTGTCCGCCGGCGGCGTGTCCGTCTCGATCTACCAGACCAACTCGCCGAGCGAGGTCCAGTACGTAGCGCACCACTCCGAGTCGAAGGCGATCTTCGTCGAGGACGGCGAGCAGCTGGAGAAGGTGCGCACCTGCCGCGCGGATCTGCCGGCGCTCGAGCACATCGTCATCTTCGAGCCGGCCGACGACGCCGGTGACGATGTCGTCTCGCTCGATGCCCTGCGCGCACGCGGGCGGGACGGCGATCCGGCGAAGCTGGACGAGCGCACTGCCACGGTCGGTCCCGACGACCACGCAGTCTTCATCTACACGTCCGGCACGACCGGGCCGCCGAAGGGCGTCATGCTCACGCATGACAACTACCGGCAGGTCGTCAACATGACCCAGCGCCAGGGTACCTTCGAGGGCGACGACCTGGTGTACCTCTTCCTGCCGCTGGCGCACGCCTTCGCACTGCTCGTGCAGTTCGGCGCCACCGACCTCGGCGCGCCGATCGCGTACTGGGAGAAGGACCCGCAGAAGATCATCCCCAACCTGATCGAGGTCAAGCCGACTTACTTCCCGTCGGTGCCGCGGATCTTCGAGAAGATCTACACGCTCGCGCGCACCAATGCCCCCGACCCCGAGTTGCTCGACAAGGCGGTCGCCGTCGGTCGGCAGGTGCGCGAGATGCAGGAGCGCGGCGAGGAAGTACCAGCCGAGCTGCAGCAGCACTTCGATCGCGCCGAGACCGAGCTGTTCCAGAACGTGCGCAACCTTTTCGGCGGGCGCATCCGCCAGGCCGTGACCGGAGCGGCGCCGATCGCGAAGGAAATCCTGGAGTTCTTCTTCGCGTGCGGCGTGCCGATCTTCGAGGGCTACGGGATGACCGAGACGTCGACTGTCGCAACGGTCAACACGCTCGACGCTCACCGCTTCGGCTCGATCGGGAAGCCGCTGCCGGGCGTGGAGGTGAAGATCGCCGAGGACGGTGAAATCCTCCTGCGCGGGCCGAACATGATGCATGGCTACTACAAGAACGAGGACGCCACCAAAGAGACGCTCGAGGCCGACGGCTGGCTGCACACCGGCGACCTCGGCTACCTGGATGAGGATGGCTTCCTCTTCATCAGCGGCCGCAAGAAGGACATCATCATCACGGCAGGCGGCAAGAACATCACGCCGGCCAACCTCGAGAACGGCCTCAAGCAGAACCGCTGGATCTCACAGGCTGTGGTGATCGGCGACCGCCGTCCCTACTTGGTCGCGCTGATCACGCTCGACCCGGAGGAGGTCCCGAAGTTCGCCGAGGAGCACGGACTGGAACCCGAGGAGGTTGCGGCGTCCGAACAGACGCGGGCCGAGGTGCAGAAAGTGGTCGACGAGGTCAACGCGCACTACGGCCGCGTCGAGCAGATCAAGAAGTTCACGATCCTGCCCGACGACCTGAGCCAGGAGCAGGGCACGCTGACGCCAACGCTCAAGGTCAAGCGCAACGTCGTGAACGAGAAGTTCGAGGACGAAATCGAGCAGCTTTACGGCTAGTCCTCGCTAGAGGAGGGCGGCGCCGGGGCATACTCAGTGGATGCCGCTCAATGACCCAACGGATACCGGCGGCCTGTTCGTAGGCCGCCGGCCGGGCACGCGCCCGATCCGCTACCGCGATACGCCGGCCCTCGGCGGCCCGAGGCGCCGGCGCGTGGACGAGTGGGTCGCGGGCCTGATCCTGGTGGTCGAGGTGGCGCTCTGCCTGACGTTGTGGGGGCCGCAACCGGCCGCGTGGCTGTGGGTCGGCGGCCACGTCCAGGGCTGGACGGGCAGCGTCGAGCCCGCGATCACGGTGGCCTTCGCCGGCATGCTGCTGACGCTTTTCCTCACGCTGATGGCCGTCAAGCGGCTCGACCATGCGTGGCGGCTCGTGCGTCGCGCGGCCGGCCACCGGCAGACCGACGGCCTGGTCGAGCGCGTTTTTGTCATCAGCGCCGGCATCGCGGCGGTCTGCTTCACGTTCTGGTTCCTGATCATCGCCGGGCCCGGACCCCAGATCGCACCCTGGCACTGATGGGACTGCTGGACTACTACCGCCAGTTCGACGACATGTCGGACGCGGAGGTGTCCGAGCGGCTCCTGCGCAAGCGCGACGAGGAGCGCGCGAAGGCGCTGGCGCACATCCCGCTGATCGATCTCTCAGGCACCGAATGGCCTGACTTCCCCAACTCGGAGGTCATGAACGCATCGATCTATGTCGCGCGCGGGCGCATCAACGGCTATCCCGACCGCTACGCCGAGAAGCTGCGCCGCAGCCTGGCGGCGCGGCATGCGGTCGACCCGGAGCGAATCGCGATCGGCAACGGCGCCGCCGAGCTGCTGCAGTCCGCTGCGCACGCGCTGCTCGCCGGCGGTGGCGAGTTGGTCACGCCGTGGCCGTCTTACCCGCTCTACCCGCTGATGGCTGCGCGCGCCGGCGGCCGGCCAGTGGCGGTGGACCTGCAGCACGACGGCATCGACATCCGTCGCACGCTCGCGGCGATAGGCGAGCGAACGCGCGCGCTCGTGATCTGCAACCCGAACGACCCGACCGGGACGTACGTGCCGGCGGAGAACCTGAGCGCGCTGATCGGGCAAGTGCCTGAGCACGTGCACGTGCTGCTCGACGAGGCGTTCGTGCAGTTCCAGGACGTCGAGGACGAAGACGCGTGCCTGCGCCTGACCGACGCGTTCCCGCGGCTGACGATCTTCCGGACGTTCTCGAAGGCCTACGGGCTGTCGGGGCTTCGGATCGGCTACGCCGTCGGCTCACGCGACTCGACGGACCTGCTGACGCGGTTGGCGCCCGTGCTCGGCGTCAACGCGCTGTCGCAAGCGGCCGCCGATTACGCCGTCGGCCTCGCCGATCGCGAGATCGCGCAGCGCCGAAGCCTGGTCGCACAGCAACGCGCGCAGCTGCTCGAGGAACTGCCAGGACTCGGCGTGGAGGTCGCGCCGTCGCAGGCAAACTTCCTCTGGATGAAGGTCCAGCGCATCTCGGGCGCGGATCTGGCTGCGCGACTCGAGCGTGAGCGCGTGCTGGTGGCGCCGGGCGGGCCGCTGGGCGCGGACGACCACGTACGCGCGGCGGTGCGGGGGCCGAACGAGACCAGCCGGCTGCTCCTCGCGCTACAGCGGTCGCTGGTGCCGGAGAGAAACGGAGACGACAGTGAGTGAGTTGATCCACACCTGCTACCGGATCGGCGAGATCGACCGTTCGGTCGCCTTCTACGAGGCGCTCGGGATGGAAGAGCTCGGTCGGATGCCGATCCGCGACGAGGCGACCAACGTGTTCATGGGATTCCCAGACGACGGCGCGCGGCTCGAGCTGACCTACAACCACGGGGTCGACTCCTACGAGCTCGGGACGGGTTACAACCACATCGCAATCACGGTCGACGACCTTGACCAAGTGCTGCCGCGCCTCGCCGAGAAGGGGATCGAGCCGGAGAAGCCGCCGTACACCGTCAGAGAGGGCGGCTCCCGCCTTTGTTTCGTGCGCGATCCGGACGGCTACCGGATCGAATTGATCGAGCGATAGGGGCCGCAACAGCTCGCTCCGGCGCCAAGGCATTGACCGGCCGAAGCCGATCAATGTATTGGCGCGTGAGAAGCTGACACCGCCGCTGGCGGCGGTTGCGTCGGTCGCTGGCTCGCGCCCGCACACGCGCAGGTCGCTGCGGTCACCGGAGCGAGTTCGCGCACGGACGCCCCTGACAGTCAGGGGATTCTGAATCCGTTTACCCTTTCATCATGGGTGATCGGGGCACCCGCAGAAGGCGCCGCAGTCCGGCAGAAGCTGAGCGCGAGATCCTCGAATCTGCGGAACACTTCCTGCGCGAGCGGCCCCTGCGGGAGCTGACAATCGACGAGGTCATGGCCGGCACCGGGCTCTCCCGCCCAGCCTTCTACGTCTACTTCCGCGACCGCCACGATCTCGTCCTGCGACTGATCGGCGAGATCGGCGCGGAGCTGTTCGAGATGGCCGACATCTGGCTCAAGGGCGGCGACCTGCCTGCGAGCGTCGACGGCGTCGTGGCCGTCTACGCGAAACACGGGCCGGTGCTGCGCGCCATCAGCGATGCCGCGGTCGACGACCCGGATGTCGAGGAGGCGTATCACGGCCTCGTCCAGCGCTTCATCGATGCGACGGCCGAGCACATCCGCTCCGAACAGCGGAACGGCCGCGCCGAGGGAATGACGGCGCGGCGCACGGCAGCGGCCTTGATCTGGATGAACGAGCGCTACCTGAGCATGTGTCTTGGTGGGCAGAAGCAGCTGAAGCCCCGCGAGGTCGCAGAGACGCTGCACCAGATCTGGGCCCGCACGCTCTACCTCGAGAAGGTCTAGCCGCCCTCTTCGGACTGCCGCAGCAGCGCACCCGTCGTCTGCTCGAGGATGCGCCGCCATGCGCGCGTCTTCTCGCGCTCCTGCGCGAAGCGCTTGATCACGCGCCGCACCCGCGTGGCGGAGATCTCGATGCCGTGGCGCGCGCATATCGCGTGGAAGTTGTCGTAGTCCTTGGCGAGCTTGATCGTCACGGACTCGAAGCCATGACGGGCGATGTCGATGCGCTTCGTGTAATTCATGATGTTCGTCGCGAACATCAGCTCGTCGTTCGGGTCCGGTTCGATCAGGACGATGTCCACGCCCGGATACTTCTCGCGCCAGTGGCTGACCGCCTCGTGCAGGCGCTGGTGGGCCAGCAGCTTGAAGGTCTGGTAGCCGATCTGCGGGAAGCCCATGTCCGAGACGCGCCGGATCCGCGAGCCCGACAGCGTCGGGATCACCGTCTGGAAATCGTTGACGTACGGGACGAGCGGATTGACGACGACGATGAACTTCGCGCCCCGTTCCACGGCCACGTCGACGTTGGTCGTCGAGCGGATGCCGCCGTCGACGAGCTCGCGACCCTTGAGCTCGACGGGCTTGTAGATCATCGGCAGCGCCGTCGAAGCCTGCACCGCCCTCGAGATCGGCACGTCGTCCCAGTCCTCGCCGCCGAGGATCACGCGTTCGCAGGTGTCCAGGTCGGTCGCAGTCAGGTAGAGCTCGCGGTCGAGCAGGCGGAAGTCGTTGGTGCGGTCAGGATCGCTCAGGACGTCGGCGATGTACGTCTCGATCCCCTTGCCGTCGTACAGCCCCGACGGCAGGCTCTCGGCGAGGCCGACGGCGAGGTCAACGAGCGATGCCTGGCCGAGCTGACCCAGGAGCGTGCGCGCGATTCCGACGAGTCGCAGGGGCAGGAGCGCCACCGACTGCGCGAACTCGCGCGTGTTCGGGCGCATCAGCGTCGAGCGGTCGATGTCCCGGAAGGCGGTCGGCACCTGCCGGTTGACCACGCGCATCATCTCTTCAGGCGTGACGCCGTTCGCCGCAAGCGCCGCCACGAATGAGCCGGCGCTCGTCCCGACGTAGACGTCGAACTGGTTGACCGTCTTGTTGACCGCCAGCAGATCGAGTGCCCTGAGGGCGCCGATCTCGTAGACGCCGCCGGTGAAGCCGCCCCCTCCGAGGACCAAAGCCGTGCGCGATCGGCGCCGACGCCGCTGCTGTGGGCCTCGAGCTGTGTTCTTGCCCTTTGTGGGTGAGGGCTTTTCGAGCTTTACGACGTTGTCCATGCGGCGGCCGGCTTCATTCTCGCACCGCCGGGGGCAATCGGGGTGCAGATATACCCTGACTGGGATGCGGCGCCTCCTCGTGTTCCTGGCCGTCGCCGCGGCTCTGGCCTTCCCCGCTGGCGCGTGGGCAAGCCTGTCGTCTTCCCTGAAGCGCCAGATGCGCGGCGCGGGCGCCTACTCGGGCGCGCTGGTAGTCGATGCCGGCAGTGGGAAGAGGCTGTTCTCATGGAAGTCGGCGACACCGCGCGTGTTGGCGTCGAACACGAAGCTGTTCACCACTGGGACGGCGCTGGCCCGCTTCGGGGTCGACAGAACCTTTTCCACCGATGTGCTGACGGATACGCAGCTCAACGCTGACGGCGTACTGCCGGGCGACCTCTGGCTGCGCGGCGGTGGCGACCCGGCGTTCGGGACCTTGGCCTACGTGCGCAAGCATTACGGGTCGACCGCGGGCTCCATGGAGTACCTCGTCGACCAACTGTCGTCGCTCGGGCTGACCGCCGTCCGCGGCGGAGTGCACGGCGACGAGTCGCTGTTCGACACCATCCGCGGCGTTCACGACTCCGGCTACGGCACCTCGCCGTGGATCGGGCCGCTGAGCGCGCTGACGCTGAACCACGGCTATGACGGCGGCCGCTTCCAGTCGAACCCGGCGACGTTCGCCGCTGGAGTGCTGCGCAAGACGCTGAAGGCCGACGGAATCTCGCCGGGCCATGGCGCCGCGCGTGAGCCGGCGCCATCGGGCGCGAAGGTGATCGCCTCCGTCGCGTCACCGCCGATGTCGGTGCTGGTGCGTCTCACCAACAAGGACTCCGACAACTTCTTCGCGGAAACGCTGCTGAAGGACGTCGGGCGCGACGCTTCGGGGGTCGGAACGACGTCGGCTGGAGTTAAGGCGGTGCGCTCGTTCGCGTCGTCAGTGGGGGCGCACGTTTCTTTCATCGACGGCTCCGGGCTCGACCACTCGGACCGCGCGGCGCCGCGGGACATCGTGCGGCTGCTCATGGCAGAGCGCCGGCGTCCCGAGTTCCCGGCGCTCTACAACTCGCTGCCGATCGCGGGAGTCGACGGGACGCTCGACGACCGGATGCGGACGGGCCCGGCAAAGCGAAACTGCCACGCGAAGACGGGATCGTTGATCGGAGTGAGCGCATTGTCGGGCTACTGCACGACAACGACCGGCCGAGAGGTCGCGTTCTCCTTCCTGATGAACGGGATCTCTACGACATATGCCCGCCGACTGCAGGACCGGATGACGCAGGCGATCGCCGGGTCATAGGCGCCCCACCAAAACCGAGTGGTCACTGAAGGGGTCTATAGGTCCCTTAACTGACCGGTCGGTTCTGGGGCCGGGGCGAATGCGGATCGAGTGGTCACTTAGGGGGTCTATGGACCCCTTTGGTGACCGGTCGACTTCGGCGGCGGCTTGGGAGCTTGCTTTTGGGCAGGAGGGCGTTGTCTCCGGTGCGCAATTGCGCACGCTCGGCTTCGACGCGGATGCGATCAAGCACCGGGTGGCGCGTGGCCGGCTGTTCCCCCTCTGGCGGGATGTCTTTACCGTTGGGCGTCCGGATGTGACGGAACGCGGTCTTTGGAAGGCCGCCACGCTCGCGTGTGGCGAGGGTGCTGCTCTCAGCCATGAGAGCGCCGCGGCGCTTTTGGGAATTCGGCACGGCGGTACAAACCCGATCCACGTGTCTGTGCCCGGCGAGCGCGCTCGCCACGACGGCATCCGCTGCCACCGGCGGACCCCCATGCCGGAAACCACGACGCTCGGATCCATCCCCCTCAGCCAGCCGCTGTTCACGCTGATCGACCTTGCCGCGCACCTGAGCCTCGAAGACCTGACCAAGGCGGTCAACGATGCGGATCGACTGAACCTCGTCGACCACGATGAACTCGTCTCCTTGGTCGAGTCGTTCCCCGGACGCCGAGGCATGAAGAAGCTGCGGATCCTCCTCGGCACCTACACCCGAACCGATTCGGACCTCGAAAGGCGCTTACTCAGACTGGTCGATCGGGCGCAACTGCCGCGTCCGGAAACGCAAGCCTGGCTCGAGGGCTTCCGCGTCGACTTCTTCTGGCCCCACCTCGGCCTCGTCGTCGAAACGGATGGCCTCACCTACCACCGCACCCCGGCGCAACAGGCAACAGACCGCAAGCGCGATCAGGCCCTCACCGCCGCCGGCTTCACCTGCCTGCGCTTCACGAACGCGCAGGTCCACGTCGAGCCCGCGACCGTAATCGCGACGCTCCGCGCTACGGCAGCAACGCTAGGAATGCGTCTTCGTCGATGATCTCGGTGCCCAGCTTCTGTGCTTTCGCCAGCTTCGAACCAGGCTCTGCTCCCAGCAGCAGATAGTCGGTGTTCTTCGACAACGAGCCGGTGACCTTCCCACCTGCCTCCTCGATCCGCGACGCCGCTTCCTCGCGCGACAAGTTCGGGAGCGTCCCGGTGATCACGAACGTCTTGCCGACCAGCGGACCCTCGACGGGCACGGCCTCCTCCACTGACAGCTCCATTCGGAGCCCACGCGCCCGCAACCGGGAAATCAGCTCCTGCGTGCGTTCGTCCGCGAGCGTCTCGACGATCTGAGCCGCCAAGACCTCACCGATGCCCGGTGTCTCAACGATCTGGTCGACCGTCGCCTCGGCCAGAGCGTCGATCGACCCGAACTGCTCGGCCAGCGCACGAGCGTTCACCCAGCCGATCCCGGCGATGCCAAGGCCGTACAGGACTCGGAAAAACGGCTGCTCCTTCGACGCCGCGATGTTGCGGACGAGGTTCGACGCCGACGTCTCGCCGAAGCGATCGAGCTCCGTCAGACGCTCGACCGTCAGGTCATACAGATCGGCTACATCCTCGATCAGCCCCTCGTGGAGGAAGCGAATCACGTTCTGCTCACCGAGCCCGTCGATGTCCATCGCCCCGACGAAGTGCTTGACGTGCTGCAGCACCTGGCCCGGACAGCCGGCACGGTTCGGGCAGATGGTCCACACGCCGTTCTCCGGTTTCACGGTCGGCGTTCCGCAGGCGGGGCACTCAGCCGGCGGCTCGGCCGGCGGCGCCCGATCCGGATTGCGCTGGGCCTTGGAGGTCGGCGCCAACACCTGCGGGATCACGTCGCCGGCGCGCAGCACGATCACCTCGTCGCCGTCGCGCAGATCCTTCTTGTGCAGGTCCTCCTCGTTGTGCAGCGTCGCGAGCTTCACGGTCACGCCCGACACCTGGACCGGCTCCAGTATCGCGAACGGGATCATGTGACCGGTGCGACCGACGTTCCAGGCGACCTTCGTCAAGGTCGTCGTCGCCGTCGTCGGCGGGAACTTCCAGGCGATCGCGCCGCGCGGCTCCCGGCCGACCACCCCGAGCTCGCGCTGGAGCGCCAGATCGTTGACCTTGACTACGACCCCATCGATGTCGTAGTCGAGCTGTTCGCGTCGCTCCTCCCAGGCACGACAGGCGGCAATGACGTCCTCGGTGCCGGAGTGCACCGCGATGTCGCGATTCACCCGGAACCCGCGCTCGCGGAGCCACTGAAGCGAGTCGTACTGGCGCTCGAAGCTAATCCCGTCGACGGCGCCGACGGAGTACGACCACATCTGCAGCGGCCGCGCCGCCGCCAGCGCCGGATCCAGCTGCCGGATCGATCCGGCAGCGGAGTTCCTCGGGTTCGCGAATGTCGGCTCCCCAGCCGCGGCGCGCTGCTCGTTCAACCGCGCGAAGGCCTCCAGCGGGAGATAGATCTCGCCGCGGACCTCCAGAAGCGCAGGGCCGTCGTTGATCCGCAGGGGAATCGACTTGATCGTCTTCAGGTTCTGCGTCACGTCCTCGCCGGTCTCGCCGTCGCCGCGCGTGGCGCCCCGCACGAACACCCCGTTCTCGTACACGAGCGAGATCGCGAGCCCGTCGATCTTTGGCTCGGTTACGTACTCGATGTCCTCCCTGCCGGACAGCCTGCGCACGCGGGCCTCCCACGCGCGCAGCTCGTCAGGGTTGCGCGCGTTCGCAAGCGACAGCATCGGCTGCAGGTGCTTGACCGGCTCGAACTTGTCGAGCGGCTTGCCACCCACACGTTGCGTCGGCGAGCCCGGCGTCAGCAGCCCGGGGTACGCAGCCTCGATGTCGCGCAGCTCGTTCAGCAGCGCGTCGTAGTCGGCGTCCGAGATCTCCGGGTCGTCGAGGACGTAGTAGCGGTGCCCGTGGTACTCGAGCTGCCGGCGAAGCTCCACGGCTCTCTGCTCGAGAGCCTCAGTCAATCTCGCGCGCGGCCGGTTGCAGAAGCCTGTCGAAGTCGAACGCCGACAGCGCCTCCATGCCGGAGACGTCGGTCAGGTCGAAGTGGATCGGCGTCACGGAGATGAAGCCATCGTGCACGGCGGTGAGGTCGGACCCATCCTGGCGCTCGTAGCCCGGCTCCATTCCGTAGATCCGGTAGCGCTTGCGGCCGCGCTCGTCCTCCTCCTGGAACTCGAGCTGGTCGTTGTACCGACGCTTGCCCAGGCTCGTGACCTGCGCTCCCTTGATCTCGCCGGCGGGGCAGTTGATGTTCAGCAGCGTCTCCTCCGGCAGCGGGAAGTCGTCGAGCTGCTCCACGATCCGCGCCGCGAATGCCGCCACCACGTCGAAGGAGAACTCACCCTCGTGGTGGTAGGACAGGCCCGCGCGCTCGGCCTGCTGCGACACGGCAAGCGCCGGGATGCCCAGCACAATGCCCTCGAGCGCAGCCGCGACCGTGCCCGAGTACGTGATGTCGTCGCCCAGGTTCGAACCGTGGTTGATGCCCGACACGATCAGCTCGGGGTGGAATCCGACCAGGCCGAGCGTCGCGAAGCGGACGCAGTCGACCGGGGTGCCGTCGGTCGCGAAGCCGGACGTGCCGTCGCCGAACTCGACCTCCTCCACCCATAGCGGCCGCCGCGTGGTGATCGAGCGGGCGGTGGCGCTGCGATTCGAGTCGGGAGCGATGACCGCGACCTCGATGCCGGGTATATCGAGGAGCGCGCGGCGCATCGCGTGCAGGCCGGGTGCCTGGATGCCGTCATCGTTCGTGAGGAGTACTTTCACGGTCCTAGGCAAGGGTAGTGAGCGGCATATTCAGGGGTAGATGGGGGTCAAATGTCGATCGGTCGTGTCCTTCTTGTTGCAGTCGTCGCGGGAGCGCTGCTTCCGACGAGCTCGGCGCTCGGCGCGCTGACGTTCAGCGAGCCGGCGCCACTGCCGAACTCGCTCCCTGGCGACAACCAGATGCAGGGCGGCGAGCCCTCGCTGGCCTTCGACCCGTCCGGCGACGGTCACCTGTACTCCGTCGCGCCTGGCGGCAAGGACAAGGGAGTAAATTTCTGGGCCTCCCCGGACAGCGGCAACAACTGGCAGTACGTGCGCACGATCGGCTCGAGTGCCGGCGGCGGCGATGCCGACGTCGAGGTGGGCATCGACCACAAGGTCTACGTGCTCGACTTGGAGATCGCGAGCTCCGCCGTATGCCGCTCGACCGACTTCGGCAAGACCTTCGGGGACGGCTGCGAGAGCGGCGCGGCCGAGGATCAGGCGGGCGCCGAGGAGGACCGCCAGTGGATCACCCACGACCCGGGCGACGCCGCGGTGTCGTACTTCAACTACCACGATCTGACGCTGCAGTATCCGATCATCCTGAAGTCGACCGACGGCGGCTCGACCTACACGCCGTGCGGCAACCTCGTCGACCCGTCGAACCCGCTGTTCCCGTCGGCGATTGGCAACACGATCGTCGGCAAGAGCGCCGTCTCGAACGACGGCAACATCTACGTTCCGATCGGCGCACCGACACCCATGCAGGTGGCCAACAGCGTCGTCGGCGGCGGCACTCCCGACTACGGCCAGATCGTCGTCGCCCATCACAAGGGCTGCAACGGCGACCAGTTCGCGAACACCACTGTCTACTCCAACGACGGCGGGAGCTTCTCGAACCTGTTCATCTCGAACGCGGTCGGGCCGGACGGCGCGGTCTTCGTAATCGCGTCTGGGCGACTCAACGCGACCAGCCCGTACAACACCTACCTCTGGGTCTCGCGCGACGGCGCGAACACGTTCTCGAACCCGATCCAAGTCAACTCCGCGGATCTCAAGACCAACGTCATGTCGGCGGTGGCCGCGGGCAAGAAGCCGGGCCAAGTCGTCGTCGGCTGGTACGGGAGCCAGAACGCCGCCAACCCGAACGACACCAAGGGCGAGTGGCGCTACTACGTGGCCCGCTCGGACGACTACGGCGGCACCTGGCAGCAGGCGACGATCACCGCGAACCCGTTCCACTACGGCGACATCTGCACCGTCGGGATCCTCTGCACCAACGGCAACCGCAACCTCCTTGACTTCTCGTCGGTCGGAGTCGACCCGAGGACCGGCTGCGCCACGACGATCTTCCCGGGCGACCCGTTCGACACCTTCGACGTGCAGCAGTCGGGCAACAGTCAGCCCGCGGCCGCGTACATCTCGCGCGAGGCGTGCAGCGCATCCGCGGGCGGTGGCACAGGCAGCAATGGCGCCGTCAACGGCATATCAGCCAGTTGCCGCGACCGGATAGCGCCTGTGACGACGCTTGGGCGCAGATCGCGCTTCACGCGGAAGGGGATCACGCTGCGCGGGGTCTCGCGCGACCGCGGCTGCGGCAAGAACGGCCGCGGCCAGGTCTCCCAGGTGTCGCTCGCGATCAGCCACCGCGTCCGCAAGCGCTGCCAGTGGCTGCAGCCGAACCATCGCTTCAGCAAGCCGCGCAGCTGCACGCGCAAGACCTATGTGCCGGCGCACGGACATTCCCACTGGACGCTCAGGCTCAAGACCAAGCTGAAGAAGGGCATTTACGCGGTCGTGCCGCGGGCCATCGACGCGGTTGGCAACCGCGAGCGACCCATCCGCGGCGCCCGCAAGGCGAAGCACAACCACAACCGCTATCTGTTCAGGGTTCGCTGATCGATCACCGCGCCTTCCGCGAAGCGGTCGCCGCCTCGCAGCTGCAGGATCCGCGGCCGACGCTCGAGGACCTCAGCCGCGAGACCGGCGTCCCGGTCGACCAGTTGATGCACCACGCGCTTGTGCGCTGGGTGGCGTCGGGTTCGGAGGCGCTGCTGTCGCTTGAGCCGCGTGTCCTTCAGGAGTTGATCGAGGCGCGTCGCCGAGAGGACTGGACGGCTGTCGCAGGGATCATCGACTGGCTCGAAGCCGGCCGCTGACGAATCGAGTGGGGCTCTTCGCCGTGCCAGAGCACGGTCAAGTGCTCTGTCGGTAGCGGACGTGCTCGAGGAAGAGCCCCTGCGCGGGCGCCGTCTCCGCTGCCGCGCTCCGCGGGGCGCCATTCAGCAGCGCGGCGAACTCGCCGGTGCCGAAGCGACCGCGCGCGGCGGCGAGCATCGTCCCGACCAGCACACGCACCATGTGGCGCATGAACGTGTCGGCCTCGATCCAGAAGGCGATGACGTGCTCCGACTCGCGCACCCACTCGGCCCGGAAGACGTCGCGCTCGAAGCGGACGTGGTCCGTCTCCGTCGGTGTGAAGGCGGTGAAGTCATGCGTCCCGATGAGTGCGGCGGCGCAGCCGTCCAGCACCGCCGGGTCGAACGGGCGCGGCATGTGGAACGCGTACGCGCGCTCGAACGGCGAGGCAACGGCGCGGCTGAGGATTCGATAGCGGTAGGTCCGCGACATCGCGTCACGCCGCGCGTCGAAGCCATCCGGCGCCGGCTCGGATGCGAACACCCGAATGTCGGCAGGCAGCAGCGTGTTCAGGCCCGATTCCGGCGCTGGATCGCCCGGGTGCGAGGCGACCTGACCGCGCGCGTGGACGCCCGCATCCGTGCGGCCGGCCACCGTCAGCTGCGTCGGTTCGCGGCGTAGCGTCGCCAGCGCGTTCTCGAGACAGCCTTGGACCGTGCGCAGGCCGGGCTGCGCCGCCCAGCCGGCGAAATCGGTCCCGTCGTATTCGAGAAGGAGCCGGCTGGTCAGACGAGCTCGAGGAAGACCATCTCGGTGGCGTCCGAGCGACGCGGCCCGAGCTTCAGGATCCTCGTGTAGCCGCCGTGGCGCTCGGTGTAGCGCGGAGCGATCTCCTCGAACAGGCGGTACACGATGAACTTGTCCTGGCCGAGCGCGGCCGCCGCCTGCCGGCGGGCGTGCTGATCACCGCGCTTGGCGAGCGTGATCAGCCGCTCGATCTCCGGCTTGGCGGCCTTCGCCTTGGCCTCGGTCGTCTTGATCCGCTCGTGCTGGATGACCTCCTTCGAGAGGTTCATCAGCAGCGCCTTGCGGTGCGCCGAGTCGCGGCTGAGCTTGTGTCGCTGCTTCTGATGGCGCATGGCGAGTCCGAGCGTAGCTTCCGATCAGGAGTCGCGGAGGTCCAGGCCGCGCGACTTGAGGGTCTCGACGACCTCCTCGATCGACTTGCGTCCGAAGTTCGGAATCGCCGCCAGCTCCGACTCCGACTTCTGCAGCAGCTCGCCGACCGTCTGGATGCCGGCACGCTTCAGGCAGTTGTAGGAGCGGACGCCCAGCTCGAGCTCCTCGATGAGGATGTCGTCCATCGGCCCGCCGCCGCCCCCACCGGGAGCGGCGCCAACGCCGGCGATGCCAGCCGCCGCGCCGGCACCGTCGCGGGCGCCGGCCTGGAGCTCCTCGAGCCGCTCGGCGTCGGTGAAGATCGCGAGCGTCTTGATGAGGATCTCCGAAGCCTCGCGCAGCGCGGCTTCCGGATCGACCGATCCGTCGGTCTCGACGTCGAGAGTCAGGCGGTCGTAGTCGGTGCGCTGGCCGACACGAGCGCCGGTGACGCCGTAGGCAACGCGCTTGACGGGCGAGAAGATCGAGTCGATCGGGATGACACCGATCGGCTGATCGGGACGCTTGTTCTCCTCAGCCGGCGAGTAGCCACGGCCGCGGCCGATCGTCAGGTAGACCTCGAGCTTGGTCTTCTTCTCGAGCATGGCGATGTGCTGGTCGGGATTGAGGATCTCGACGGCGGACGGCAAGTCGATGTCAGCCGCCGTGACCTCGCCGGGACCGGTCGCCACCAGCGGCACCTCCAGCTCCTGCTGGTCGGTGTGCATGCGGCAGACGATCTCCTTGAGGTTGAGGACGATGTCGGTCACGTCCTCCTTGACGCCGTTGATCGTGGAGAACTCGTGGGCGACGCCCTCGATGCGCACGCTCGTGACGGCGGCGCCGGTCAGCGACGAGAGCATCACGCGGCGCAGCGATGCGCCATACGTGTAACCGAACCCCTTCTCGAGGGGCTCGATCGTGAAAGTCGTGCGGTTGTCGCCCTTCTTCTCCGACGAGATGTTGGGAATCTGGAACTCGAGCATCTAGGGACCTGCTTCCTACCGGCGGCGGGGCCGGTTCTGCGTGTTCGCTACTTGGAGTACAGCTCGACGATGAGCTGCTCCTGCACGGGCGTGACGATCTCGTCACGGTCGGGCAGGCGGAGGACCTTGGCGGTCAGGGAGTCGTGGTCGGCCTCGAGCCAGGCCGGCACCGACGAGATCAGCTCGGTCGCGTCGCGTATGACGGTCTCGGCACCTGTGCCGGCCTTCACCGCGATCACATCGCCAGGGCGGACGTGGTACGAGGGGATGTCGACCCGACGACCGTTCACCGACCAATGCCCGTGGCGGACGAGCTGGCGCGCCTGCCGGCGCGAGGCCGCGAAGCCAAGCCGCACCATGACGTTGTCGAGACGGGTCTCGAGCAGGCGCAGCAGGTTTTCGCCGGTGACGCCCGGCTGCCGGCTGGCCTTGTCGTAATACGTGCGGAACTGGGCCTCGAGGACGCCATAGAAGCGGCGCGCCTTCTGCTTCTCGCGAAGCTGCAGGCGGTACTCCGACTGCTTCATGCGTCCGCGGCCGTGATCGCCCGGCGGGTAGGCACGGCGCTCGACGCCGCACTTGTCAGTGAGGCAGCGCTCGCCCTTCAGGAAGAGCTTCATGCCCTCGCGGCGGCATTGCTTGCACTGCGGGCTCGTATCGCGGGCCATCAGACGCGCCTCCGCTTGCGGGGACGGCAGCCGTTGTGGGCCTGCGGCGTGACGTCGCGGATCGCCGTGACCTCGAGGCCGGCGGCCTGGAGGGAGCGGATCGCGGTCTCACGGCCCGACCCCGGGCCCTTCACGAGCACCTCGACCTTCTGAAGACCCTGCTCCATCCCCTTGCGCGCGGCAGCGTCAGCGGTGACCTGCGCAGCGAACGGGGTGGACTTGCGCGAGCCCTTGAAGCCTGCGCCGCCGGCCGACTCCCAGGCGATGACGTTGCCCTCGCGGTCGGTGAGCGTGACGATGGTGTTGTTGAAGCTCGACTTGATGTGCGCGACACCCACCGGGATGTTCTTGCGCACGCGACGGCGTCCGCCGCGGCGAGCTGGGCGCTGCTGAGCCATTTCCTATTTCCTGACTTTCTTCCTGCCCGCGGCGGCCATCCGCTTCGGACCCTTGCGGGAGCGCGCGTTGGTCTTCGTCCGCTGACCCCTGACCGGCAGGCCGCGGCGATGGCGGAGGCCGCGGTAGCAGCCGATCTCCATCAGCCGCTTGATGTCCTGGGAGCGCTCGCGGCGCAGATCGCCCTCGACCGTGAGGTCGCTGTCGACGATCTGGCGGATGCGCAGAACCTCGTCGTCGGTCAGGTCGCGGACGTAGGTGTCGCGGCTGACGCCGGAGCGCTCGAGCACGCCGCGGGAGAGCGACGGGCCGATGCCGTAGATGTATGTCAGTCCAATCTCAACGCGCTTGTTGAGCGGGATGTTGATGCCTGCGATTCGTGCCATTAGCCGCGCGTCACCCCTGCTTCTGCTTGTGACGCGGGTTCTGGCAGATGACAAGGATCGCGCCGTGTCGGCGGATGACCTTGCACTTCTCGCACATGGGTTTGACTGAAGCTCTTACTTTCATAGGAGAGAAGCGGCCCGACAGCCCAGGAGACGGCTACCGGCCGGACAGTCAAATGTAGCAGGGCCTGGGCGTAGCCCGATCAGTTGTCTCCGCTGTTCAAGCTGCTCGCCTTGCCTCTTCGAGGTGCCACGGGGTGAGTATCCGGGGCCCCTCTGCGGTAACCGCAACGGTGTGCTCGAAATGGCACGCAAGCGACCCGTCGGCGGAGTAGACCGACCAGTTGTCGGACCCCACCCGGATGCCGTCTTCGCCGGCTGTCGTCATCGGCTCGATCGCCAGGACCATCCCCTCCTCCAGCTCCGGCCCGGTGCCCGGCTCGCCGTGGTTGGGGATCTGCGGGTCCTCGTGCATCTCCCGCCCGACGCCGTGACCCACGAGCGAGCGGACGACCGCGAAGCCGTCGGCCTCGACCCGGCGCTGGACCGCAGCCGAGATGTCCCCCAGGTGGTTGCCCGGACGAGCTTGCTCGATCGCCTCGAACAGTGACTCGCGCGTGGTCTGCATCAAGCGGGTGGCGATCGGGCTGACCGGGCCGACCGGCACGGTCACCGCGGCGTCCGCAACCCAGCCGTCCAGCACCACGCCGACGTCGATCGACAGGATGTCGCCGCGCTGCAGCTTGTAGCTGCCCGGGATGCCGTGGACGATCATCGAGTTGGGCGACGAGCAGATCGAGCCCGGGAAGCCGCGGTAGCCCTTGAAGACGGGCTCCGCGCCCTGCGAGCGGATGAAACGCTCGGCCGCCTCGTCGAGGTCGGCTGTCGTGACGCCCGCGCGCGCCTTCGAGCGGAGCACCTGGAGGCAGCGGGCGAGGACCGCGCCCGAGGCCGCCATCTTCTCGATCTCCTCCTGCGTCTTGCGGATGATCATCAGAGTTCCTCCTCGAGCCGGAGCGTCGCGAGCGTCGCCCTGATGTGATCGTGCACCTCACTCGGAGTGCGCGTGCCATCGAAGCGGCGCAGGACGCTCTGCTCGGCATAGAAGTCTGCCACTGGAGCAGTCTCGCGGTGGTACACGTTCAGACGCTCGCTGATGACGTCTTCCTTGTCGTCGTCGCGCTGGATCAGCCGCGATCCGTCCTGGTCGCAGACGCCCTCGTGCTTCGGCGGGTCGAACTCGATGTGGTACAGGTGCCCGTTCTTCACGCAGACGCGCCTACCCGTCAAGCGGCGCATGACCTCCTCGTCTGGCACCTCGATCATCAGCACAGCGGTGAGCTTGCGGTCACGGCGGTCGAGCGCGTCCTCGAGCGCCTGCGCCTGGCCAATCGTGCGCGGGAAGCCGTCCAGCAGAAAGCCGTCCTCGGCCTCTGTGGAGTCGAGCCGCTCCATGATCACCTTGCAGATCAGGTCGTCCGGGACGAGCTGCCCCTTGTCCATGTAGCCCTTGGCTTCCTTGCCCAACTCGGTCTCGTCCTTCACCGCCTTACGCAGGATGTCGCCTGTGGCGTAGTAGGGAAGATCGAAGTCGGAGACGAGCCGCTCGGCCTGCGTGCCCTTGCCCGCGCCCGGAGGCCCGAGCAGGACCAGGTTCAGTTCGCTCACTTCAAGAAGCCCTCGTAATTGCGCATCATCAGCTGCGCTTCGAGCTGCTTCATGGTGTCGAGGGCGACGCCCACGACGATCAGGATCGACGTGCCGCCAAAGAAGAAGTTGGCGCTCGTCTGGTTGATCAGGATGGTTGGCAGGGCCGCGATCGCCGCGAGGTAGATGGCGCCCGGGAACGTGAGCCGCGCGAGGATGCGGTCGAGATATTCGGCTGTCGGTCTACCTGGCCTCACCCCCGGGATGAAGCCGCCGTACTTCTTGAGGTTGTCCGCCTGCTCCACCGGGTTGAACGTGACCGCGGTGTAGAAGTACGTGAAGATGATGATGAAGAAGGACTCGCCGACCAGGTAGGCCCAGCCGCCCGGATTGAAGAAGGTCGCCAGGTCCTTCGCCCAATTCGTGTGCAGAAGCTGGCCGACCGTTGGCGGGAACGCCATCAGCGAGGCGGCGAAGATCACGGGGATGACGCCGGCCATGTTCACGCGCAGCGGCAGGTACGTGGAGCCGCCGCCGGACATCCGCCGGCCCACCACGCGCTTGGCGTACTGCACCGGTATTCGACGCTGCCCCTCCTGGATGAAGACCACCGCCGCGATCACGAACAGCGCGATGAACGGCATCATCACCTTGAAGACCTGATCGGGGTTGTTCCACCAGGCCGTGATGCCGTGCGGGATGCGGGCGACGATGCTCGCGAAGATCATCAGCGAGATGCCGTTGCCGATGCCGCGCTGGGTGATCAGCTCGCCGAGCCACATCACGAGCACCGTGCCGGCGGTGAGCGTGATCACGATCAGCATGATCGAGCCGAAGTTGAAGTTCCGCAGCACGCTCTGGCTGTTCGAG
>DATBDN010000139.1:0-2298 GCA_036269895.1 Thermoleophilaceae bacterium
GGCGATCGAGAAGCGCATCGGCTGGTAGGTGCAGTAGAGGAGGAAGACGATCAGGAACGACACCAGCGTCGGCTCGCCCCAGACCCACCAGTGGCCCCAGGACGCCTTCGCCCAGATCGCCCCCGTCAGCAGCACCGCCACTCCGTAGATCAGCGACATGTGGATGGCCACATACGAGCGGTAGTCCCACTTGCGGTCGCCGGTACGCAGCAGCTGGATGCCGAAGATCCCGCCGGCGACCCAGCCGCAGAGCGCCACGATCGCCAGCGGCACGTGGAGGTAGAAGATCTTCTGGACGAAACCCTGGTCCGCCTCGATGGGCGCGTAGAAGAAGATCAGGTAGGAGGCGAGCGCCAGCGCAGCCGCGGTGACGAGGGCGAGCGTGCGGAGGCCCTTTCCGAAGACCACCGCTAGTCCTCCAGTAAGTAGTCGAAAACGCCGAGAGAGACCAGCACGAATGCCAAATCGTAGAAGGTGAGCAGCAGCAGCCAGCGACCCAGGTGCTCCGTGTGGGCGGGGTCGGCCAGCAACGGCGCGCTGGCCTTGGCCGCGCCGATCACAACCGGCACGAGCAAAGGCATGAGAAGCAGCGGGACGACGAGCTCGCGGGCGTCGGTTTCGGCCCCAAGCGCCGCCACCAAGGCCCCGACGGCGGCCAGTCCGAGGTCCGCGAGCACGAGCACGGCCAGCAACTCGGGCATGCCGTCCACGATGGTGCCGCGCAGCAGGAGGATGTCGAACGCGGGGAGTGCCACGATCTCGACCGCCACCAGGAACGTGAACAGAGCCGCTGCCTTGCCCAGGAAGACCGCCGTCCGGTCGATCGGGGCCAGCAGCAGCGTCTCGAACCCGCCCTGCTCGCGCTCGGCGACGAACAACCGCGTCACGGCGAGCACCGTCGCGAGCAGCAGCGTCACCCACAGCACCCCGGCCGCCAGCGAGCCGGCGATCGTGTCCCGGTCGAGGCCGAAGTGGAACAGCACGAACGCCATCACCGAGAACAGGACCATCGCCGTGAGCGACTGGAGCGTGCGCACCTCGACTAAGACGTCCTTGCGGAACAGGATGGCCGCGGTTCGGATCATGCGAATGCCGCCTCCATGCCCACCACGCGGCCGGCCCGAAGCGCAAGCTCTTGATCCGCCTCGGACCGGCCCCGCTCGACGTCGTGCGTGACGAGGATGCGAGTGCGGCCCGATGAGCGCCCGATCAGCGGCTCCAGCAGCGCGATCGCGTGCGGGTCGACCGCCGACCACGGCTCGTCGAGCAGGAGCAAAGGCGGATCGTGCAGGACGGCCCGCGCCACCGCGATCCGCTGACGCATGCCCCGCGAGAACTCCTCGACCCGATCGTCCGCGCGCTGCGCCAGGCCGACCGCCGCCAGGAGCTCGTCCACCCGGCCGTTGCCGACGCCGTGCAGCCGCGCAGCGAAGCGCAGGTTCTCGCGCGCGCTCAACGACCGGTAGAGCGCCGGCTCGTGTCCCAGGTAGCCGACACGCCCTCGCAGCTTCCAGGCCTCGTCCGGCAGTCCGCAGCCGAGGACTTGGACAGACCCCGCATGCGGACGCAGGAGCGTGGCCAGCACCTTGAGGAGCGTCGTCTTGCCGGCGCCGTTCGGCCCGAAGACGGCGAGTGTGGTGGATGCGGGGACCTTGAAGGAGACACGGTCGAGCGCCACGCGCTCGCCGTAGCGACGCGTGAGGTCTGCGACCTCAACTGCGTTCGAGGGTGTCTCGTGCGTGCTCGAGGGTGGGCTCGACAACGGGCCAACTCTGCCGCACCGCGCGCGGTGAGCCTGGAAAGTTGACGATGAGCGTGCGTCCGCGGATGCCAGAGACGCCGCGGGTGAGGATGCCCAGCGGCGTGTGTGCGCGCGACTCGACGCGGATCGTCTCGGCGTAGCCCGGAGCGTCGCGGTCGATCACGTCGCGAGTCGCCTCGGGGGTGACGTCGTCGGCGGTCATGCCCGTACCGCCGGTCGTGAAGATGAAGCGGACGTCCTCCTGGTCGGCCAGGCGCTTGAGCGCGGTGGCGATCGCCTCGCGATCGTCGCTCAGCACCTCGGAGACGACATCGAGGCCCGACGCCTCGCACAGCTCGACCAGCGCCGGACCGGATTCGTCCTCGGCATCGCCGCGGGAGACGCGCGTCGAGATCGTGACTACGGCTGCGCGCGCCAATCCTCTTTACCGCCGGTCTTCTCGAGCAGCCGCAGCTGCTCGATGACCACGCCGCGCTCGACGCCCTTGACCATGTCATAGACAGTCAGCGCCGCGACAGAGCAGGCGGTCAGGGCCT
>DATBDN010000140.1:0-10464 GCA_036269895.1 Thermoleophilaceae bacterium
CATGGCGGGTTACTCGGCCACCAACGGCAACGCCATCTGGGTGCACAACAACAACTTCTATGACAACTCGCTCGGCCTCACGACCGACGCGGTCACGGGCGCCGGCCATCCTGGCTTCCCGGGCGACTCGCAGTTGATCGAGGACAACAACTTCTACTCGAACAACCTCAACCTCTACACACCGAATACCGACGTCATGCCGTCGTTCCCGTTCCCGATCGGCACCGGCCTGTGGATCGCCGGCGGCAATCACCACACCATCCGCAACAACCACTTCTGGGACAACTGGCGGCGCGGCACGATGATTTTCTCCGTGCCCGATGCGCTCGTCTGCGGACCGGCGGCGGACGGGAATGAGCAGCACGGCTGTGACGACACGAAGATCTCGACGTCGCACTACAACCAGACCTACGACAACGTCATGGGCCGGCGGCCGGACGGCAAGACCGACCGCAACGGCCAGGACTTCTGGTGGGACAACTCGACCGGCAGCCGCGGCAACTGCTGGTTCCGCAACAAGAGCCCGATCGGCATCACGAGCGCGCCGGCAAACTTGCCCGACTGCGCGGACGGCACCGATCCGTCGCTCAGCCTCGGCACGGGCGATCCGCTCCAGGAGCAGGAGCTGTTGATCTGCGCCACGGCGTTCGAGTCGCGCCAGTACGACGGCAACCCCTGCCCGTGGCTCAAGCCGCCGAGCGACCCGGGCGACGGCGATGGCTCGTCCGGCGGCGGCTCCACGCCGACGCTCCCGCTCGCGAATTTCCCGGCGGCTCGTGCGAGCGGCGTGCAGCCGGCGGCGGACGTGCCGCTTGGACAGGTGGCCTGCCGCGACTGGAACGCTGCGCACAGCGATGCTGATCGCACCCTGCTGATGGAGCGCGTCCGCGCCTTCGTCGGCGGCTCGATCAACTCGGCGACCACGCGCCTCGGGCACGGGCCGAGCCTCGACAACCAGCAAGCGTCGACGCTGTTCGACAACTGGTGCGGCCCGCAGCTGTCCCAGGGTTTCCTGCTCTACAAGCTGTATTCGTTCTCGGCCGACTTCGGGTTGCACGCCGGGGCGCCGGCGCTCGGCGGCTAGCGGCTAGCTCGAGCTGACGCGGAACGACTCGATCTCGATGGTGGCGGTCGGCTGCTCGGATTGGTCGCCGAGCTTGCCGATCCGCTCGACGACGTCGAGGCCCTGCGAGACCTTGCCGACCACCGCGTAGTCGGGCGGCAGCCCCGCATCGGCGCCCGTCACCACGAAGAACTGGCTGCCCGCCGTGCCCGCCGGCTCGCTGCCGGTCTTCGCCATCGCCACGACCCCCTTCTTGTACGAGACGTTCGCCGGCGGCTTGTCGACGGTCGAGTAACCGGGGCCGCCGCTGCCGCTGCCGGTGGGATCGCCACCCTGGATCACGAAGCCTGGGACGATCCGGTGGAAGACGGTCTGGTCGAAGAACTTCTTGCCGCCCAGGTAGTCCAGCGACGCGCTCGCGTGCGGCGCCTTGCGAACGTCGAGCTTGAAGGCGAACGTGCCGCAGTTGGTCTTGACGGTCGCAGTCCAGGTCTTGGCGGGGTCGAGCTTGTTCGACGGCTTCTTGAGGCTGCCGTTCGGCTTCGGCTTCGGCTGCGCCACCGCCTTGCACCCGGCGGGGGCGGCCGCAGGGGCCGTTGTGGTCGCGGACGTGGCCGATGACGTCTGCCCGCCCGCTGGGATCGAGCTCGTGCTGGTCGAGCCGCCGCAGCCGGCGAGCACTACCAAGAGGACTGCGGGGATCAGGCGGAGCTTCATGGCGGCGGAAGCATACGATCGTCGGCGTGCGCGTCTCGCCGCTTATCGCCTCCTACGACCACGTCGTCCTCGACATGGACGGCTGCCTGTGGATCGGCGACGAGCTGACGCCGCGTGCGCGTGACGCGGTCGCGGCCATACGCGAAGCCGGCAAGGGACTTGCGTTCGTCACGAACAACCCGCGCCGCTCCGCCGAGGACTACGTGGCGAAGATGTGGCGACTCGGGATCCAGGCGTCCCTGGGCGACGTCGTGACCGTCGGGGGCGCCACGCAGCACCTGCTGGCCGAGACGCGCCAAGGCCGGACGGCGTTCGTCATCGGCAGTGAGGCGCTCCACAAGCACGTCGCCGACGCCGGGCTGAAGGTGCTGAACGGCACCGACTTGGCGACCCGCGCGGAGGTCGTGGTGATCGGCGGCAGCGACGAGTGGAGCTACGACGACGTGCGAGCGGCGGCGATGTCTGCACGCCGCAACCGCGACTTGATCGCCACGAGCCTCGACCCGACCTACCCGATGCCGGACGGCTTTTGGCCCGGCACCGGAGCCGTCGTACGCGCGGTCGAGATCGCTTCGGACCAGACCGCGATCGTCGTCGGCAAACCCGAGCCGCAGCTGATCCTGTCGGCCCTCGACCGCCTGGGCGACGGCCGCGCACTGATGATCGGCGACCGCATCGACACCGACATCGCGGCAGCGGCCAAAGCGCACATCGACGCCGCACTCGTGTTCACGGGCGGCGCCACCCGCGAGCAAGCGGCCGCCGCCCCGGACCCGAAGCCCGTCGCGGTGGCCGACACACTCGCGGACCTCGTGCTCGTCTAGAAGTGCGTGGGCAACCCGCCCGGCCGCTCCGGCAGGCCCTCGATCCAGTCGGGGTCGGCTTCGACCAATGCGGCCGCCCGCTGCGTCACCACCAGGCCGGCCTCCATCGCCGCTTCGAGCGAATCCTCGAGGTCGATCCCGCGCAGGTCGAGCAGGTGCTGCGCGCAGGCCGCAGCGACGAAGTCGGTGTACCGATTGGCGTGGACCGCCACCGCGCCCGCCTTGCGCGTCTCGCGTCGCACCACCTCAACGACCTCCAGCAGCCCGTCGAGATCCTCCTCGACCGGCAGGTGGATCGCCTCCATGCCCGCCTGCTCGTAGGCATCGATGTTGTGGCGCGTCTGCATCAGCGAGATGACCAGGCGCACGCCCGCGTGCTTCAGGTACTCGATCTCGGCCGCGCGCCGCTCGGGCCTGTGACTGCGGCCTCCCCCGCCGGGTCGCTCGAGCGCGCACAGCTTGCGCGGCCGCGCCCACCAGATCCGCTTCGGTTCCGCCATTTCCACTCCTTTCACAGGGATACGTAGACTGCGAAGCCCTTGCAGACCGGTTTTCGCCCCCCTCATGTGTCGCGTCTTTGGCTGCGTATCGGCTGAGCCGATCCCAGTTCGCCACGATCTGCTCGAAGCGGACAACCCGCTGATCCGTCAGTCCGAGGAGCACGACTCGGGCTGGGGCATGTCCGTCTACCGGCGAGCAGACGGTGCCGAGCCGACCTGCGTCCGCTTTCCCGACGCCGCGCACCAGGATGGCGATTTCCTCGGCGCGAGCAACATGCGCGGTCGCATCTTCAACGTCCACGTCCGTCGCGCGACGATGGGCGGCCTGGCCCCCGAGAACACCCATCCGTTCTGCCTCGGGCCGTACTCGTTCTGCCACAACGGCACGATCGTGCGCTACAACAAGCTGCTCGAGCCGGGCGTGCAGCAGCCCAAGGGCCAGACCGACTCAGAGGCGTTCTTCAACTTCTTGATGCGCGACTTCGACGACGGCCACCCGCGCCGCTGTCTGCGCACCGCGGTGCGCAAGCTGATCGAGCGCTCGCCGTTCTCTGGCATCAACTTCCTCTTCTCGGACGGCGAGAAGCTCTACGCCTACAAGCTCGGCATCTTCGCCCTGCACTGGGCCGCGCGTCCCGGGTCGCTCGTCGTCTCCTCGGAGAAGCTGACCGAGACCGACGCGTGGCACAGCGTCACCGACGACGTGCTGCTGGTGCTCGATCCGAACAACCTCGACGCGCCGCACGCGGAGCGTCTGGTCGGCCCCAAGTGGGTCGAGCGCGCCGAGATCATCAAAATCGAGGACGGCAAGCACCTGCGCGGCGACGAGCGCGGTGACTTCGCAGCCGAACGCGCGGCAAAGCTGGCGGCCGAGAGCGCGTGAGCGCGCCAATCGCCCTGCTGGCCAACCCGTCAGCGGCCGACGGGAGGTCACTGAAGTGCCTGGACATCGTGCGGGCGGAGTTCGAGGCGCACAACATCGAGTACGAGATGGCGACGCCATCCGGTCGCGACGCAGCACGACAGGTGGCACGCGACGCGGCCGAGCGCGGCCAGACGGTGGCCGCGGTGGGCGGCGACGGCACGATTGGGCTGATCGCCGGCGCGCTGCGCGGCACGCCTGGGCGGCTGCTGGTCATCCCGGCGGGGCGCGGCAACGACTTCGCGCGCGTGCTGAAGATCCCGAGCGATCCGGCGGCGGCAGCCCGCCTGGCTTTCCAGGGACATGAGCGCACCGTCGACGTCGGTGAGGTCGACGGCGAGTCGTTCGTCTGCATTGCGAGCTACGGCTTCGACTCCGACGCCAACCGCATCGCCAACGAGGCGAAGCTCGTCAAGGGCAACCTGGTCTACCTCTATGCGGCGCTCAGAGCGGTGATCGGGTGGAAGCACGCAACGTTCCGCGTGACGGTCGACGGGCAGCTGCACGAGCTGCGCGGCTGGTCCGTCGGAGTCTGCAATTCGAACGCGTACGGGGGCGGGATGTACGCAGCGCCTCACGCCGAGCTCGACGACGGCAAGTTCGACGTGATCGCGTGCCTGGCGTCATCTAAGTTGACATTCCTCAGCCAGATACTCCCGCGTGTCTTCAAAGGGACCCACATCGACCACCCGCTGGTAGTCACCTTCCGCGGCGAAGCCGTCGAGGTCAGCGCCGACCGACCGTTCGAGATCTACGCCGACGGCGACCCGATCGGCAGCGTGCCGGCCACGGTGAGCATCTCCCCGCGCTCGCTGAACGTCCTGGTACCCGCGGGCGCATGATGCTCGGCCCCGCAGTCGCAATTGCACGCGCTGCCCGTGTCGCCAGCCGCCGTGCCGGCAAGGGCGGGACGACGGCGGCCGGGCGGGTCCTGCTGAAGCTCGATCCCGACGCGATCGCCCAGCTGTCGCGGCGACTCGCCCGCGGCTCGGTCCTGATCTCGGCGACGAACGGTAAGACGACGACGTCGACGATGCTGGCGGCAATCCTCGGCAAGGCGGGGATCCCGCTGGTGCACAACCGCGCAGGCTCGAACATGCACTGGGGAATCGCCACGGCGCTGCTCGACGCCGGTCGCGGCGGCGACGAGCTCGGGCTCTTCGAGGTCGACGAGGCGTGGCTGCCCGCCGTGGCCGATTCGGTCGAGCCGCGCCTGGTGCTGCTGTCGAATCTCTTCCGCGACCAGCTCGACCGCTACGGCGAGCTCGAGCTGCTGGCCGAGCGCTGGGCGCATACGGTGGCGCGCCATGCCGCGCATACGCGCTTCGCGCTGAATGCGGACGACCCGCTGGTGGCCGACCTGGGCCGCACCATCGACAACGTCGTTTACTTCGGGGTCGACGACGACTCGCAGGCGCTGCCCGAGCTGCAGCACGCGGCCGATTCGAAGCACTGCCGCAACTGCGGGCACGCGTACGTCTACGACGCGGTCTACCTCGGCCACCTGGGGCGCTACCACTGCCCCAACTGCGGGCGGCGCCGGCCGGAGCCGGCCGTGGTGGCGCGCCGGGTCGTCCTGCACGGCATGAGCGGCTCCGAGGTCGAGCTCGAAGCACCCTCGGGCAGCACGACGATCAAGCTCCGGCTGCCGGGTCTCTACAACGTCTACAACGCGCTCGCGGCCGCCACCGCGGGACTCGAGCTGGGCGCGACGCTCGACCAGGTGCGCGCGGGCCTCGAGGCATTCGGCGGCGCCTTCGGCCGGGTCGAGCGCATCCCGGTGAACGGACGTGAGGTGCTGATCCTGCTCGTGAAGAACCCGGCGGGCGCCAACGAAGTGCTGCGCACGCTCACGCTCGAGGACGGGCAGCTCGACCTGTGGCTGGCACTGAACGACCGGATCGCCGATGGCCGCGACGTCTCCTGGATCTGGGACGCCGACTTCGAGCTGCTCGCGGGCCGGGTCGCCACCGTCACCTGCTCCGGCACACGTGCAGAGGAGATGGCGCTGCGGCTGAAGTACGCCGGCATCGACGCGCATCCGGCGATCGACCGCGACCTTGGGGCGTCGCTCGACGCTGCCGTCGGACGCGGTGACCGCGGCCGGCCGCTGTTCGCGCTCCCCACGTACACGGCACTGCTCGAGCTCCGCGACGACCTGGCCGAACGCGGCATGGCCGGACGGTGGTCGGAGTGACAACGGACGCGGTCATCTGGCACGACGTGGAGTGCGCGGCCTACGACCTGGACCTGACGCTGTGGCGTGAGCTGGCCGAGCGAGGCGGCGGCCCGATCCTCGACATCGGCGCGGGGACTGGCCGGGTGGCGCTGGACCTGGCGCGGCGCGGCCACGAGGTGACCGCGCTCGACGCGGATCCCGATCTCGTCCACGAGCTGGGCGCGCGGGCCCGGGAACTCGGGCTGCGCGTGCGGACGGTCGCGGTGGATGCGCGGAGCTTCGAGCTCGGCCAGGAGTTCGCGCTGGCGATTGCGCCGATGCAGGTGGTTCAGCTGCTCGGCGGCCAGCGCGGCCGCCGTGCGGCTCTGCAGTGCATCCGCCGTCACCTGCGCGACGGCGGCGTCTTCGCAGCAGCGCTCGCGGACCCGTTCGAGGGAATTCCCGCCGGCGAGGCGGTGCCGCCGATGCCGGACATCCGCGAGGAGGACGGCTGGGTCTACGCGAGCACGCCGGTCGCCGTTCGCCGCGAGGACGCGACGGCGGCGATCGACCGCCACCGCCAGTCGGTCTCCCCGACGGGCGACATCAGTGAGTGGGTCGCGACGATCCAGCTCGACCTCGTTACCCCGGCGGAGCTCGAGGCCGAGGCGGCCGATGCCGGCTTCGTCGCGCGCCAGCGCGGCTGGATCCCGGAGAGCCTCGAGTGGACTGGCAGCACCGTCGTCGTGCTGGAGGCCGTATGAAGCTGCGGCTCTGCTCGCTCTATCCCGAGCTCATGAACATCTACGCCGACCGCGGCAACATGCAGCTGCTGCGGGCCCGTTGCGAGTGGCATGGGATCGGGTTCGAGCTGGCCGGAGCGACACTGGGCGACTCCGTCGATCCGGACGCGCACGATCTCTTCTACATGGGTGGCGGGCAGGACCGCGATCAGGCGCTGTGCGCGCAGGACATGGTCGACACGAAGAAGGAAGCGCTGCATGCAGCGGCAGACCGCGGCGCGGTCGTGCTGGCGGTGTGCGGCGGCTACCAGCTGTTGGGACACGAGTACGAGATGGAGGGCGAGCGGCTGCCGGGAGTCGGCCTGGTCGACCTGCGGACGGTCCGCGAGCCAGGGCCGCGCCTGATCGGGAACTGTGCGATCGAGACGGACCTGGGCGATGGCCCGCGCGTGATCGCGGGCTTCGAGAACCACGGCGGGCGGACCTACCTCGGGTCGGACGAGCACGCGCTTGGGCGGGTCCTGAAGGGGTTCGGCAACAACGGCCGCGACGGGCGCGAAGGCGTGCGCCGCGGCAACGTGATCGGGACCTACCTGCACGGGCCACTGCTGCCGAAGAACGCGTGGCTGGCAGATCGGCTGATCGAGCTCGCGCTCGAGACGCGGCTGGAGCCGCTCCCCGACGACTCGCTGGAAGAGGCGGCGCACGACAGCGCACGCCGGGCCGCGGGCGTCTGATTCGCTCGCCCCGCACGGGCGTCTGATTCGCTCGTCGTCGGCGGCGACTCGATAGGTTCGGCTGGATGCCGACTGCATTCGTCACAGGCGGCTCCGGATTCGTCGGGGGCGCGCTCATTCGCAGGCTAATGCGCGACGGCTGGACCGTCCGGGCGCTTTCGCGCTCGGACCGCTCTGCACAGCTCGTCGAGGAGGCAGGTGCCGAGGCCATCCGCGGCGACCTCGATGACACCGCCGCGATGCGCGCCGGCGCCGACGGTGCGGAGGTCTTCCACCACGCCGCCGCGAAGGTCGAGGACTTCGGCGATCCCGCGGACTTCGAGCGCGTCACGGTGCAGGGCACGAGGAACGCGCTCGCGGCCGCGCGCGAAGCCGGCGTCCGGCGTTTCGTCCACGTCGGCACCGAAGCTTCGCTGATGGACGGACAACCGCTCGTCAACGTCGACGAGACGACGCCGCTGAGGCCGCTGTCCCGTTCGCCCTACCCGTGGTCGAAGGCGAAGGCCGAGCTGGCCGTTCGCGACGCGAATGGCGACGGCCTCGAGACGGTCGTCGTGCGGCCCCGCTTCGTGTGGGGACACGGCGACACGACGCTGCTGCCGCAAATCGTCTCGATGACGAAGGAGGGCAAGTTCGCCTGGATCGGCGGCGGCGGCCAGCTAACCGCGACGACGCACATCGACAACACGGTCGAGGGCCTGGTCCTCGGCGCCGAGCGCGGCAAGCCGGGTGGCGTGTACTTCGTGACCGACGGCGACCCGGTCGTCTTCCGCGAGTTCGTCAGCGACCTGATCCGGACGCAGGGCCTCGAGCCCCCGACGCGCACGCTGCCACTGGGTGTGGCGAAAGCGGCCGCCGCGGCGTCCGAATCGGCCTGGAAGCTGCTGCGCCGGAACGACCGGCCACCGCTGACCCGCTTCACGGTCTGGGTGTCGGCGCTCGAGTGCACGATCGACGACTCGCGCGCCCGCGAGGAACTCGACTACCGCGAGGTCAAGAGCCGCGAAGAGGGCCTGGCCGAGCTGCGCGACGCATGAACGCGCGGACCTGATCCCACAGTTCGGCCTGCACGCCGGCAAGGTTGTGGCCTTCCTGCGGGAAGTTCAGTCGCTTGTGCGCGAAACGGAAGTGCTTGTCGCGCTGTGAGGCCGCGCCTAGCGGCGCCCCGTCGAGCCGAACCCGCCTTCACCCCTCACGGAGTCTGCCAACTCACCGGCCTCGATCGGCTCGGTGTCGCCGATCTCGACGATTACGAGCTGGGCGATCCGGTCCCCGGGCTCTATCTCAAAGGCCTCGGTCTTGTCGGTGTTCAGGAGCAGAACACGCACCTCGCCGCGATAGCCGGCGTCGATCAGCCCGGGCGCGTTCACCACCGAGATCCCATGCTTCGCGGCAAGCCCGCTGCGCGGCAGCACGAGACCGGCGCTGCCGTCGGGGATCTCGACCGCGATCCCGGTGCCGACGCTCGCCCGCTCACCCGGTTCCAGATGGGCCGTTTCCGCGGCGAACAGATCGCATCCGGCATCGGCGGGATGCGCACGCCGCGGCGCCTGTGCCGCCTTGCTGAGGCGCGTGAAGCGGAAGCTCATTCGTGCGAGCGGTTGGAGGCAGATGCCCCGTCGCGGCCGTTCACCTCGAAGCGCTCGAAGCGCGGTGCCACCCCCGCCGGCACCCGCGCCTTCACGCGCACGCCCTCGGCTGTATCGCTTCGCTCCATGTCGCCGGCCACGTCGTGCAGCACGGACAGGCTCCCGCCTTCCGCGTACGGCAGCAGCAGGTCCATCGTCCGTAGCGTCGCCAGGAAGCGTGCCTCGATCGCCTCCGCCAGCTCTTCCAGCCCCTCGCCCGTCACCGCCGACACCTGCACCGCGTCTGGGTGCCGGAAGCCGAGCTCGCGCCGGGCCTCGTCGTCCAGCAGATCCACCTTGTTCATCACGACCAGACGCGGCCGCTCGTTGGCGCCGATCTCGTGCAGCGTGTCGTCGACCGCCACCATCATCGCCACTCGTTCCTCCTCCGGCGACGAAGCGTCGACCACGTGCAGGATCAGGTCGGCGTCGATCGTCTCCTGCAGCGTCGCGGCGAAGGACTCGACCAGCTGGTGCGGCAGCTTGCGGATGAAGCCAACGGTGTCGGTGACGAGATACGTGCGACCGCCGATCTCGAACGCCCGGGTCATCGGGTCGAGGGTGTGGAACAGCCGGTGCGCCACCGATGCCTCGGAGCCCGTCAGCGCGTTCAGCAAGGTCGACTTGCCGGCGTTCGTGTAGCCGGCCAGCGCCAGCGTCGGCAGGTGTGCCCGCTCGCGCTCGGCGCGCATCGTGCGCCGCGCCGACTTGGTCCGCTCGAGCCGCCGCTTCAACGCCGAGATGCGGTCGCGCGCCAGCCGCCGGTCCGTCTCGATCTGCGACTCACCCGGGCCTCGTGTCCCGATACCGCCCACGCCACGACCGGCGCCGAGCCGCTCGAGGTGGGTCCACAGGCCGCGCATGCGCGCGAGGTTGTACTCGAGCTGCGCCAGCTCCACCTGGAGCTTGCCCTCGGCCGAGTTCGCATGGTCGGCGAAGATGTCCAGGATGATGGCCGTGCGGTCGATCACCGGCACGCCGATCTCCTGTTCGATGTTGCGCTCCTGGCGCGGCAGCAGCTCGTCGTCGCACGCGACCAGGTTGGCGTCGGCCTCGTTGACCGCCCGCTTCAGCTCGGCAAGCTTGCCCTTGCCGAAGTAACGGTCGGGGTCCGGCCGCGCGCGCTTCTGCGACATCTCGCCGGCCACCGCTACGCCCGCGGTCCGAAGTAG
>DATBDN010000141.1:0-22234 GCA_036269895.1 Thermoleophilaceae bacterium
GACGTCGTAGCCGTGCGTCGAGCCCGAGCGCGCCTGCAGCGAGGGGGACAGATAGAGGTGGCTGACCCCCAGCGAGCGCAGGTACGGGACGAGCGCCCGGACGTCGTCGAAGCGCATGTGCGGCCCGAGCTGCAGGCGGTAGGTGGCGCGAAACTCGCTCACGCGGCGGGATCGATGCGCTTGAGCACCGTCACCGAGCGCGCCTTGACCTCGTGCGGCTCGCGCGTGCCGGTCGTCAGCGAGCCCGGCTCGGCGTGCGGGTCGGCGGTGCTGAGCTCCAGCGCCCACGACTTGCCGAAGCGGCGGCCGGGGAGCACGAACGTCATGTCCTCGTGATGGCCGTTGATGAGCAGCAGGAAGGAGTCGTCGACGATCTGCTCGCCGTGGCGGCCGCGGTAGGGGAACTCCTGCCCGTTGAGGAACAGGCCGATGACGTTGCCGTTCTGCTGCCAGTCGCGCTGCGTCATCCGCCGGCCGTCGGGGCGAAACCACCAGGCGTCCGGCAGCCCCTGGCCCATCGCCCCGGTCGCGTCGCCCGTGAGGAAGTGGCGGCGGCGGAAGACCGGGTGGTCGTGGCGCAGCCTGATGAGGCGCTTGGTGAACTCCTGCAGGCGCCGGCCGGGCTCGTCGATGTCCCAGTGAAACCAGGAGATCTCGTTGTCCTGGCACCAGGCGTTGTTGTTGCCGTGCTGCGTGCGCGCGAACTCGTCGCCGCCCAGCAGCATCGGCGTGCCCTGGGACAGCAGCAGCGTTATCAGGAAGTTGCACTGCTGGCGTTCCCGCAACTCGTTGATCAGGCGATCGTCGGTTTCGCCCTCGACCCCCATGTTCCACGAGCGGTTGTCGTCCGAGCCGTCCTTGCTGCCTTCGAGATTGGCGTCGTTGTGCTTCTGGTTGTAGGTGACGAGGTCGCGCAGCGTGAAGCCGTCATGCGCGGTGATGAAGTTGATCGAGGCGAAGGGGTGACGCCCGTCGGACTCGTAGAGGTCGCTCGACCCGGTGAGCCGCTCGGCGAACTCACCGGCCGTGACCTCGCCGCGCCACCAGTCGCGCATCGTGTCGCGGTAGATGCCGTTCCACTCGGACCACAGCACGGGGAAGTTGCCGACCTGGTAGCCACCGGGGCCGACGTCCCACGGCTCGGCGATCAGCTTGACCTGCGAGAGGACGGGGTCCTGATGGATCGTGTCGAAGAACGCCGACAGGCGGTCGACGTCGTAGAGCTCGCGAGCCAGGGTCGACGCCAGGTCGAAGCGGAAGCCGTCCACGTGGCACTCGCTCACCCAGTAGCGCAATGAGTCCATGATCAGGCGCAGCACGCTGGGATGGACGGCGTTCAGCGAATTGCCCGTGCCGGTGAAGTCCATGTAATAGCGCGGGTCGTCCGGCATGAGCCGGTAGTAGGTCGGGTTGTCGACGCCTTTGAACGAGAGCATCGGGCCCAGGTGGTTGCCCTCGGCGGTGTGGTTGTAGACGACGTCGAGGATCACCTCGACGCCCGCGCGATGCAGCGCCTTGACCATTCCCTTGAACTCGCGCACCTCGTCGCCGTGCTTGCCGGTCGCGGCGTACTCGGAGTGCGGGGCGAAGTAGCCGATCGAGCTGTAGCCCCAGTAGTTCGTGAGGCCGCGCTCGACGAGGAACGACTCGTCGACGATGTGGTGGATCGGCAGCAACTCGACCGCCGTCACGCCGAGGTTCTTCAGGTACTCGATCGCCTCGTCCGACGCCAGCCCCGCATAGGTGCCGCGCAGCTCCTCCGGGATGCGCTCGAACTGCTTCGTGAAGCCCTTGACGTGCGCCTCGTAGATGACGGTCTCGGCGAACGGGGTGCGCGGCGGGCGGTCGTCCTCCCAGTCGAAGTAGCGGTCGATGACGACGCTCTTGGGCACCGCGAAGGCGTCGTCCTCGTCGTCCGGCTCGAGATCCGCCTCGCCCGTCCCATCGGGCACGTACGGGAGCACGTTGCCCTCGCTCCAGCGGACAGGGCCGTCGATCGACTTCGCATACGGGTCGATCAGGACCTTCGCCGGGTTGAAGCGCAGGCCCTCCTCCGGGTCATACGGCCCGTGGACCCGGTAGGCGTAGTGCTGGCCGGGCCCCACGCCCGGCAGGTAGCAGTGCCAGTTGAAGGCGGTGCGCTCTGTGACCTCGATGCGCTGCTCCTGGTCGCCCTCGTGGTTGAACAGGCACAGCTCGACGCGCTCCGCGTGCTCGGAGAACAGCGAGAAGTTCACGCCCTCGCCGTCCCACGTCGCGCCCAGTGGGAATGGGACTCCCGGCCAAACCTCGGTCACTGCAGCAGCGCCCCGGCGAACGGCTCCAGCACGACCGCCTGATCCTCGATCCGCGCGCCGTGCGATGCGATGCGGACCTCGGTGCGCTCAACGGGAACGCGGAGGATGCGATCCGAGAAGTTGCAGACCAGCTGGAAGTCGCCGCGCGTCAACACGAGCCACTTGTCCTCCTCGTCGAACGCGATCGCATCGGCGTCGCCCTTCGGAAGCTCGCTCCGCACGGCCAGCAGCTCGGTGTAGAGCGCGGCGGTTCCGGGATCGACGTCCCACGTCAGCTTGGAGCGGTCGAATGTCGCCTCCGCCTGCGGATCGGGGATCTCCTCGCCGAACTGCGCGAACGCGGCGAACTCGCGCCGGCGCCCCTCGCGCGTGGCGGTCGCGATCTCCTCGTCGATGTGATCGGAGAAGAATTGAAACGGCGCTCGCTCGCCGTATTCCTCACCCATGAACAGCATCGCCGTGAACGGTGCCAGGAGCGTGCAGAACGCGGCGAGTGGGCGCGCCTGCTCCGGCAGCCGATCGCCGTACGCGCGATTGCCGACCTGGTCGTGGTTCTGGCTGAACACCACGAAGCGCTCGGGCGGCAGATCGTCTGCGGGGGCGCCGAAGCGCCGCTTGCGAACGCTCGACCAGGTGCCGTCGTGGACGTGCGGGCGGCGCAGCGCCTTCGCCAGATCGGCCAGCTGCCCGAAGTCCGCGTAATAACCCTCGCGGTCACCCGTGAGCAGGACGCGCAGGGCGTGATGGAAGTCGTCCGCCCACGCGGCGTTGCAGCCCCAGCCGCACTGCTCGCGCGTGCGCATCACCTTCGGGTCGTTCATCCCGCTCTCTGCGATCACGAGCGCCCTTGGGTTCTGGTCGTGCACGTGCCGCGCCACCTCGGCGACGATGTGCTCGGGGCGTGAATCGAAGATCGCGTGGATCGCGTCCAGCCGTAGGCCATCGATCCCGAACAGCCTGATCCACCCGCTCGCGCTCCGGCAGACCCACTCGCGGACGGGGTCCGACCACTCGTCGTCGTAGTTGATGGCCTTGCCCCAGAAGGTCTCGTACTTGTTGGTGAAGTACGGCCCGAACGCCTCCATCGCCTTCACCCCGGACGCGCCGAGATGGTTGTAGACCACGTCGATGATCACAGCGATGCCGTGCGCGTGTGCGGCCTCGACGAGACGCTGCAGCGCTTCAGGGCCGCCGTAGCTCGACTGCGCCGCGTTCAGGTAGACGCCGTCGTAGCCCCAGCCTCGCCTGCCCGGGAACTCGGCCACCGGCATCAGCTCGATCGCGTTCACGCCGAGCTCCGCGAGCCCCGCCAGCGTCTCGATCGCGGAGTCGAACGTGCCCTCGCGTGTGAACGTGCCGACATGGAGCTCGTAGATCACGAGGTCTTCAAGCGGCGGCGTCTCGAAGGGAGTCAGCGGCTGGGGGTCGAACACCCGCGACGGGCCGCGAATCCCGTCAGGCTGCCAGCGCGACCACGGATCCGGCAGCGGATTGCCGTCGAGAACGTAGAAGTAGTTGTCGCCGTGCTCGGCCTCGACCTCTACCTGGTACCAGCCGAGATAGTCCGGGTCGCCCAGCGGGATGTCCTCGCCCCTGATCCGCAGCGCGAGCGTTTCGGCTCTCGGTGCCCAGACGCCGAATGTGCGTCTACTCATCCGGGACGAGCCAGAGTGCTGCGAGCGCCGGCAGCATGACCTCGGCCGAGAACGACTGGTCGTGCCACGGAATCGGCTCCGCCTCGACGCCGCCGTAATTGCCGACGTTCCCACCGCCGTAGTGCCCGGCGTCGGTGTTCACGAGCTCCTTCCACCGGCCTGAGCGCGGCAATCCAACTCGGTACGGGCCGCGCGCCACGGGCGAGAGGTTGAGCGCGCAGATGAGCACGCGCTCGTGCTCCTTCGACGCGCGGGCGAAGATCACGACGTTCGAATCCGAGTCGTTCGGCTCGATCCAGTAGAAGCCGGCCGAGTCGAAATCGACCTCCCACAGCGCCGGCTCGTCCCGGTAGGCGTGGTTCAGGTCGCGGATGAGTGACTGGATGCCGCTCTTGTCGCCCTCCTCCAGCAGGTGCCAGTCGAGCGAGCGCTCGTGACTCCACTCGGCTTCCTGTGCGAACTCCTGGCCCATGAACAGCAGCTTCTTGCCCGGGTGCGCCCACATGTAGGCGTAGAGCGCGCGCAGGTTCGCGTGCTTCTGCCAGCGGTCGCCCGGCATCTTGTTGAACAGCGAGCCCTTGCCGTGGACGACCTCGTCGTGCGACAGCGGCAGGATGAAGTTCTCGCTGAACGCGTACATGAGGCTGAACGTCAGCTGATGGTGGTGGTAGCGCCGGTAGATCGGGTCCTGCTTGAAGTACTCGAGCGTGTCGTGCATCCAGCCCATGTTCCACTTGAAGCCGAAGCCCAGGCCGCCGACGTAGACGGGCCGTGACACGCCCGGCCAGGCGGTCGACTCCTCGGCCGCCGAGATCACGCCGGGCTGGCGCCCGTGGACCATCTCGTTCATCTGCTGCAGGAATGACACCGCGTCGAGGTCCTCGCGGCCGCCGAACTCGTTTGGCACCCACTCTCCCTCCTCGCGTGAGTAGTCGAGGTAGAGCATCGACGCGACCGCGTCCACCCGCAGCCCGTCGGCGTGGTATTCGTGCAGCCAGTAGAGCGCGTTCGACAGCAGGAAGTTCCGCACCTCGTTGCGGCCGAAGTTGAAGACGAGCGTGCCCCAGTCCGGATGGGCACCGCGGCGCGGGTCGGCGTGCTCGTAAAGATGCGTGCCGTCGAAGCGTGCCAGCGCGAAGTCGTCGCGCGGGAAGTGGGCCGGAACCCAGTCGAGAATCACACCGATGCCGTGCTGGTGCAGGGCGTCAACGAACTTCTTGAAGTCGTCCGGCTCACCGAAGCGCGGCGTCGGCGCAAAGTAGCCGGTCACCTGGTAGCCCCACGAGCCGCTGAATGGGTGGTGCATCACGGGCAACAGCTCGATGTGGGTGAAGCCCATGTCCTTCGCGTATGCCGCCAGCTCGTCGGCGAGCTCGAGGTAGTCGAGCGAGCGGTTGCCCTCGAGCGGGTTCAGCCGCCACGAGCCCAGGTGCACCTCGTAGACCGAGATCGGCCGGTCGAGCGGCACCGACTCCCCCCGCTCGGTACACCAGTTGTCGTCACTCCACTCGTGCTTCGAGCGATAGACGACCGAGGCCGTCTTCGGCGGCACCTCGGCGGCGAACGCGTACGGGTCCGCCTTCAGCCGGATCTCGCCGTCCTGAGCCAGGATCTCGAACTTGTAGTTGCAGCCCTCGCCGACGTCGGGCAGGAACAGCTCCCAGATGCCGGTCGAGCCGAGCGAGCGCATCTGGTGCAGGCGCCCGTCCCAGCTGTTGAAGTCGCCGACCACCGAGACGGCTTTGGCGTTCGGGGCCCACACGGCGAAGGCAGTGCCGTTGACACCCTCGTGCTGGATGATGTGCGCGCCGAGCCGCTCGTAGAGGTGCTCGTGGCGGCCCTCACCCGCCAGGTGCAGGTCGAGCTCGCCGAATGTCGGCGCGAACGAGTACGGGTCGCGCATCGTGAAGACGTTGCCGTCCGGGTAGTCGACCTCGAGCTCGTACTCGAGCGGGATGTCGGCGCCGGGCACGACGCCCTCGAAGACGCCACCCGGATGAACCTGCTCGAGCTCGACGTCCTTGCCACCCGCGTGCACGGTCACCGCCTGGGCTGCCGGTCGCAGCGCGCGCACCACGACGCCGCCGTCGTACTCGTGCGCGCCCAGGACCGAGTGTGGGTCGCCGTGCTCGCGCTTGACGATGCGTTCGAGGTCGGGGGCGGCGGCGATCATTCGGCCTCCAGCAGTCGCAGGATCGACGCGACCGGTATGCCGACCCAGTCGGGCCGGTTGTTGATCTCGTAGTTCAGTTCGTACACGGCCTTCTCGAGCTCGAAGACGGACAGGAGCTTCTCGATGGATTCCTGACCCGGAGGCAACAGCGCCGGGTCGACCGCCCGGAAATAGCCCTCTAGGAACGCTGCCCGGGCACGCGACTCCCAATCCTCCGGCATCGTGCGCGTGCCGAGGATGTCGCCCGCCGCTGCCACGTACGAGAACGAGCGCAGCATGCCGGCCACGTCACGGAGCGGCGAGCGCTTCTGCCGCCGCTCGGGCAGAGGCCGCGCGGGCTCGCCTTCGAAGTCGAGCACGACCCAGCCGCGCTGGGTAAGCATCACCTGCCCCAGGTGGTAGTCCCCGTGCGTGCGGATCGTGCGACCGCCGACGCCGATACGCGACAGCTGGCCGAGGCGCTCGCGGACATCCTGGCTGCGCCCGCGGATCTGCGCGACCGGCCCCTCGTCGTCGGCCGGGAGGTTCTTGAAGATCCGCTCGATCTCCTCGTCGACCGTCGCGGTGATCAGGGCAAGCGCCCCGTCAGTCGGCTCTTCGGGCGCAAAGGCGGAATCGGTCGCGTCCGAGCCCAGCACCGAGTGCATACGCCCGGTCACCCGGCCGAGGTCTTCGAGCTGCTCGATCAGGCGCTCCGGATCCTCACCGTCCTCGTCCACGGCGAGCGACCAGCCGTCGCGGGCGGCCGTCAGGAACTCCTGGAGGATCCCCAGCGTCGACTCGACCAAGCGGCCCTCGTACTCGTACCACCCCGCCAGCGGCGCGATGTTCTCGAAGCCGTGCCCGTCGAGGAAGCGCAGCAGCTCGAGTTCGGGATTCACCCCGGGCTCGAGCCGGCGGAACGACTTCAGCACAAGCGAGTCGCCGAACACCATCGACGAATTCGACTGCTCCACGCCGATAGGCCGGACCTCGCCGTTGCGCGGCACTTGCCCGTCGGCCCAGCGGAAGGTGAGCGTGGAGCCGCCCGCGCGTGCAATGGACTCTTCGCGCATGCGCCGCAGTAGCTCACGCGCAAGGTCGGGGTCGGTCAACCCGTCATAGACCGTCCAGTTGCCGACCTCTGCGATCACGCCGCGATCCCAGCCCTCGTCGGAGTGACGGATTCCGATCGGCAGCTGGTACAGGTGGTGCGTGCCGGCGGGGAAGCGTGCTGCGATCAGCGCAAGCACGAGCAATGGCTCGTCGTTGCGCAGCGGCACGCCCTGCAGGACGTCGAGGGATGAGACGGCGCGACCCTTGGACCCGAACCAGCGCTGGCCGACGACCCACTCCTGGAGCACCTCCGGATCCAGGAACGACAGATCGCCACGGCCGGCGAGCTCGCGGACTTCAGTCTGAGTCGTCATCGGCCTTCTCCAACTGGAACCAGAAGAACCCGCGCGGCGCCAGCGTCAACAGGTACGGCAGCTCCCCGATGCGCGGGAAGCGCGAGCCGCCGTAGAGCTCGACCGGGTGGCGACCCCGGTACTCCGACAGGTCGAGCTCGACCGCCTGCGCCGAGCGCGCCATGTTGTGGACGCACATGATCACGTCGTCCTCGTAGGTGCGGATGTGGGCGAAGATGCGCGTGTTCGACGGCTCGAGCGGCCGGTAGTCGCCCAGGCCGAAGACCGGGTGCTCCTTGCGCATCGCGATGAAGCGGCGTGTCCAACGCAGCAGCGATGTCGAATGCCGCAGCTGCGCCTCGACGTTCACGGCCTGGTAGCCGTAGACCGGGTCCATCAGCGGCGGCAGGTACAGCTGCGCGAAGTCGGCCTTCGAGAAGCCGCCGTTGCGGTCGGGGCTCCACTGCATCGGCGTGCGCACGCCGTCGCGGTCGCCGAGGTAGACGTTGTCGCCCATGCCGATCTCGTCGCCGTAGTAGAGGACAGGCGAGCCGGGTAACGAGAACAGGATCGCGGTCATCAGCTCGATCTCGTCGCGCCCCATGTCGAGCAGCGGCGCCAGGCGCCGCCGGATCCCGAGGTTCAGCTTCATTCGCGGATCCTTCGCGTACTCCGCGTACATGTAGTCGCGCTCCTCGTCGGTGACCATCTCGAGCGTCAGCTCGTCATGGTTGCGCAAGAAGAGCCCCCACTGGCAGTTGTCGGGGATCTCCGGCGTCTGGCGCAGGATCTCGTAGACGGGCGTCGCGTCCTCGCGCCGCACCGCCATGAACATGCGCGGCATCACCGGGAAGTGGAAAGCCATGTGGCACTCGTCGCCGTCGCCGAAGTACTCGACGACGTCGGCCGGCCACTGGTTGGCCTCGGCCAGGAGCACGCGGTCCGGGTAGTTGGCGTCGATCTCGGCGCGGGCGCGCTTGAGGTACTCGTGCGTCTCGGGCAGGTTCTCGCCGCTCGTGCCGTCGCGCTCGTACAGGTACGGCACCGCATCGAGGCGGAAGCCGTCCAGCCCAAGCTCGAGCCAGAAGTGCAACACGCGCAGCATCTCCTCCTGGACCTCAGGATTGTCGTAGTTGAGGTCCGGCTGATGCGCGAAGAAGCGGTGCCAGTAGTACGCCTGCGCCTGCTCGTCCCAGGTCCAGTTCGAGGGCTCGGTGTCGATGAAGATGATGCGTGCGTCCTCGTACCTGTGGACCGTGTCCGACCAGACGTACCAGTCGCGGTACGGATTGTCGGGCGCCGAGCGCGCCTGCCGAAACCACTCGTGGTCGGCGGACGTGTGGTTCATGACGAGGTCGGCGATCACGCGGATGCCGCGCGAATGCGCCGCCTCGACCAGGACGCGCACGTCCTCCACCGTCCCGTAGTCGGGATGGATCGAGTAGAAGTCGGAGATGTCGTAGCCGCCGTCGCGCAGCGGTGACTTGTAGAACGGCAGCAGCCAGATGCAATCGACGCCGAGCCACTGCAGGTAGTCGAGCTTCTCGGCGAGGCCACGGAAGTCGCCGGACCCGTCGCCGTTGCCGTCGAAGAAAGCCCGGATGTGGATCTCGTAGAAGACCGCTGTCTTGAACCACGTTGGTTGCGCTTCGAACCAGTGGCCGGGCTGGGACGAGCGGCTCTCCTCGATTGCTGTCATGCCATCACCCGGAACACGTGCACTTGGCGACCCCACGGATCAAGGCGTACATAGTTGCGCCCCAGGCGCCAGTTGTACTCCTCGCCGTTGAGCTCGTCGCGGACGGTAAAGGCCGGCGGCGTGCCCAGGTGCGCCGGCAGGACCACGACGCCCTCGTTGGCGCTGTGCGGATCGATGTTCACGGCGACGATCAGCGTCTCCCCCTCCGACTGTTTCGCGTACGCGATGATGCCGTCGTTCTCGGTTTCGAGGAACGTGACGTTCGCCAGGCGCTGCAGCGCGGGGCTTTCGCGGCGGATCTCGTTCAGCCGCGTGATCAGCGGCAGCAGCGGGCCGTCGAGCGTGCGCTGCTTGATCTCATATTTCTCCGAGTCGAGGTACTCCTCCGAGCCCTCGCGGACGGGCACGTTCTCGAAGTGCTCGTAGCCGGAGTAGATGCCGTAACTGGGGCTGAGCGTGGCGGCCAGCACGATGCGGCTGACGAATGCTGCGTCCCCGCCGTGTTGCAGGTACTCGTGGAGGATGTCCGGGGTGTTGGCGAAGAAGTTCGGCCGGAAGTAGTCCTGCTCGCCCGAGTACGCCAGCTCCGAGACGTACTCGCTCAGCTCCCAGCGTGAGTTCTTCCACGTGAAGTAGGTGTAGGACTGGCTGAAGCCGAGCTTGGCGAGCTGGCGCATGACGGCTCGGCGCGTGAACGCCTCGGCCAGGAAGACCACGTCGCGGTCGACGGCGTGGACCTCCTTGATCAGCCACTCCCAGAAGTCGAACGGCTTGGTATGCGGGTTGTCGACCCGGAAGACCTTCACGCCGGCGTCGACCCAGTGCAGGACGACGTCGCGCAGCGCCTTCCAGAGGCCGGACCAGTCCTCGGACTCCCAGTTGAAGCTGTAGATGTCCTGGTAGCGCTTGGGCGGGTTCTCGGCGTACTTGAGCGTGCCGTCGGGGCGGCGGTTGAACCACTCGGGGTGTTCCTTGAGCCACGGGTGGTCGGCCGATGCCTGGATCGCGAAGTCGAGCGCGACGTCGAGCCCGAGCTCGTGCGCGGCGGCGGTCAGGTCGCGCAGGTCGTCGATCGTGCCGAGGTCGGGATGGACCGCGTCGTGGCCGCCGCCCGCGTCGCCGATCGCCCAGGGCGAACCGGGGTCGTCCGGCCCGGCGACGAGTGCGTTGTTGCGGCCCTTCCGGTTGGTCATCCCGATCGGGTGGATCGGCGGCAGGTAGACCACGTCGAAGCCGATCTCTGCCAATTGCGGCAGGATCTTCGTGACACCCGCGAACCCGCCCCATGAGCGTGGGAACAGCTCGTACCAGGCGCCGAAGCGGGCGCGGATGCGATCGACCTCCACGGGCAGCGGCTTCTGGAGCTCGGCCGGGCCATGGCGCTCGGCGGAGCGCTCGACCGCGCCGAACAGCTCCTCTCCGAGAGCGGTGTCGTGCTTGGCGGAGTCAGGCACGGCCGCGTCGTTGATCGTCGCGATCGCGTGCTCGATGAGCTTCTTGTCCTTCGCCTTCGCGCGCGAGGCCGCGTCCTCCAACAGCAGCAGGCCCTCCGAAATCTCGCCCGCGAGGTCGCTCTGGCCGGCCACGACCTTGCGCTGGAGCTCGTCGCGCCAGGTGCCGAAGACGTCGGTCCAGGCCTGGATCATGTAGTCCCAGCGGCCGCGCTCGTCGACCACGAACTCGCCCGCCCAACGGACACCGTCGATGTGCGCGTCGATCGGGACGAGCTCTGCTTCCCTCCAGCGGCGGTGGCCGGGACCGCGGTAGCGGACGACGGCGCGCAGCTTGTCGTGGCCGTCGCGGAAGATGTCGGCGGACACCGTTACCGAATCGCCGACGCACCGCTTCGCGGCATAACGCCCGCCGTCCACAGCAGGTACCGGGTACTGAATCTGGATTCGCGAAGGGGGTTCGCGGCGGGGCTTATCGGGCACTTCGGGTGAACTATCCGGGAGAACGCACGATTAAGCGTTCTGGCCCCAATGAATCTCGCACGCAGCGCCGGCATACAGCTACACCCGACCTCGTTGCCCAGCGGCCGCCTGGGGCACGAGGCATACCAGTTTGTGGAATGGCTCGCGGACGCCGGACAGTCGTGGTGGCAGATGCTGCCGCTCGGGCCGCCGGACAAGTACGGGTCGCCGTACAAGGCGGCCTCGGCGTTCGCCGCGTGGGCGGGGCTGCTCGAGAAGCCGCGCGCGCGTGTGACCAAGGCCAAGGAGAGCGAGTTCCGCGAGCGCCACGCGTACTGGATCGATGGCTGGGTTCGGTTCGCCGGGGGCGACGCCGTGGCCGACCAGGTGCGCTTCGAGCGCGAGTGGGCCGCGCTGCGCGGGTACGCCAACGAGCGCGGCGTGCGCCTGATCGGCGACGTCCCGATCTACGTCGCACCGCGCGGGGCAGACCACCGTGCGCACCCGCATCTGTTCCAGAAGGGCTGGGTGGCCGGCACACCGCCGGACGCTTACTCGGACAGCGGGCAGCTTTGGGGCAACCCGCTTTACAACTGGCCGGCGATGCGGCGCGAGAACTACCGCTGGTGGGTCGAGCGGATGCGCCGCACCTTCGAGCTCTACGACCTGGCGCGCATCGACCACTTCCGCGGGTTTGTGGCGTACTGGGCGGTGCCGGCGAGGGCGCGCACGGCGCTGCACGGGCACTGGAAGCGCGGACCGGGGCGGGCGGTCTTCGACGCGATGATGCGTGAGCTGCGTTCGGAGCTGCCGGTGATCGCCGAGGACCTGGGCGTGATCACGCCGCCGGTCGAGCGGCTGCGCGACGAGTTGGGGCTGCCGGGCATGCTCGTACTCCAGTTCGGCTTCGACCCTGACGACCCACGTGGACCGCACCGTCTCGAGAACCACGTGGAAAACCGGATCGTCTACACCGGCACCCACGACGCCGACACCGTCCGCGGCTGGTACGACTCGCTGCCGAAGGTCCGCCGTACCGAGGTGGACGCAGCCATCGACGCCGCGGGCCTGCGCGAGCCGGAGCCGTGGTGGTCGCTGATCCGCCTGACCTTCGGATCACCGGCGCGCGTGGCGATGGTGCAAGCCCAGGACGTGCTCGGCCTCGGAAGCGAGGCACGCATGAACGTGCCGGGCCAGATCGGAAAGGCCTGGAAGTGGAGGCTCGACCGGCCGCTCAGTCCGGATCTGGCAAAGCGCCTCCGAGACGCAACCGAAGAATCACGGCGGCTGCCTTGATCTCTTCCTTCGAGCGACGGTAGGCATAGGTCGCATCGCCGCGGACTCGTCCGAGCGGCGTCTCGTCCCAGTTGACCAGCGACCACGGGTCGACGCGCACCTCCGCGCCGTCGGCCGCCAGCACCTCGAGCGCCTTGCAAGCCATCGCGATCTGGCCGAACGCCGTCGGGTGGACCTGGTCGGCCATCAGCAGGCGGCGGCCTTTGAAGCGGCGCAGGTCCATGACGAGAGCGCTCGTGTCCGCCGCGACTCGCTCGATCAGCCGGTTCGCGTCCTCGACCTTCGCGCCGGCACGCGGGCGGCCCAGGTCGAACGGGATGGTTGCGGTGAGCGTGCGGTTGGCGCGCTGCGCTACGAACTCGAGGGCCTGGCGGTAGCGCGGCTCGAACGAGGCCGGATCCCAGTCGACGGAGCGCACGTCGTTGACGCCGATGTAGAGGCAGCCGACGTCGAAACGCGCGTCTGGCTCCATTGTCTGCAGGAAGCGCGGAATCTCCACCTCCAGCACGTCGTCGATGCGGGCGCCGTCGATCGCGAAGCCGGAGTACGGCAGCCCGAGGCTGCGCGCCGCCCACTGCGCCCATGACTGGAGCGCGACCCCCCACTGGAGCTCGCCGCCTCCGTTCGTGATCGAGTCGCCGAAGGCGAGGACGCCTAGAGCCATACCGTGCGCAGGGTAATCGCGGAACCACGCGGCTAAGGGGTGGATTGCCCACGCAACGAGCCAAGCGTCCTGCCCTGGCCACCCATAGGGTGGTCAAAGCAGGACACTTTGCTGCGATTCGACCCTCGAAGACGCCGCGCGGGGTGCGAACCCGATCGCCCTGCCACCCCTTAGTCGCCGCAGTTCACAAACGGTGCCGCGCAACGCACCGAGGCCACCGAGCGCTCACACGAACGAGATAACGCTTCGGATCCCGTCCTGCGCCTCCATCAGATCGAAGCCGCGGTTCACGTCGTCGAGTGTGAGCGTGTGCGATACGAACGGGTCCACGTCGAGGGCGCCGTCCATGTAGAGCTCGACCAGGTCCGGCACCTGGTCGCGGCTCTTCACCCCGCCGAACGACGCTCCCTGCACGCGCCGGCCCTGCATCAGCCAGCGCGGGATGACGTCGAGCGTCTCGCCCTTGCCGGCCACTCCGGCGATCGTGCAGAGGCCCCACCCCATCCGTGCCGACTCGACCGCCTGCTGCATCACCTGCACCAGGCCGGTCGCCTCGAACGTGTAGTCGGCGCCGAAGCCGTCCGTCATCTCGAGGATCTGCCCGACGACGTCGGGGCCGGCGATGATCGTGTCGGTCGCGCCCTGTCCCTTCGCCAGCTCGAGGCGGTCCTCGGACAGGTCGACGCATACGATGCGGTCGGCGCCGTGGAGCCGGCAGCCGGCCACCGCCCCCAGGCCGACCATGCCGGCGCCGAACACCACGCAGGTGGAGCCGGGCTCGACCTCGGCCCGGTACATCGCCGCGCCGAGCCCGGTCGAGAGGCCGCATGCGAACAGCGCGCAGCGATCGAGCGGCGCCTCGCGGTTGACGTTGGCGAGCGCCACCTCGGGCATGACGGTGTGCTCGGCGAAAGTCGAGCAGCCCATGAAGTGCCGGACGGGCTCGCCGTCGCGCGACAGCCGGGTGGTGCCGTCCGGCAGGTAGCCCTGATTCTGCTGCTCACGGATGCCGATGCAGATGTTCGTCTTGCCGCTTCTGCAGTTGACGCACTCGCGGCACTGTGGCGAGAAGAGGGTCACGACGTGGTCGCCAACCTCGAGCGAGGTGACGTCGTCACCGACCTGCTCGACCACTCCGGCGCCCTCGTGACCGAGGACGCAGGGCGAGTAGCCGGAGGGATCCGCGCCGGAGGCGGTGTACAGGTCGGTGTGGCAGACACCGCAGGCTTCGAGTCGCACGAGCACCTCGCCGGCGCGCGGCTCGGCGAGCTCCAAGTCCTGCACCACTAGCGGCTTTCCGAACTCTTCCAGGACGGCGGCGCGGATCTGCATGCGCGGACGCTAACGCGGATCCGTGGCGCGCGGGCGAGCCGCTTCTATGCTCGCCTGTCGATGGCGAGCCATCAATACATCTTCAGCATGTACAAGCTGTCCCGCACGCACCCGCCGGACAAGCAGGTGCTGCGCGACATCTCGCTGAGCTTCCTCCCGGGGGCGAAGATCGGCGTGCTCGGGCTGAACGGCTCGGGCAAGTCCTCGCTGCTGAAGATCATGGCGGGGGTCGACGACAACTACGAAGGCGAGGTGGTGCGCATGCCCGGCATCCGCGTCGGCTACCTGGAACAAGAGCCTGTTCTTAAAAAAGATACTACGGTCAGGGAGGCGGTCGAGGAGGCCATGGGCGAGACCGTCGCGGCGAAAAAGCGCCTCGAGGAGATCTACACCGCCTATTCCGAGCCCGACGCCGACTTCGACAAGCTGGCCGAGGAGCAGGCGAAGCTCGAGGCGATGCTCAATACCGGCGGCGCCGACGAGCTCGAGGTGGCGGCCGATGCGCTGCGCCTGCCGCCGTGGGAGCAGAAGGTGGACGTGCTGTCTGGCGGCGAGAAGCGCCGCGTTGCGCTGTGCAAGCTGCTGCTCTCCAAGCCCGACCTGCTGCTGCTCGACGAGCCGACCAACCACCTCGATGCCGAGAGCGTCGAATGGCTCGAGCAGTTCCTGCAGCGCTTTTCCGGCACGGTGGTCGCGGTGACGCACGATCGCTACTTCCTCGACAACGCGGCGGGCTGGATCCTCGAGCTCGACCGCGGCATGGGCATTCCGTGGGAAGGCAACTACTCGAGCTGGCTCGAGCAAAAGCAAAAGCGGCTGCAGGTCGAGGCGAGCCAGGAAGCGGCGCGCATCAAGGCCATGCAGCACGAGCTGGAGTGGGTACGGCAGAACCCGAAGGGCCGCGCCAGCAAGTCCAAGGCGCGCCTGGCGCGCTTCGAGGAACTCTCCTCGCAGGAACACCAGGAGCGCAACGAGACCCAGGAGATCTTCATTCCGGTGGCCGAGCGCCTGGGCAACGAAGTGATCGAGTTCAAGGACGTCTCGAAAGGCTACGGCGACCGGCTGCTGATGGAGAAGGTGTCCTTCCAGATCCCGCCCGGGGCCATTGTCGGCATCATCGGCCCCAACGGCGCCGGCAAGTCGACGTTGTTCAAGCTCATCCTCGGCAAGGAGAAGGCCGACAAGGGCAAGGTGATCATCGGCAAGACGGTCAAGATCGCCCACGCCGACCAGTCGCGCGACGAGCTGTCGGCGGAGAAGACCGTGTTCGAGGACATCTCGGGCGGCAACGACATGCTGCAGGTGGGCAAATTCCAGATGCCGTCGCGCTCCTACCTCGCGCGCTTCAACTTCCGCGGCGCCGACCAGCAGAAGCAGGTCGGCCAGCTCTCGGGCGGCGAGCGCGGCCGGCTGCACCTCGCCAAGATGCTGATGTCCGGCGCCAACGTGCTGCTGCTCGACGAGCCGTCCAACGACCTCGACGTCGAGACGTTGCGCGCGCTCGAGGAGGCGCTGCTCGAGTTCGCCGGCAGCGTCCTCGTCATCTCGCACGACCGCTGGTTCCTCGACCGCATCGCCACCCACATCCTCGCCGCCGAGGGCGACTCGCAGTGGGTGTTCTTCAACGGCAACTACCAGGAATACGAGGCCGACAAGAAGAAGCGCTTGGGCGAGGAGGGCGCGAAGCCCCACCGCATCAAGTACAAGGCGCTGAAGTAGCGGCGGCTAGGGCTTCTGCGGGCCGGGCTCGAAGTCGTCGCCCAGATCGAAGTCGCCGCGCTTGATGGCGGCGAGCAACTCCTTCGCTTCGGCAACGCGCGCCGCGGGAACGCGCAAGCTTGCGCCACGGAGCGCGGGCGAGAGCAGCGGATCGGTCTGGACGAGCTGCGCGTCCGAGACCAGCGTCGGGATACCGGCGCCCTTCAGGCAGGACTGCAGCAGGTGAACTTCGATGTAGGACAGATACCGGTCGACGATTACCCAGTCGCCCTGGTATTGGTCCATCACTTCCGGTACGACGGATCGATCTTGTCGAGTTTCTTGAGGAGCGCCGGCCATTCGAGCAGGCCGAAGCGGCGGCGCACGCCGGGGAGGTAGAGCTTGTTGGTCGCCGAGATCAGATCCTTCGGCGGCATCGAGAGCTCGGTATTGCAGGAGAGCGCCATCACCTGGAGCTGGCAGGCGCGCTCCAGGCGGTAGATGTTGTTGAACGCTTCGGCGATGCTCGCGCCGACGACAAGCATGCCGTGGTTGCGCAGCACCAGCGCCTCGCGGTTGCCGAGATCCTTCACGACGCGGGCCTGCTCGTCGAGGTTGAGCGCGACGCCTTCGTAGTCGTGGTAGCCGACGTCGGTGAAGCGCATCGCCGTCTGCGCGAGCGGCATAAGGCCGCACTTCATCGCCGAGATCGCCATGCCGGCGAGCGTGTGGGTGTGGATCACGCAATCGACATCGTGCCGCGCCTTGTGCACGGCGCTGTGCAGCACATAGCCGGCCTGGTTGAAGCCGTATTCGGTCGGGTTGTAGAGCACGTTGCCCTCGATGTCGATCTCGAGGAAGCACGAGGCGTGCATCTGGTCGTACAGCAGGCCGTACGGGTTGATGTAGAAGACGCCTTCCTTGCCCGGCACGCGCGCCGAGATGTGGTTGGCGATCATCTCGTCCATGCCGTAGAAGTTGACCAGCCGATAAGCCGCCGCGAGGTCGATGCGCTTGGCCATCTCAGCGCTGGTGAACTTGCGCTTTTTCTGAGTAAAGGTTCTTTTCATAAAAGCCTACAAATAAGGGGCGAAAAGTCGCGCCACGCCGTCCCGCAGCTTAACAGGGAGCGGCCGGGCGTTCACCTGCGACAGCGTGTATGGGCGCGACTGCGAGACGCGGCTGCCGACCAGGCCGTCGAGGTGGGCGCCGAGCTCGACGCTGTAGCACTCGACGTCGAGCTCGAAGTTGAGCCGCAGGCTGCGCGCGTCCCAGTTCGCCGAGCCTAGCAGGACGTAGGCGCCGTCCACCACCATCAGCTTCGAGTGGTCGAACGGACCCGGGCGCAGGTAAACCTCGCAGCCGTGGTCGAGTATCTGCCAGAGCTGGCCGAACATGGCCCAGCGCACGTGCGGCAAGTCGGTCTCCTCCGGCAGCAGGATGTCGACGTCGACGCCGCGCAGCGCCGCGGCGTTGAGGCACGAGATCAGGGTGCCGTCGGGAATGAAGTAGGGCGTGACGACGCGGATCGAGCGCTGCGCTGCGTTGATCGCGCCGATCATCGCCCAGCGCACGCGCTCGAAGGCCTCGTCCGGACCCGACTCGATGCCGCGCGCGAGCATCGTGCCGGCGGCCGCGATCGCCGGGAACCAGGCGTCGCCCTGCAGCCGCTCGCCCATGGTGAACGCCCAGTCATCGCAGAACACCTCGGCGAGATGAGACACCACCGGGCCGCGCAGGCGGAAATGCAGGTCGCGGAACGCGTGATCGGGGCCGTCGCGCCAGTAGCGCCGCGCGATGTTCATCCCGCCGGTGAAGCCGATCGCGCCGTCGACCACCATGATCTTGCGGTGGTTGCGCAGGTTGGCGGCGTGCAGCCGCGCCGGCACGAACGGTGCATTGAAGATGCCGACCTGGATGCCGGCGGCGGCGAGCGGCCTTGCCGCCGCATTGCGTGAGAACCGATAGCTCACGTCGTCGACCAGCACGCGCACCTCGACGCCGCGCTGCTTCGCCTCGACCAGCGCGGCGACGAACTCTGCGCCGACGCCGTCGCCGTCGAAGATGTAGGAAGCGAGCATGATCGAGCGGCGCGCGTCGCGGATCGCCTCGAGCATCGCCGGGTAGGCCTCGGCGCCGTTGATGAGGGGCTCGACGGCATTGCCGGGCAGCAGCGGACGTCCGCCCACCTCGCCCACCAGGCGCGCGAGCGGCACGAAATGGGTGCCGGGCTGGCCGCTGAGCTGGCTGATCTGGCGATGGCGCGGCGTGCCGCGGCGCAGCTTTGCCGCCTTGCGCTGCACGCGGTTCACGCCGAGCAGGACGTAGAGCAGCACCCCGAGGGCCGGGATGACCCACATCACGATTACCCAGATCGCCGCCGAGCGCGATTCGCGCTTGTAAACCACCGCATGAGCCGAAGCGACCAGTGCGGCGAAGCCGGCGACGACGGTGAAGGCGAGGGCGAGGTCGTGGAGCAAGCGGGCGCAAGAATCGCACAAAGAGACCGGCGAAACTAATCCCCGTCTGCCGCGGTCAGGACTGTATGCGTGCCGTGACCATCGAGCCCAGGCGGGCCGGCAGCCTTCGGGCGGAAGAGCGCCCCGACCCGGTGCCCCGGGGCGGGCAGGTCCCCGCGCGGCGGCGGAGGCTCTACGAGCGCCGGCCGGGGTGACGTGAAGACGGTGCTCACCTTTGCGCATTGAGGACTACGCGCTGATCGGCGACTGCCACAGCGCGGCGCTGGTCGGCCGCGACGGCTCGATCGACTGGCTGTGCTGGCCGCGCTTCGACTCGCCGGCGTGCTTCGCGGCGCTGCTCGGCGGGCGCGACAACGGCCGCTGGCGCCTCGCGCCGCGCGGCCAGGCCTTGGCCGTGCGCCGCCGCTACCGTCCCGACACGCTGGTCCTCGACACCGAGTTCGAGACCGACGGCGGCGCCGTCACCGTGACCGACTTCATGCCGGCGCGCGGCGACCAGTGCAATCTCGTGCGCCTGGTCCGCGGTGTGCGCGGCAAGGTCGCGATGGAGATGGAGCTCGTGCTGCGCTTCGACTACGGCGCCTCGGTGCCGTGGGTGACCCGCATGCGCGACGGGCTCGCGCTGCGCGCGGTCGCCGGACCGGACATGGTGGTGCTGCGCACGCCGGCGAGGCTCGAGGGGCACGACCTCGCCACCGTGTCGCGCTTCGAGGTCGCCGCCGGCGAGACCGTGCCGTTCGTGCTGAGCCATCGCGCCTCGCACCTCGAGCCGCCGGAGCCGGTGGAGGTGGAGCGCGCGCTGCGCGGCACCGAGGCGTTCTGGCGCGAGTGGGCGGCGCGCTGCACGGTGAAGGGTGAGCTCGCGCCCATCATTCGGCGCTCGCTCATCACGCTGAAGGCGCTGATTTATGCGCCGACCGGTGGCATCGTGGCCGCTCCGACCACTTCGCTTCCCGAAATGATCGGCAGCGTACGCAACTGGGACTACCGCTACTGCTGGCTGCGCGACGCGACGCTCTCGCTGCTCGCCTTCATGAACGCCGGCTACTTCGACGAGGCGCGCGCCTGGCGCGAGTGGCTGCTGCGGGCGGTCGCCGGCAGCCCGGCGCAGACGCAGATCATGTACGGCCTCGCCGGCGAGCGGCGCTTGCCGGAGCTCGAGGTGCCGTGGCTGGGCGGCTACGAGGACTCCAAGCCGGTGCGCATCGGCAACGCCGCCGCCGGGCAGCTCCAGCTCGACGTCTACGGCGAGATGATGGATGCGCTCTACCAGGCGTGCAAAGGCGGCCTTGCGCGCCACGACCAGGCCTTTGCGCTGCAGCGCGCGCTGCTCGAGCACCTGGCGAAGGTCTGGGTGCAGCCCGACCACGGCCTGTGGGAGGTGCGCGGACCGGCGCGGCACTTCACGTATTCGAAGGTGATGGCCTGGGTGGCGTTCGACCGCGCGGTGAAGATGGCCGAGCACTTCGGCATGGAGGGGCCGGTCGAGGAGTGGCGCGCGCTGCGTGCGCGCATCCACGGCGAAGTGTGCCGCGGCGCGCTCAGCGCCGCCCGCGGCTGCTTCGTGCAGAGCTACGGCTCGGAGGCGCTCGATGCGAGCCTGCTGCTGATCCCGCTCACCGGTTTCCTGCCGGTGCACGACCCGCGCGTGGTCGCCACCATCGAGGCAGTGCAGCGGGAGCTGAGCGTGGATGGCTTCGTGCTGCGCTACCTGACGCACCAGTCGATCGACGGCTTGCCGCCGGGCGAGGGCGCCTTCCTCGCCTGCAGCTTCTGGCTCGCCGACGCGCTGTGCATGCTCGGCCGTCGCGACGAGGCGCACGCGATGTACGAGCGGCTGTCGGGCCTCGCGAACGACGTCGGCCTGCTCGCCGAGCAGTACGACCCGGCGGCGCGGCGCTTCCTCGGCAACTTCCCGCAGGCCTTCTCGCATGTCGGCCTGGTCAGTACCGCGATGAACCTCTACCAGCGCGAAAAGCCGGCCGAGCAGCGGGCGGAGAAGAAAGCCGCCTAGGCACAGTGGTTGCAACAGTCCGCAGGAAATGAAAGCGGCTGCCATCGATCACTTCGGCCCGCCTTCGGCGATCCGGCTGCGCGAGTTGCCGGTGCCGCGGCCCGGCCCGGACGAAATCCTCATCCGCGTGGAAGCCGCCGGCGTCGCCTCGTGGGATGCGTCGATCCGCGACGGCTCCTGGCGCGCCGGGCACAGGCGTTTCCCGCTGGTCCTCGGCACGGACGGCAGCGGCATCGTGGTCGCGAAGGGCGCGCGGGTTGGCCGCACCCCCCGCGTGGGGGAGCGCGTGTACGCCTACGAATTCGGCAACCCGAAAGGCGGTTTCTACGCGCAGTACGCGACGGTGAAGGCGGCGCACGCCGCGCGCGTGCCCCGCGGCATCGGGCGCCTGCAGGCCGGCGCGGCAGCGCCGATCGCCCTCACGGCGCTGCAGGGAATCGTCGATCGGTTGCGGCTCCGGCGCGGCGAGACGCTGCTGATCTTCGGCGCATCGGGCGCGGTGGGCTCGCTTGCCGTGCAGTTTGCGAAGCACCGCGGCGCGCGCGTCCTCGCCACGGCGTCAGGGCGGCGTGCGGCGAGTCTGGTGCGGCGCCTCGGCGCCGACGCCGTCGTCGATGCGCGCCGCGACGGCGCCGTGCAGCGCCTCTGGGCGCTCGCGCCGGATGGCATCGACGCCGCCCTCGCCTTCGCCGGCGGCGAGGCCCTCGAGCGCTGCCTCGACCTGCTGCGCGCCGGCGGGCGCGTCGCGCATCCGAACGGCATCGAGCCGCCGCCGCGCCGCCGCCGCGCGATCCGCAGGATCGCGTACGACATGGAGGCGAGCCCGGGGCGCTTCGCGCGCCTCGCGCGCAGCGTTGCGCGCGCGCCGATCCGGGTGCCGCTGGCCGGGGTGCTGCCGCTCGGGCGCGCGGCCGAGGCGCACCGCCGGCTCGCGCGCGGTGGCGTGGCCGGCGCCATGGTGCTGCGGGTGCGCTGAAGCGGCCGGCGGCGGCGCGGTAAGATGCCGCCCAGGAGGAGGCCCGGATGGCACGCGTATTTGTCTTTCTCGCTTTTCTAGCGATTTCTCTCTCGACCGGCGCGCAGGCGCCCGAGCGAACCGTCACGCTGCTGGCCGGTTACCCGGCCGGCGGGCTGGTCGACATCGTCACGCGCCTGGTCGCCGAGGGCATGAAACCGAAGCTGCCGAACGGCGTGGTGGTGGTGAACCGGCCCGGCGCCGCCGGCGCGGTGGCGGTGGCGGAGATGGTGCGCAGCAAGCCCGACGGCACCACCATCGTGATGACGCCGCACTCGGCGCTGGTCATCGCCGCGCAGATGCAGGACCTCGCCTACAAGACGCCCGACGACTACGACCCGCTCATAAACCTGGTGTCGTACTACCCGCTGATCGCCGTGCGCAGCGAATCGCCGTACCAGAGCCTGCAGGACATGATCGCCGATGCGAAGGCGAATCCGGGCAAGCTGCGCGTCGGCTCGCCGGGCGAGGGCACCTCGAGCCATCTCAACCTCGAGGAGCTGATGCGCGTCACCGGCACGAAGATGATCCACGTGCCGTTCCAGGGTTGGGGTCAGTCGAGCCCCGCGCTCCTCGGCGGACACATCGAGGCGCTGGTGGCGCAGCCCGG
>DATBDN010000142.1:0-13682 GCA_036269895.1 Thermoleophilaceae bacterium
AACGGTGCTCGCCGTCGAGGAGTGGTGGCCGAACAACCCGATCACGCGCCGCCACGTCGGTGCCGACATCGACGACACGACCACGCGCGCCGTCGACCAGCCGGCTGCCGCAGCCCTCCTGGTGAGGCGCGACGTGTTCGAGCAGCTCGGCGGCTTCGACGAGCGTTTCTGGTTCTGGTACGAGGACATCGACCTGCTGCAGAGGCTCCACCACCATGGCCGCGTCCTGTGGGTCCCCGGCGCGGCGTTCCGTCACGTGGGCGGCGCTTCGTTTGCGAAGTGGGACAAGGTGAAGCGGATCCGCTCGCTCTACCACGGGATCGTCCACTACGCCGACGCGCAGCTGTCGAGGGCGAAGAAGGCGGTGCTCGGACTGCTCGTGGTGCTCGTCTCGGTCCCGCGGATCGTGCTCTTCCGCGGCTCGCGCCCTGACGAAGCCGCGGCCTGGCGTGATGTGCTGCGCGCCGGAGTCGCCTTGATGATCGGGCGCCGCCCGGCGCCGCTCGCCGGCTAGACCGGCCGCAGCGTCATCACGAACTGCAGCGCGAACAGGCGGGGCAACGTGCGGCTCAAGAACCAGCGGGCATGGCCGAGGGGGAAGCGCGGGTGCTCGGGGCTGCCGCCTAGCACCCGCCGCACGATGGCCTCGCCGGGCAGTGGCGCGGGCGTGTAGCGCTCGCCTGCCAGCTCGAAGCCGGCGCGGCGTGCGAGTTCGTGTGCCGTCTCTTGCGTGAAGAAGCGCAGGTGGGTGCGGTCGAAGATCCCATAATCGGTGTACTCAAAGGACCCGCCGAGGAGCGCCCAGCGCGCCGACCAGTGGCCGATGTTCGGCACGGACACGACCGCGAGGCCACCGTCGTCGAGCTGCTCCCGTGCCCACGAAAGCGTCGCCCACGGGTCGACGAGGTGTTCGAGCACGTCGCCCAGGACGATCGCACCGAAGCGCTCGCCGTCGAGCGCCGTCATCGCCTCCTCGAGCGGGACGGCCAGCACTTGCTCGCAATGCTGCTCGGCCGCGCGGGCCATCGCTGGGTCTGGCTCGATTCCCACCGTTGCGGAGCCGCGCTCCCGCAGCGCGGCAGCCAGGTAGCCGCTCGCGCAGCCAACATCGAGGACCCGCGCACCGGGCGGGACGGCGTCGAGGATGAACCAGTGGCTCGCGGTCAGGCCGTGCCGCGATACGAGGTCAGCGTAAGGAAGCGCCACGGCGGCCATGCTATGTACGCGCAGTGTCGCTCGCCCCAGCGGTCGTCTCATCTGACGCCGGCGCTCCCTCGCCCTGTCGACGGTTGAGGGCCGCCGGGGTCAGGCTGCGTGCCAGATCCTTGAACGACTGCACGCGCAGCGGCGTGCCAGTGGCGGCGGCCATGTAGAGCGCCAGGCCGGCCAGGAACGCGGTGACCGTGGGCACGAGGCTCAGGCCCCTCGGCAGCAGCTCGATCGAGGCGACCCCGACCGCCTCGACCAGCGCGCTTATCACGAGCGCCAGCAGCACCGGCTTCACAAACGTGCGGGTAGATGGCCGCGGGAGGTCCGGGGCCGCGCTCCAGAAGCGGCCCATGAACCAGAACACGCCGCAGACGTAGGCGCCGAACGTCCCGGCGACCACGCCGATCGCGCCAAACGCGAGCGCCAGTGGGATCGTCAAGACGAGGTTCAGGGCCACGACGACGACGCCGACTTTCCCCTCCAAGCCGGGGCGCCCGACCGCTCGCAGATACCCGGCGCCTGCGCCCGTGAGCATGCTGAAGCCAGTCCCGGCGATGAGGAATGAGCCGAGTACCACCGCCTGCGCATGGCCAGGCCCGAGCCAGCCCGCCGTCAGCGGATACAGCGCGCCGAGGCCAATCAGCGTCGCGCCGATCATCGTGATCTGCCAGATGCGGTGCACCCACGTGAACTCCCTGACGAGGCGTTCGTGGTCCTCTGCGCCGACCGCGACCGCGAGCGATGCGTTGATGGGGATCAGCGCCGCACCGGCGACAAGCCGGCCAGCATCGGCGAACTGGGTGGCGATGCCGAGCTGCCCGAGCGTGCGCGTCGAAGAGACGAGCCCGACGACGATCTTGTCGCTCTGGCTGTTGATGAGCCCCGAAAGCACCCCGACCTGCAGCCGCACGGAGAACCCCAGCAGCTGCCGGATCTCGTGCCGGTGCAAGAAGATCGGCGCGCCCGCGGCAAACAGCCGCCGCAACGCCAGGCCGCGACCGGCCACGGTGACGACCTGCTGCGCGGCGGCGGCAAGCGCAAGCACGATCAGCGGATCCGGGCCCTGCAGGAACACGAGGATTGCGGCGAGATAGACGCCCGAGCCAAGCGCGGAGGTCAGGGCCGTGGGCGCGAAACGCTGAGTGCCCTGGAGGACGTTGGCGAGTGCGGTCCCAACGAGGATGAGCGCCATCACCGCGCCAACGATCCGGAACATCACCACCGCGTCGTCGTGAAAGCGTGCCGGAAAGTTGAAGAGGTTCACGATTCCGGGGGCGGCAACCGCCATGACCGCGGCCACGACGACTCCGATAAGGGCGTAGAGCGCGAGCGACGTCCACAGCACTCGGCGAATGCCGGCCTCCTCGCCGCCGCCGTGCGAGACCGAGGCCCAGCGCTGTGCCGCGGGCCCCACCCCCGCCTCGGCCCCAGCCAGGTAGACGATGAACGTGAGAGCGATCGTCCATACCCCGTAGCCGGCCGTCCCGATCCGGTCGAGGATGATGGGAAGCGAGACGAGCGACGCGCCGATCGAGGCCGCGACGTTGATCAGATTCGCGAGGACGTTGCGTCCGAGCGCGGCGCGCATGCGAGGCGAGACTATCCGCGCCGCTAGCCTCGCCGGATCGATGGCCCGGCTGACGGTCGCGATTCCCACGTACAACCGCCGCGACCTGATGGACGTCGTGCTGCCGCCCGTCCTTGCACAGGAGTTCGACGGTGAACTTGACGTCGTTCTCGTGGACGACGGCTCGACCGACGGCACCGCCGACCACGTTCGCGACCGCTGGCCGTCTGTACGCGTCGTCAAACAGGACAACCGCGGCATCTCGGCTGCGATGAACCGCTGCTTGGAGGAGGGCGCCGGGAGCGACTACGTCGCGCTGCTCAACAACGACGTCGAGGTTGCCCCAGGATGGGCGGCGGCAATCGTCGCCGCCCTTGACGGCGACCCGAAGGCAGGCTCGGCAACTGGCAAGATGCTTGACTACCGCGTCCGCGACGTTCTCGACGGCGCCGGCGACGAGATGCGCTGGTCGAGCGGCTGCTGGCGGCGCGGACACGGGGAACCGGACCGTGGGCAGTTCGACCGACAGGAGTACGTGCTGAGCCCGTGCGGCGGCGCAGCCGTGTACCGGCGCGCGGCGATCGATGGGGTCGGCGGTTTTGACCGGGACTTCGTCGCCTACTACGAGGACGTCGACTGGGGCCTCCGCGCGCAGCTCCTCGGCTGGCGCTGCGTGTACGTGCCGTCAGCCGTCTGCTTCCACATGGGCAGCGCGTCGACGAACAGCTCGGAGCGCGCAAACGAGTTCGCCATGCTGCTGAGGCGGAACGGTTTCTTCCTCGTGATGAAGGATTTCCCGCTGCGCGCGATCGTCCTGCACCTGCCGGAGATCGTCGTCCACCACGTGGGCTGGTTCGTCGACAGCGTGCGCAAAGGGCTTGGCGTCTGGCACCTGCGGGCGTTCGGGAGCGCGCTGCGCAATGCGCCGAAGATGCTGCGCAAGCGCGCAGCGATTCAGCGAGCTCGTCGCGTCGACTTGGCCTACCTCGATTCCGTCGTGACTAGAGGCCGGGGCTAGCGTGGCGACCAACCGGCCGCGCGTCCTGCTGATATCGGGGGAGCCGCTCGGAGAGGCGATGGCCGGTCCGGCAATCCGCACCTTCCAGATCGGCCGCGTGCTCTCGTCCGTCGCCGATGTGACCGTTGCCGGTCCGGGCGGGAGCAATCCACCCACGCCGGAGCTCGAGCATGTCGCCTATCAGGCACACGATCCGAAGGCGCTGCGGGAGCCGATCGCGGCGGCGGACATGATCATTGCGCAGCCTCAATGGCCGCTCGTGACGAGCTGGATGCGCGCGTCAGGCGCACGGCTGGTATTCGACCTGTTCGTCCCCGAAACGCTCGAGGCCCTCGAGCGCTATCCGGCGCAATCGCGGCGGGCGCGACTACTGCTCGCCTACATGCGCGACCGCTTGACGGATGCATTACGGGTTGGGCACCACTTCATCTGCAACACCGAGCGCCAGCGCGACCTCTGGATCGGCGCGATGCTGGACGAGGGCCTCCTCACCCCCGCGGTGTCCGAGCGCGACCCGTCGCTGCGCTCGGTGATCGAGCTCGTCCCGTATGGGACCCCGCCGGATCCGCCCCTGGCAAGCGGACGCGGCGGAGCGGCCGCGCGCTTCGCAGGGATCGACTCGGGCGACGAGATCGTCCTATGGGCGTCGGCGATCTGGCCGTGGTTCGATGCAGAGACCGCGATACGCGCCATGGCGTTGCTGCGTGAGCGCAGGCCGGATGCTCGCCTCGTGTTCATGGGGCAGGCAGCGGGGGTCGCCGAGCAAGCGGCCGCTCGAGCCGCCGCGCTCGCGCGGGAGCTCGGCCTTTTCGGGCGATCGGTGTTCTTCAACGACCGCTGGGTGCCGTACCACCAGCGGGTCGACTGGCTGCTCGAGGCGTCATGCGGGGTATCGACGCATTTCGAGAACATGGAGACGCGCTTCGCCTTCCGCACGCGTCTGCTCGACTGCTTCTGGGCCGGGCTCCCGGTTGTGGCGACGCACGGCGAGGAGCTCGCGGACTTGGCCGACCGCGAGGGCGCGGGCCGGGTCGTCCCCGAGCGCGACCCGGCCGCGCTCGCCGACGCGCTCGACGAGGTTCTCGACCGTGGCCGCGACGCGTACCGGCCACCCCTCGCCCGGCTCGCTGAGCGCTTCACGTGGGAGCGCAGTGCACAACCGCTAATCGAGTGGGCGCAGTCGGACAGGCTGCCGCCGCGGCTGGGCGACGGCGGGCCGCTGCGGCGGCCGGGCCACGTCGCGCGCAGCGCCGCCTACCGCACCGGCCGCGCAACCCTCGCTGCGGTCGGTGCCTCGAGGCTCAGCCGGTTGTTGACGGCCCCGGAGGGCTAGCGCTGCTCCGCTACCGTCACCCGCGATGAACGAGACGAACCAATCCTCGAACGGCGCGGACGGGCCGCGCTTGCTGCCTGGCACCGACCAGCGCTCGAACGGATTGGCGCCGGAAGCGCCGCAGCCGGGGCTGCGCGTGCTGGTGGCCGGCGGGGCCGGATACATCGGCTGCATCTTGTCCGAGCGCCTGCTGGAGCGTGGCTACAAGGTCCGGATCCTCGACCGGCTCTGGTGGGGTGAGGACCCGCTCGCGGCGATCCGCGATCGCGTCGAGCTCGTTCAGGCAGACGTCCGCGACGTGCCGCCTGAGACCTTCGACGACGTCGACGCCGTCATCAACCTCTCCGGCCTCTCGAACGATCCGACCGCTGAGTACGACCCGGAGGCGAACTGGCAGATGAACGCCGTCGCCACCGAGAAACTCGGCCAGGCCTGCCTCGAGCGGGACATCAAGCGCTTCGTGTTCGCGTCGTCCTGCTCGCTCTACGACGGGCTGCAGCCCGGCATGCACGACGAGACCGCCCCGATCGAGCCGCGCGGCGCCTACGCCACGTCCAAGCGCTACGGCGAGGAGGCACTGCAGGCGCTGGTCGGAGAGGGCCTCGACGTCGGCATCGTGCGCAACGGCACCGTTTATGGCTGGTCCCCGCGCATGCGCTTCGACCTGGTTGTCAATACGTTTGTCAAGGACGCGCTGCTGCGCGAGCAGCTCGAGCTGCACGGCGGTGGCTGGATGTGGCGCCCGCTGGTGGACGTCCTCGACTGCGCGGACGCGATGATCGCCGTGCTCGAGGCGCCTGCCGAGAAGATCCGCGGCGAGATCTTCAACGTCCTGCACTCGAACTACCAGATCCGCGAGCTGGCGTTCCTGGTGGCCGGCTCAGTCCAGCTGACTGGCCGCAAGGTCGAGCTCGTCGAGGTCCCGGCGCCGGCGCTGACGCGCAACTACGAGTGCTCGAACGCGAAGCTCTCCCAGACGATCGGCTTCAGCCCGACGCGCTCGGTCGTGGAGGCCGTCGCCGACCTGCTGGCGCGCATCGATACCGGTGATCGAACGCAGCTGGCCGATCCGCGTCACTACAACATCCGCTGGATCGAGCTCATGCAGGAGCTGCAGCCGCGTATCGAGCGCTTCGGGACTGTCTTGTGAGCCTCGAGCGCGTCCTGATCACGGGCGGCAACGGCCAGCTCGGCACGGACCTCGCGGAGCAGCTGTCAGATCGCGCCGAGGTGCGCGCGCTCGGGCATGCGGAGCTCGACATCGCGGACGACGCCGCAGTGCGCAGCGTGCTCGACGGGCTGCGCCCCGACACGGTCTTCAATTGCGCCGCGTACCACAACGTCGACCTCTGCGAGACCGAGGAGGAGATGTCGTTCCGCATCAACGCGGTGGCGGTGAAGCGGATGGCGCAGCAGTGCACCGAGCGCGGCGCGAAGCTCGTCCACTTCTCGACGAACTACGTGTTCGACGGCCGCCGGTCCGAGCCGTACGGCGAAGATGATCTGCCCTCTCCTCGTTCGATCTACGCGATCTCGAAGCTCGCCGGCGAGAGCGGCGCGCTGGCGTACGGCGACCGCGCACTCGTCGTGCGTGGCTCTGGCCTGTACGGGCTTCACGGCAGCGGCCAGAAGGGCGGCAACTTCGTCACACGGATGCTGAACCGCGCTCGCGAGGGCCAGCAGATTCGGATGGTGGCGGACCAGCGCCTGCAGCCAACGTTCACGCGCGAGTTGGCGACCGCCGTGATCGAGGCCGTCGACGCCGACGCGATGGGCATCCTCCACCTCGTCGCCGGCGGGGCCTGCTCCTGGCTCGAGTTCACCGAGGCGATCTACGAGCTGGCGGGCATCGATGCGCCGATCGAGGCCGTTGCGACATCCGGCCCGGTCGATCGGCCGCTGAACGGCGTGCTAGCCAGGCCGCGCGCCGACGCACTCGGGCTGACGCCGCTGCGCGACTGGCGCGAGGCGCTCGAGGACTACATGGCCGCCGCAGGATACCTCGCTGCGGCTCAGTAGGTGAACGGCAGCTCGCCGGCGATCTCGGCGAGCGTCGGCGCGTTCGTGTCGCGCTCGGACGGGACCAATTCGTCGACCGGAATCGGCCACTCGACGCCGACGTCCGGGTCCTTGTAAGAGATGCCGCGCTCGGTCTCGTCGGCGTAGTAGTTCGACTGCTTGTAGAAGACGTCAGCGACGTCACTGAGCACGCAGAAACCGTGTGCGAAGCCGATCGGGCAGTAGAGCATGTGGAAGTTCTCGTCAGTCAGCTCGAAGCCCTCCCACTGGCCGTACGAGGGCGATCCCTTGCGCAGGTCGACGAGGACGTCGTAGATCGCACCGCGGCCGCAGCGGACGAGCTTGGCGGCGCCGGCACCGATCTGGAAGTGCATGCCGCGGACGATCTTGGCGCTCGACCGTGAGTGGTTGTCCTGCACCATCTCTTCGGCGATGCCGTTGTCGGTGAACGTGGTGCGCCGATAGGTCTCGGCGAAGAAGCCGCGCTCGTCGCCGAAGACCTTCGGCTTGAGCAGGATCGGGCCGTCGATGCGCGTCTCGAGTCGTTCCATAGGGCGCGGCAGCCTAGCCGGAGCGTTCGTAGCGGCCGGCTCACGCGCGAGCGTCGGGCACTGCAACGCCGTCGTCTCTGGAGGAGACGAGGCCCGCGCGGTACGCCTCGACGGTCCGCCGCAGACCGTCCTCGAGCGGCACCTCAGCCTCGAAGCCCATCAGCTCACGGGCACGCGACACGTCGAGGTAGCGCTTCGGCTGGCCGTCAGGACGCGAGGTGTCCCAGACGATCTCCCCGTCGAACCCGACGGCGTCTCGAACAGCCTCGGCCAGGTCGCGGATCCGCGTCTCGCGGGCGGTGCCGATGTTCACCGGGTCCGAAGTGTCGAGACGCTCGGCGGCGAGCACCATGGCGCGCGCCGCATCGTCGACGTAGAGGAACTCGCGCGACGGCTCACCGGTGCCCCACAACGTGACGCTCCGCTCCCCGTTGTCGACTGCCGCAACGAACTTGTTGATCATCGCCGCGATCACGTGCGAGTCCTCGGGATCGAAGTTGTCGCCGGGGCCGTAGAGGTTGGCGCAGATCGGCGCGCACGAGTCGAAGCCGTACTGACGCCGGTAGGCGTCGGAGAGAACGAGCAGCATCTTCTTCGCGAGCCCATACGGCGCGTTCGACTCCTCCGGGTACCCGTCCCAGAGGTCGTCCTCCTTGAACGGCACGGGCGTGAACTTCGGGTACGCGCAGACTGAGCACGCGGCGACAAGCTTCTCGACGCCGAGCCGGCGCGAGACCTCGAAGACGTTGGCGCCCATCGTCAGGTTGTCGTAGGCCAGCGGTCCGGGATTGCGGCGGTTGAAGCCGATGCCGCCGACCCGCGCGGCGAGGTGGATGACGATCTGGGCGCCCTCGAGGGCCTCGCGGCACGCGGCCTCGTTGCGGAGGTCGTGCTCGGACGAGCGGGTTACGCGGACGTTGGCGCCGAGGTCTTTCAGGAGCTTGACCGTCGGGCGCCCGAGGAAGCCGGCGCCGCCGGTGACGATGACGTTCTTGCCGGACCAGAAGGCCGGATCGGGCGCCACGGTGGACACGTCGCGAGCGTAGCTAATGTCATTTCCGATGAGGACGGAGGCAATTCGCGGCTACGGCCGCCATGCCGCGCTCTCTGGTCTCGAAATGTCACAGGCCCTCAGCCGGAGGGCGCGCACCGTGCGACGACTGCGCCGCCGTGCCCGAGCGACCCCGCGCCACCAGCCGGGGACGATCGAGCTGGAGGGCTTCCGAATCAATTACGTCGACCTGATGTCCGTCTTCATGGAGTACAAGGACATCTTCGGGCAGCGGATCTACCACTTCGATTCAGAGATGCCGAGCCCGCGCGTGATCGACGGCGGCGGCTACATCGGCATGTCGCTTCTCTACTTCAAGTCCGTCTATCCGAGCGCACGGGTGACCACGTTCGAACCCGACGCGCAGATCTTCAACGTCCTCGAACGCAACGTGCGCGACAACAACTTGAGTGACGTCGAGCTGGTGAAGGCAGGACTGACTGCGGCGGCGGGCACGGCTTCGTTCAGCTCCGATGGTGCCGACGGCGGGCAGATCACGGATGTGGGTTCCGAGACTGTCGAGACAGTCCCGCTGTCGCAATGGCTGGAGGAGCCGGTCGACTTTCTGAAGCTGAATATCGAAGGCTTCGAGCTTGACGTCCTGCGCGAGGCGGAAGATCGCCTGCACAACGTCCGCGAGACTGTCATCGAGTATCACGGCTGGCCGAGCGGTGAGCAGCGGCTCGGGCCACTGCTTGACCTGCTCGACCGCAATGGCTTCCGTTACCTGGTGAACCACTTCGACTACGAGACGAACGGCGCTGTCCGGCCGCCCTTCAAGGTTCCGGGCGGTACCCCGTGGTTCGCGCTCGTGCATGGCCGGCGTTAGGGCGATAGCGCAGGCGACGCTGGCGCGGGCGCGTCGGACGGCGCACCCGTCGCGCACCGTCGCCGCGTTGATGCGCACCGAGCCGATCAGCCGGACGTTCGGGCTGGAGCGCGGAACGGCGGTCGATCGCTTCTACATCGAGCGCTTCCTTGCGGCTAGGTCGCCGCTGATTCGGGGTCGCGTGCTCGAGATCGGGGATGCTGCGTACACGCGGCAGTTCGGCTCCGCCGTCGAGCGCTCTGACGTCCTGCACGCGACCGGCGAAGGCGGCGAGGCGACGATCGTCGGCGACCTGGCCACCGGCGACGGCGTGCCGGAGGACGCGTTCGACTGCATCATCCTGACCCAGACACTGCCGTTCATCCTTGACGTTCGGGGGGCGGTGGCGAATACCCACCGCGCGCTGAAGCCCGGCGGCTCGGTGCTTGCGACCGTGCCTGGGATCAGCCAGATCAGCCGCTACGACATGGATCGCTGGGGCGACTTCTGGCGCTTTACCGATGCGTCCGCGCGCGCACTCTTCGACGTCTTCGAAGAAGTCGAGATCGCGACCGACGGCAATGTCGGGGCGGCATGCGGATTCCTGCAGGGCGTGGCCGCCGAGGAGCTCGGGGCCGATGTCCTCGAGGCACGGGATCCCGACTACCAGCTGCTGATAACGATCGTTGCTCGGCGCGCGTGAGCCGCGTCGGCGACCTCGCTGCGCTCGCCGGCCAGCGCGTCCGCGACCGGCTCGACGGGCGGGCAGTGGTGCTCTGCTACCACCGTGTTGCGGCGCTCGAACACGATCCCCAGCTCCTGGCCGTCACGCCTGAGCGATTCCGCGCCCAGCTGCAGATGCTGCAGTCGCGCTTCAGCGTCCAGCCACTCGGGGGGCTCGTCGGCGCCGACGTGCGCGCGGGGGGGGTCGCGATCACGTTCGACGATGGCTACGCCGACAACCTGGCAGCCCTGAGCGACGCCGGCGCACCGGCCGCGGTTTTCGTCACGACGGGACAGACCGGAGCGCGCCGCGAGCTTTGGTGGGATGAGCTGGAACGTCTGCTGGGCAAGCGATCCGGCGACGGCGACTTGATGCTGCGCGGCCGCCGGTTCGACACGAGCGACTCGCACGCGGCATACGAGGCCATCCACGCTTCTGTCCGCCAGTGGCCAACCGAGGAGGTCGAAGCGGCCATGGTCGAGTTGCGCGCGTGGGCCGGCGAGTCGCCCACCGGCGACCACCGCGACAGCCACCGCCAACTCGACGTGGACGAGCTGCAAGCGCTGGACGCCGTTCCCGGCGTCGAGATCGGCGCCCACTCCGTCACGCACCCGAGCCTGGCCGCGCAGCCGGAGGCCGTGCAGCAGCGCGAGCTCGTCGAGTCGAAGATCCAGCTCGAGCGGTGGCTCGGGCATCCGGTGCGATCGATGTCGTACCCATACGGCGGCAGCCGCGACCAGTCGAAGCTGACACGCCGTTTGGCACGCGAAGCCGGGTACTCGTACGCAGCGGCGAACTTTCCTGGCCTCGTGGGGCCGCGCTCGGACCGCTGGCGTCTGCCGCGCGTCCTGGTGCGCGACTGGGAAGCGGCCGAGCTCGAAGCGCGCCTCGAGCGCCTATTGCGGCACGCCTGAATGCGCGTCCTCCAGCTCAACACCTCCGATCACGGCGGCGGGGCGCAGGCGATCGCGTATTCGCTCCATCGTGCCTACGCGTTACGTGGGCACGACTCCGCGATCGCGGTCGGCACGAAGCGCGGGAGCGACCCGGACGTCTACGAAATTCCGCGCAGCGGCACGTTGCAGCGCGCACGGTCCCGCTATGGGTCGACGCTGCGTGGGCACGAGGACTTCGACTTCCCAGGCACCGCACACCTGCTCGACCTGCCGCCCTGGACCCCGGACGTTGTCCACGCCCACAACCTCCACGCCGGCTACTTCGACCTACGCATGCTGCCCGGCATCGCACGGCAGCGGCCGCTGCTGCTGACGCTGCACGACCAGTGGCTCTACACCGGGCACTGCGCGCACCCGCTCGGGCACGAACGCTGGCGCGAGGGCTGCGGCAACTGCCCGAACCTGGGCGTTTATCCCGCCCTGCTGCGCGACGGAACCGCGTGGAACCTACGTCGGAAGGCGTCGATCTACGAGGGGATGCGTGTGCGTGTTGCTACTCCATCGCGCTGGCTGATGGAACGCGTCCACGACTCGGTCCTCGCGTCCGCTGTGGTCGAATCGCGCGTGATCCCGAACGGTGTCGACCTGCAGATCTTCTCGCCCGGCGACCGTGCCGAGGCGCGCCGCGCGATCGGCCTGCCGGTCGACAGCCCGGTCGTGATGTTCGCTGCGAACCAGACCCGGACGAACCCGTTCAAGGATTACCCGACGATCGCCCGTGCGGCCGAAATACTCGGTGCGCGCGGCCGCGAACTGACGCTTGCCTGCGTCGGGGATCCGGGGCCGGACCGGCAGCTCGGGGCCGTCCTGTTGCGCCACTTCGCGAACCAGGGCGAGCCGCCCGCGCTGGTGCCGTTCTACCGGGCAGCCGACCTCTACCTGCACGCTGCGAGGGCCGACACGTTCCCGAACACGGTGCTCGAGTCCCTTGCGTGCGGCACGCCGGTCGTGGCAACCGCAGTCGGCGGCATTCCCGAGCAGGTCGACGACGGCGAGACCGGATTGCTTGCGCCGCTCGGCGACGCCGCTGCGCTCGCCGACGCCGTTGAGCGACTGCTTGACGACTCAGGCCGGCGGCAGGCTATGGCCAATCGCGCCGCGGCCGTCGCGAGGGAACGCTACGGGCTCGACGCGATGGTCGATCCGTACGAGGCGTGGCTCGAGGAGCTCGCCGACAGCCGCACCTGAAGCATCGCGTCGAGCTCACGCATGCGTTCGCGGTAGGTGTGGTCCCGCAGCGTGCGTTCTTGGCCGGCACGCGCGATTGCGATTCGCTCAGCGTCGTTCGCCATATAGTGGCGCGCCTTCTCGATGAGATCCTCGGCGCTGTCGTAGGTGACGACCTCGCGCCCGACGCCGAACAAGTCGTCAAGCCCGCGTGCGGCGTCTGTCAAGAGAAGCGCACCGGCACCTGTCGCCTCATAGAGCCGCATGTTGTTCGCTTGGCCCTCTGCGACGTCGATGTGGCGGTTGAGCACGATTTCCGAGCGCGCGAGCACCTCGTACATGTCCAATCCCCACGCCTGGCCACGGAGGCGTGCACGGATCGCCGAGCCGGCCGCCAACTCGTCGCCGCCGTAGCCCCAGATCTCGAGCGGCAGCGCGGCCGCGGCCCGCTCGAGCACGCTTGTCCCGCGGCCATGCGTCGATGGCGCCACTCCGCCAACGAACGCGACGGGATGGTCCCGCGCCGACTCGGCGCTCGGATCCGCGCCATGCGCCCGCAGGCGGTCGAGGACACGGTCGTAGAACGCGAGACGGAAGAACTCCGAGTCGATGCCAAAAGCACGAAAGCGCTCGACGAAATGATGGAAGGAGCTGAGCATCAGGTCGAACCGCCGCAGCCGCTTCAACGGCGGGGCGGGACTCGCGAGCTGGCCAACGAGGAAACGACCTTGACGCCGCCATCGATCGAGGAGCGCCGATTCGATCGACCAGGTGTCGTGTACGAAGACCACCTGCGGGTCGATCGCGTCAACCTGCGCGGATGCGATCAGCTGGTAGACGAGGTGGCGCGCGGCCATACCAGCCCGGGCGGGCACTCCGTCAGCGATTCGCAGCAAGCGCCTCAGTCGCTCACGCCGGACCCACGCGGTCTGCAGCGGCAGAACGTTGGTGATGACGTTTACGGCCTCGTGCCCGAGCTCGCGCAGGCCATCCGTGTATGCGTCAGAAGTCCCGAAGCTGAAATCGAGCAGCACACGCAGCTGCTCGTCGTAGGGGCGCTGCTCGAGACCTGTGTTCCGTGCGTACAACTCGTCCACGAACGCCGGGTACACGGTGTCGAGCACGGCGATGCGCATGCGATCAGGCTAGGCGGCGTGACGGCTACCCTGCCCGCCATGCCCGCGGAGAAGCCGCTGTCGGTTCGAGCGCGACGTAGCGCGTCCCATGCGCTCGCCGTCGCCTCCGACCTGACGAACCGAGCCGCGAACAGGGTCGCAAC
>DATBDN010000143.1:0-12829 GCA_036269895.1 Thermoleophilaceae bacterium
ACCGAGGGCCTGAACGCGGCCACCGGCGAGATCACCGACCTGATCAAGGCCGGCGTCATCGACCCGGCGATGGTCACGCGCTCTGCCCTGCAGAACGCCGCCTCGATCGGCAAGAACATCCTGACCACCGAGGCGATCGTCGCCGAGGTCCCGGAGAAGGATGGCGGTGGAATGCCCGGCATGCCAGGCGGCATGGACGGCATGATGTAAGGAGCGAGAGCTCCAGATTTGCAAAAGGGCCCGGCAGATGCCGGGCCCTTTTTCGTTGTAACAAAAGTGCTCTGACCCCGTTTGTTACGAGCTGCCCGAGGCGCAGACGCCCTTCGGGAAGCCGTACCGCTTCGTCTGGCTGCTCGCCTGATCGAACATCCCGAAAGCCTTCTGCGCTGCCCCCTCGACCTGCGCGTCGGGCGCCTTCGCTGCCACGCGGAACTGGGTGACGATGCGGCTGAGGTCGGTCAGGTAGCCGTCCAGGAGCTGCTTGCCGTCCTTCGGCGCGGCGAGAGTTGACAGCCCTGCCCGCGAGTACTCGAGGGCGTCGGCGTAGCCGGCGAGGAAGCGCCGCGCCGTGGCGTGCGTTGCCGCCGATGTGCCCTTGGCGAATGGATGCTGCACCGTCAACTGCGGGAGCTTCTCGACCCGCTTCTCGGCGGTCTTGCAGATGACCGTGCCGCGGGCGATCACCTGATTCTTGGTAAGGGTCCTGTCACTGCTGCCGCCGCAACCCGCAACGATCACGGCGGTGGCGACGACGCTGATGAGGATGAGCTTGTGCATGCGACGCAGAATCCGTCGCCGCGGGGAATCGCGCATCGCCGGGAAGAGCCATCTTCGGATCGCTCTCGAGAGTGATGGCGGCCGCCGCGATCGCGATTACTGTCGGAGCCGTGAGGGGCCAGAGGTTCGACACCGCGCTCGCCATTGCGCTCGGAGCGCTCTACACGGCCGAGGCGCTCGGCGAGAGCGGCTTCGCCGGCCACCGCGCGGTTGGCCTGATCGTCGGCCTGGTCTTCATGGCGTCGCTGGCCGTGCGCCGCCGCTGGCCGGTCGTGCCGATTGCTGTAGCCGTCTTCGTAATCGAGTTCGCGAATCTCGTCGGGCCGAACGCGATGGGCGACACCGCGGCGCTGCTGTTCGCGATCGTGATCACGATCTACTCGGTCGGCGCCTACGCACGCGGCCACGCGCTCTGGGTCGCGATCGCCTTGATCGTCGCGGCAATCCCGCTGGCCGCGATCGAGCCGGGCCAGAGCACGTCGGCGTCCGACATCGGCTTCTTCGTCATGTTCTTCGGCGGCCCGTTCGTGGCCGGCCGCGTGATCCGCCTGCGTCGTGAGCGCGAGACCCAGCTGGAGAGCGAGGGCGAAGAGCGGGCGCGCGCAGCCGTCACAGAGGAGCGCACGCGAATCGCCCGCGAGCTGCACGACGTGATCGCGCACGCTGTCAGCGTGGTCGTGCTGCAGGCGCGCGGCGCTCGTAAGCAGGTGAGCCCCGAGCAGAGCGAAGTGCGCGAGGCGCTGGACACGATCGAGCACTCGGCCAGCGAGGCGTTGACCGAGATGCGCCGCCTGCTGAGCCTGCTGCGTGAGCACGACGAGGAGCTCGCGCTCGCCCCGCAGCCGAGCCTGCGGCGGGTGGACGCGCTCGCGGAACGCGCGCGCGCCGCCGGCCTGGCCGTCGAGCTGAAGGTCGAGGGGTCGCTCGACGACCTCCCGGCCGGGATCGACGTCTCCGCCTACCGGATCGTGCAGGAGGCGCTGACGAACGCGCTCAAGCACGCGGGCCCGGCCCACGCGACCGTCCACATCACGCGCGGCGAGCAGAAGCTCGCGATCGAGGTCAGCGACGACGGGCGCGGCCAGGCGACCGCAGAGGCCGGTGGGCACGGCCTGGTGGGAATGCGAGAGCGCGTGGCGGTCTATGGCGGGTGGATCGAGGCAGGGCCGCGTCCGCAAGGCCATGGCTTCGCGCTGCGGGTGGAGCTGCCACTCGAGGGCGCGGCTTGATCCGCGTTCTGCTGGCGGACGACCAGTCGCTGGTCCGCGCCGGCTTCCGGATGATCCTGAAGGCCGAGCCCGACCTCGACGTCGTCGGCGAGGCCGGCGGTGGGCTCGCGGCGGTCACGAATGCGGATGCCCTCAAGCCCGACGTGATCCTCATGGACATCCGCATGCCTGACCTCGACGGCATCGAGGCCACCCGCCGCATCGTCCGCGACGAGCAGAGCCCGCGCGTGCTCGTCCTGACTACGTTCGACCTCGACGAGTACGTCTACGAGGCGCTCCGAGCCGGCGCCAGCGGCTTCTTGCTGAAGGACGCTCCGGAGGAGCAGCTGCTGGCAGCCATCCGTGTGGTCGCCGGCGGAGGCTCGCTGTTCGCGCCGTCGGTCACCCGCCGCCTGATCCAGCGCTTTGCCGAAGAGAGGACTCCGGCGCGCACCGAGACGGCGCCCCTCGGCGACCTGACCGACCGCGAGCGCGACGTGCTCAAGCTGATCGCGCGCGGCCTGTCGAACAGCGAGATCGCGGACACGCTGGTCGTCTCTGAGCACACCACCAAGACCCACGTGTCAAGCATCTTGCGCAAGCTGGAGCTCCGAGACCGGGTGCAGGCCGTGGTCCTCGCGTACGAGTGCGGCCTTGTGCAGCCCGGCCTCGGAGCGTCCTAGCGTCCCGAGGTGGACTCCGCGGGGACTAGAGCTGGCCGCGCAACGCGCCGCCTGGGAATCTCTGGGTGTGGATGTTCACGTAGTAGCTCTTCGGGTTCTTCACGATCTTCCCGAGAAGCGACTTCGACGCCTTGACGCAGCCGCTGTGCTTCGCCGTGCCGGCGAACAGCGGGACGACGATCGGCCCTGCCTTGCCCTTGTTGCCCTTGTGGATGTGGGCGGCGAGCGGCTTCCCGATCTTGTGCCAACTGAGCGTGTAACAGACCTCGCCCTTCGAGGCTTCGATCTTGAGCTTCGCGGTCCCCTTACCGTCCGGGTCGCCCTTCGGCGTCTCGGCCTTGCCGGTCATCGTGACGGTGAACGTCCGCTCGGCGGCGTACGCCGACACGGCGAGGAAGAGCGCGGCAAGCAACGCGAGTGAGATCGGTACGAGCTTCTTCATGTGCGGATCGTCCCGCGCATGAGGTCCGCTTCTCCATGGGACAAAGGTCGTAGGACCCTTATCAGCCCGTCGCCAGCACGTATCCCATCGGCAGCGGGTGGACGCCGAGCGACTGCGCGTCGGCGGTCCCCCGCGCCGAGACCATCGGGATCTCCATCAGCTCCGCCTCGTCCCACGTCGCGAACGCGTGCGAGCCCTGGACCTCCTCGACCGCCTTGAGGCCCCAGCGCACCACGGGCAGCGGCACGTGCAGCAGCCGGCGGCGGCGGTGCTTGACCCCCAGGTAGGTGCGCACCATGTCGTCGTACGACAGCCGCTGCGGACCCGCCAGCTCCAGTCGCCGATGGCGCTCGTCGCCGTTCCCCCGCTCGAGGAGCCCGATCACCGCGGCCGCGGCGTCCATCGCCCAGATCGGCTCGTAGACCGCGTGGCCGCTGCCTGAGACCGGGACCAGCGGCAGCATCGCCAGGCGACCCAGCAGCGTGATCCACGGGTCCCCTGGCGAGTAGATGATCGACGGCATGAAGATGGCGGTCTCCATGGCGGATTCCTCGACGGCCAGCTCCGCCTGAGCCTTCGCCCGGAAGAAGCGCGACTGCGAGTGCAGCGAGCTGCCGATCGCCGAGAAGAACACGAACCGTTCCACGCCCGCACGCTCCGCGGCGCGCACCAGCCGCAGCGTGCCGAGCGCGTTGACCTCCTCGATCGTGGCGCCCTGGCGCTCCTGGTCGCGGATCGCCGCCGCCAGATGGACCACCGTCTTGACGCCCCGCAGCGCGTTGCGGAACGAGGAAGCGTCGGAGAGGTCGCCAAGCGCTATCTGCACGCGCACCCGATCCGGCCCCAGCCTCCGCGGATCGCGGACGAGCGCGCGGACCGGTTCGCGCCCCTCCGCGACGAGCTTGTGCAGCAGGGCGGAGCCCACATTCCCGGTTGCCCCCGTGATCAGGATCACGCGCCAGGAGGCTAACCAGCCTCACGCCGCACGCATCTGCGACGTTGTAGTCCTGTGACGCTGCCGCCTTTCCAGGTGCTCATCGACGAGCACCGCGACGACGTCTACCGATTCCTGCGCGCCTCGGTCGGGGCGCACGATGCCGACGACTGCTTCCAGGAGACCTTCATCGCCGCTCTTCGCGCATATCCACGGCTCCGCGCCGAGTCCAACCTGCGTGGCTGGCTGTTCACGATCGCCCACCGCAAGGCGCTCGACTCGCATCGCGCCCGCAACCGCCGGGCGATCCCCGTCGAGGAGCTCCCCCAGGGCGTCGGCGAACCGCTCCTGAACGGCGGCGAGCCCGAGCTGTGGCGAGCCGTGGGCGACCTTCCAGCGAAGCAACGGGCGGGGGTGTTGCTGCGGTTCGCGGGCGACCTGGCCTACCGCGAGATCGGCCAGGCGACGGGCACCAGCGAGGAGGCGGCACGGCGAAATGTCCACGAAGGCCTGAAGAAGCTCCGGGAGGTGTGGGCTGAATGACGACGCTTGAAGACATTCTGCGCGGAGGCGACGTCGCCGATGCCGCGGCGCGGGCCTCAGAGCAGGCCGCCACCTCGGCGCGAGCCCTCGGGCTGACCGACGTCTCGTACGCGTTCGAGCCGTCGCCGATGGGCGATCTGCTCGTGGCCGTGACGCCACGTGGGCTGATCCGCCTGGCATACAACGCGCATGAGCACACGGACGAGGTGCTGGAGGAGCTGGCGCGCAAGGTCTCGCCGCGCGTGGTCGAGTCGCCCGCGGCACTCGACGAGGTGCGGCGCGAGCTGGACGAGTACTTCGCCGGCAAGCGGAAGGCGTTCGACATCCCAGTCGACTGGCGACTGCACGACGGCTTCGGCCGGCGCGTGTTGCGGGCGACCGCGCGCATCCCGTTCGGCAAGGTCCTCACCTACGGTGAGGTCGCCGCCAAAGCGGGGTCACCGCGCGGCCACCGCGCCGCCGGAAACGCGCTCGGCTCGAACCGCATGCCGATCGTCGTCCCCTGCCACCGCGTGATCCGCAGCGGCGGCAAGATCGGCGGCTACACCGGCGGCATCGAGCGGAAGGAGTACCTCCTGGAGCTCGAGACCGCGAGCGTTACTTCGTGAGGCTGTCGAGCTTCGGATAGAAGGCCTGCGGCGTGTAATCGCTGACGTCGAAGCGCTGGAGCGGCTTGCCGCGCTTCGCGACCAGGAAGGTCGGGGTCGAATTGACGCCCGCCGTCTGTGCTGCCGACTGGGCCTGCGAGAGCATGCTGCTGACGCCCTGCGAGTTCAGGTCGGCCTTCCACTTCGAGACGTCGAGCCCCGGCACGGACTTCGCGAGGTTCGTCAGGAACGAGTCCGTGATGTAGCCGGTGTTCTCCTGCCCCTGGTTGAGGTAGAAGAGGCTCGCGTAGTCGAACATCTTGTTCTGCTGGCCGGCGGATGCCGATGCGTGTGCACCGGCGACCGAGTCCTGGCCGATGATCGCGATCGGCTGGAAGATGACCTTGAGCTTGCCGGGCCTGACGTAGCGGTTGACGAGCTTCGGGAACATCTGGGTCTCGAACTGCGCGCAGAACGGGCACTGCAGGTCGGCGAACACCATCATCGTCGCCGGCGCGTCGCTGGCGCCGAGCACGTTGCCCTTCTGCGGAATGCCGGCGTACTGGGCCCTGACTGCGTCGGTGCCCTTGACGCCGCTGACCGAACTCGACGCGCCCGAGCTGGGACTCGAGCCGCCGCCCGAAGCCACCGCGATCACGATCGCGACGACGGCGATCAGGACCAGCAGTCCGCCACCCAGGTAGAACAGCCGGCGCTTGCGCTGCGCCTGAAGCGCTTCTTCCTGCTCCTTACGCTTGCGCTCCGCGCGCGCGCGCTCACGCTCCTCCTTGCGAGTGGGCGTAGATGTGCTCATGTCAGTCACGTTAGGAACCAAGGTTAAGGCGGGCATGAGGGATTCATGCGTTGGAAGCGCGTAGACAGCACGGATGTAATCGACCAGAGAGGTGCCGGCAGCGGGTTGCCAGGTGGCGGCCGGGTCGCCATCCCTGGCGGGCTCGGGGTGACCGGGATCATCATCTTCCTGGCGCTGCAGCTGCTCTCCGGCGGCGGATCCTCGGTGTCCGTGAACGACCCGTTCGGCAACTCCACGCAGGCTCCTGGCGTGAACGCGCCCAGCGGCATCCCTGCGAGTCAGGATCCGGACCGCGACCTGAAGGACTTCTCCGTCTACGTCTTCGAGCGCACACAGCAGGTGTGGGAGAAGACGCTGACGCAGCAGGGCAAGCCCTACCAGCACGCCAAGCTCGTCCTCTACCGCGGCGGCGTCAACACCGGCTGCGGCTCCGCCACCTCCGCCGTCGGCCCGTTCTACTGCCCGGCCGATCAGCGCGTCTACCTGGATCTCAGCTTCTACAACGACATGCAGAACCAGCTCCACGCGAGCGGCGACTTCGCGTGGGCCTACGTGATCGCGCACGAGATGGGCCACCATGTCCAGCAGCAGCTGGGCACGAGCGACCAGGTGAGCCGCCTCCAGCAGCAGCACCCCGACCAGCGCAACACCCTGTCGGTACGGCTGGAGCTGCAGGCGGACTGCTACGCCAGCGTCTGGGCAAAGACCGTTTACAAAGAGCTGGACCCGGGCGACATCCAGGAGGCGATGAAGGCCTCACAGGCGGTTGGCGACGACCGGCTGCAGCGACAGGCGACGGGCACGGTGAACCCGGACACGTTCACGCACGGCACCTCCGCGCAGCGCTCGACCTGGTTCAAGCGCGGCCAGCAGTCGGGTCAGCCCTCCGACTGCGACACCTTCTCCGGCGACGTCTAGAACCAGTGGCGCTGTTCCTTGAAGGGATCAGCGTCGTTGTGATAACCGTTCAGCTCCCAGAAGCCCATGCGGTCGGCGCTCATCACCTCGAGCTTGCGCAGGAACTTCGCCGACTTCCAGAAGTAGCGCTTCGGCACCAGCAGGCGCAGCGGGGCCCCGTGGTCGTGCTCGAGCGGCTCACTGTCGTAGGTGTGCGCCAGCAGCACGTCGTCGTCATACAGCGCCCCCAGCCGGATGTTGGTGGTGTAGCCGCCGTCGGAGTAGGCCATCACGTGCGTCCCGCTCTCGGTCACGCCCGCGCGGTCAAGCACCTCGCGAACCGGGACACCGACCCACTTCGTGTCCAGCTTCGACCAGCGCGTCACGCAGTGGATGTCGGTCGTGACCGCGTGCTGCGGCAGCGCCTTCAGCTCCTCCCAGCTCAGCTTCAGCTCCCGCTCGACCTCGCCGAAAACCGTGAAGTCCCACCCCGCCAGGTCGTAGGCCGGGTTGGGGCCGACCGTCAGCACCGGGAAGCGCTCGGTCAGGTACTGGCCCGGCGGGACGCGCGCCGGGTCGATCCCGAGCTTCTCGGCCTGGCGCTTGCCGCGCTCGCGAAGGATCCGGGACGTGATCGCCATGGCTAAAGACTAGTTTCCGGGTCCCATTCGCTAGATTGGCGCGCTACATGGCCTACGTGATCGCAGAGCCCTGCATCGGGCAGAAGGACAATTCGTGCGTCGAGGTCTGCCCTGTCGACTGCATTCACCCGACGCCCGATGAGCCCGACTACGACAACGTCGAGCAGCTGTATATCGACCCTGAGGAATGCATCGACTGCGACGCCTGCGTAGAGGCGTGTCCCGTGGACGCCTGCTTCGCCGAGGACCAGCTCCCGAACGAGTGGGAGCGCTACATCGAGGTCAACGCGGCCTACTTCAAGAACGCGTCGAGCTAGCGCGCCTAGACGACATCTTCGACCACGTCGAGTGACTGGTCGATGGCCGTCATCTCCAGCAGTCGCCTGACGTAGCGCGAAGGGCGCTGCACGATCAGCCGGCGGCCGTCGTCGTGGGCGCGGCGGGCGGCGCGCAGCACCACCTCGAGACCGGTCGAGTCGATGAAGTCGAGCTCGGACAGGTCCAGGACCAGCAGGGTCGCCGTACCCGACTCCGCCTGCTCGATCGCGGTGCGTGCACGGTCGACCCCTGACATGTCGAGTTCCCCGCGAAAGCTCACCACGGCGCGATCGCCATCCGTGGCGACAGTGACCGAAAACGGCTGCCAAGCGGGCGAGCTCACGGGGGAACCCTAAATCACCCAGCGCCCGCTGTGCGTCGAGGTCAGATCAGTGACCGCGAATGGCGTCCGTCGCGGCTTCCAGCGCACGACGCGCCTCGGCCGGGGTCGGATATGTGACGACGCGCTTGAACTTGCCGCCGTCCACGAGCGCCAGCCAGTTGTAGCGCTCCACCACGTCGTGGCCCGCAAGTGTCCCCTTGCCGCGGAGCCGGTTGATGAGCATGACGTGATCGCCTACCTGGAAGCCATCCTCCGGCTCCATCCGCGGCTCGTCGAGATGTCCGTGGAGCGACTCCAGGTACAGCTTCACGTCTGCCTGCCCTATGTGCGTCTCGGCATCGGAGTAGCGGTTGCTCGCATACCACTCGATCTCCGGAGAAAGCAGGTCGACGCACGCGTCGATGTCCCCCCGGTTGAATGCCTCCACGAACCGCAGGCCAACGGTTACGAAATGCTGTGATGAGTGCATCTAGGCGTGCAGATTAAGCGCCGAGGCGGCTAGTCCTTCGAACGCACGGGCGGCGTCAGCCGGCGACGGGTATGCGATGACCCGTCGCATGAGCCCTTCGTCGCTCATGGCCACGATCCACGACTGGCGTTGCTCGCGCGACTGCGCCTCACGGTCGTCTTCGAAGAAGCAGACGATCATGAGGACGTGGCCCCCGGCCTCGCGGAAGTCGTCGGGTCGGACCTGCGGGCGCGTGAAGCGCTCGCCAAGTGACTGCAGCATCGAACGCACCTCACCGCGGCCGCTGTAGGCCACCGCGCTGTGCCATTCGATGCGCGGATCGAGGAACTGCTCACATGCATCCAGGTCGTGGCGGTTGAACGCCTGCAAGAAATGCAAGACCGCTGTGACGTACGCGGCAGAAGAAATGCGCGCCATCTCCGGGCGATCGTACTGTCGCTCCGGCCGGAACGCGACAGCTTGGCGGCTTGTAATCGGATGGGGCGCCTACGGCGCCATCGGCAGCGCTGTGCCGGTGATTCCGGCTGCAAGCGGCGTTGCGAGGACCTGGATCTCCTCCGGCGTGGCGGCGATGATCCCGCGCGCAGCGTGGAAGAACGCCTGCGACGCCGGGTTGTCGGGGTCCTCGAGCACGATCGGCGTGCCCGCGTCGGACGCCCGCCGCACCCCCTCCGTCAGCGGAACCTTTCCGAGCAGCGGAATGTCGAGCTCATCCGCCAGAAGCTGGCCGCCGCCCTCGCCGAAGACCTCGCCATACATGTTCTCGATCACGCCGAGCAGCTCGATGTCGTAGCGTGAAGCGGTCTCCGCGGCGCGACGCGCGACCTTCTGCGCGGCGTCCTGCGGCGTCGTGACGATCACGAATTTCGAGTGCGGCAGCAGCTGCGCCAGCGTCATCGTGACGTCGCCGGTGCCGGGCGGCAGGTCGATGAGTAGGTAATCCAGTTGACCCCACTCGACGTCCTCGAGGAACTGGCGGATGGCCTTGTGCAGCATTGGGCCGCGCCAGGTGATCGCCTGGTCCTCGGCGTCGAGGAAGAACTCGATCGAGACCGCCTTGATCCCGCCGTGCGTCTCCAGCGGGATGATCTTCCGCTCAGCCGAGACCATCGGCCGGCCGTGCACGCCGAGCATGCGCGGGATCGAGTAGCCCCAGACGTCCGCATCGAGCGCCGCGGTGGACTTGCCCTCCGCGAACAGCGCGGCGGCGAGGTTGGCGGTGGTAGTCGACTTGCCAACCCCTCCCTTGCCGGACGCGACGCAGATGACGGTCTTGACCTGTGCGAGCGCGCCGCCGGGGAGCGGCCCGCCGCCGCGACCAAGCCGCTGGCTGAGGCTCTGCTTCTCGTCCTGGGAGAGCACGTCGAAGCCGACGTTGACCTCGCGGACCCCCTCGAGCGAGCCGACGGCCTGCATCACGCCGTTCTGGAAGTGCGAGCGGATCGGACAGCCGGGCGTTGTCAGCGAGACGACCACGTCGACGCGGCCGTCCTGGACGTCGATGTTCCGCACCATCCCGAGGCTCACGATGTCGTGGTGCAGCTCGGGATCGATTACGGCCTTCAGCGCTTCAGTGATCTGGTCCTTCGTCGGCATCCCGTCTGATGTTAGGGATCGCCTTCAAGAGTCCACAAATAGAACCGCCGGGGCCCGAAGGCCCCGGCGGCTGAGGGAGGAGAGATGCTGCACTGATCGGGAAGTTCGTCCCCGAACAGCTCTTCCCCGTCTTCGGCCCTCTCCTCAAGCCAAGCCGGGGGGAAGCCCCTACCAGACGGTCTGCACCGCCTTAGACCAGGCTGGTCACCTGATCCTGGACGCGCTGGGCCAGGCCCTGTGCGTCCGACTGCAGGTTCTTGGCGGAACGCTCGAACTCGCGACGGTTCCGCTTGACCGTGCGGGTGACGGCCGTGCGGCGCTGACGCATCTCGCGCTCGATGCGCGTGCGCGTCTTCTTGACCTCACGCTCGACGCGCTTCTTGGCGCGCTCACCACGACGCTCGAACTTCTTGAGGTCGGTCGAGACCTGCTTCTGCAGGCGGGTGACCTCGCGCGTGGCGGTCGTGCGCGTGCGGTACTTCTTCGCCGTCTCCTGGACGTTCTCGGCGGCCGTCAGGACCGCGCCGACGTACACGAGAGCGGGACGCTGGGCCTGAAGCGCGAGCTCCTGAACCTGGAGCGTCTCAGCCTTGGCGCGCTGGCCGGCAGCGGTGCTCGCCGTCGAAGCGGCGCGCTGCGCCTGCGTGTTGGCCGTACGCGCGTTGCGCGTGGCTGTGTTGCGCTTGCGGCTCGCGGCCGAAGCCTTGCCGCGCGCGCTGCGCTGCGTGGCAGTCGTGTTGCCAGTGGTGTTGCCAGTGGTGGTCCGGCGACGCGTGTTGTTGCTACGTCGGCGGGTGGTGCTGCGAGTGCTGCTCGTGGACATTTACTTTTCCTCCTCCAGAAGCTGTCTGCTCGGAATCTTATTAGAATTAATACCGTGTCCACAAGCTAATAAACCCCCAAAGCACCAGGGTTACGTGACGTGGATCACGTATCGAGCCTGAGCCGTGAACCGGCACCCACGCCGCGGGAGTGCGTCCTGAGGCGTCCCGAGGCGCGGCGGCAGTAGGTCCCTAAGCAGCGCTAGGAAGCGAAGTCCGGCGAATCCAAGCAGCGGGATCATCGAGCTCCGCCGCCGTGGGCATGTCCTCCGGCGAGCGCCAGACGACGTTCAGGCCGCCGATCCCAACCTCAGCCGCGACCGCATCGCAGAAGCGCTTCCCCTGCTCGTACTGGCGCATCTTCAGGTCGAGCCCGAGCAGCTTCTGGAGCAGCCGCTCCGGGGCCGAGCGGCTCCGGCGCCGCCGATCCATCGCCTCGCGCAGCTTCTCGTACCCCGGCACGAGCGTCGCGCCGAGCGCGTCCATCACGTGCTCCGAATACCCCTCGATCACCGCCATCACCGGTTGCAGCTTGTCCATCAGCTCACGCTGCTCGTGCGTCTGGATCAGCGCCATCAGGCCCCCGTCCCGGAAGCGCTCCACCAGCGCCTGCATGTTCGGCATCGACGGCAGGCCGCCGGCAGGGCCCGCCTGGATCCGCACGTCGACGGTGTCCAGATAGGCCCGCAGCAGCCCACCCAGGTGATCGCGCAGCCACGGCACACCCGTGAACTGCACGACGTGCGTCAGCTCGTGCAGGACGATCCAGTCGTAGAACGCGTCACGGTCGACCTCGAGCTCGTCGACCGCCTTGCGCAGGTTCGGCGATACGAACAGCAGGCGGGTCGGCCCCTCGGGCTGGATCAGCGACAGCTCGAACTGCCCCAGTACCCGCTGGGACATGTAGCCCGTGATGAGCCCGGCTTCGGTCGCGATCGTCGCGCCGGCCCCCATCCGCAGCGGGCCCGCGATCGGCCCGGCACGGCCCAGCCGCTCCGACATGCGGTCGGCGATCGGCGTCAGCAGGTCACTGAACGTCGTCAGGTTGGCGTCGGCCCAGCCGGCGCGGTCGACCACCTCCGCCGGCGGCGCGTGACCCTGCGGGTCGAGCCCGGTGTAGCCGGCCACCTCGGGCTCGAGGCGCTTGGAGGCTGCGATCAGGTCGACCCCCACCTCGGTGGAGCCCTCCGTTGCTCCGGCGATTGCGGCAACCCGCCGCGCCAGGGTCCAGTCGACCATTGAGCCACGGTACCCGGTTACGGCGATTTCCATGGCGGGTACGACATCCGGCATGGACGGTGAGACTCGCCCGGTCGACTATGCCGCGATCAACGCGCTCTGGGTCGCGCTGGCAGCGGCGCTGGTAGCGGGCACGCGGGGACGCGCATCGGAGGACCCGATCACGAACAAGGAACTGATTCCGCTGGCGGCGGCGACCTTCGCGGTCTCCAAGGCCGTGGCGCGCGAGCGGATCGGCGCCTGGGTCCGCGAGCCGTTCGTCGAGGAGGAGCAACACCAGCGGCCGAAGGGGGGCAGGATCCAACGTGCGGTCGGAGAGCTCGTGACCTGCACGCGCTGCGTGGGGACATGGAGCGCGCTCGGCGTCGTGGGCCTACGCGTCCTGCACCCGGAGGCCGGGAAGACGGTGAGCATGATCCTGGCGACCTCGGCCGCAAACGACTGGCTGCAAGCAGGCTTCAAGCTCCTGGCCGAGCAGACGAACCTGGTCGGATCGAAGCTGCCGCCGCGGGACTAG